>CAZPQA010000028.1:2334-34717 GCA_964588535.1 uncultured Desulfobacteraceae bacterium
CGGTGGTATACGGGATCGTGACGCGGCACCGGGGGACCATTGAAGTGGAAAGTGAGCCGGGCGAAGGAACCACCTTCACTATTCGCCTGCCTTTAGCTGTTAGCAATTAGCTGTTAGCTTTAGACCGAAGCTGTTTATCCACTTTTCTTCTTTCAATGTTATTCGCTAACGGCTAAAAGCTAACCGCTATTTTAAAAGGAGCAAACAATGACAAAGATGCCCAACATTCTTGTTGTGGATGATGAGGCCGCCATACGCGAATCCCTCAAAGACTGGCTGATGGAAGATGGGTACAGGGTTGCCCTGGCCATTGACGGGGAAAATGCCATTGCCATGGTGCAAGAATCTCAATACGATGTGATCCTTCTTGATTTGAAAATGCCGGGGATAGACGGCCTTGAAACCATGCGGCGCATCAAAGAAATCAGCCCGGATTCGGGGGTGTTGATGATGACCGCTTATGCTTCGGTTGATACGGCGGTCCAGGCCATGAAGGAGGGTGCCTTTGATTACCTGGTAAAACCCTTTGATCCAGATGAGGTAGAGCTCCAGATCAAAAAAATCGTGGCCCACAGGGAAATGCGCCTTGAAAATATCATGTTGCGCAAAAGACTGGAGGAGCAATATCAATATGATGAAATCATCGGCAAGAGCGAGGCCATGCAGGAGATTTTTGATTTAATCGACCGTGTGGCGCCATCGGACTCAACGGTCCTGATCACGGGAGAGAGCGGCACCGGAAAGGAGTTGATTGCACAGGCCCTTCACGGAAACAGCAATCGCTGTTTTATGCCGTTTGTTGCCATAAACTGCGGTGCTCTACCGGACTCCCTTTTGGAAAGCGAACTTTTTGGCTATGAAAAAGGAGCGTTCACCGGGGCGGACCACACCAAAAGAGGGCGGTTTGAGATGGCTCAGGGGGGGACGATCCTTTTGGATGAAATCGGCGATATCAGCCTGAAAACCCAGGTGGACCTTTTGAGGGTTCTGCAGCAGAAGGAGATTTCCAGGTTGGGCAGTGAAAGCGCAATCGATGTGGATGTTCGCATACTGGCTGCTACGAACCGGGATTTGAAAGCCTCTATTGCAAAAGGTGATTTTCGAGAGGATCTTTTCTATCGTCTCAATGTGATTGCCATTCATGTGCCGCCCCTTCGAGAGCGAAATGAAGATATTCCACTGCTGGCCAATGCCTTTGTAAAACAACAGTGTATGGAAATGAACAAAGAGGTTGTTAAGATAAGCCCTGGGGCAATGCGGCAACTGATGGATTATCATTGGCCCGGAAACGTTCGGGAGTTGGAAAATATCATTGAAAGAGCCCTGGTAATCGGGACCGGAAGAGAGATCATGACAGATGATCTCCCGCTTTCCCGCAGCGAACCATACGCTTCCGATTCCCCGAAATCGCTCAAGATGATGGAAAAGGCTCACATTTTAAGGATACTGGAGCAGACGAAGTGGAATATCAGCAAGGCCGCCCGTGATATGGATATTGACCGCCAAACCCTCTACAATAAGATGAATAAGTACGCTATCAAAAGGGGGGAATCCTGATTCGTCGTGTCCGAATGCATCTATGTCTGCCCCTTGGGTTCTGTTGATGAAGAAATCCTTGATTGCGTTACCGCAAGCCTTGCAACAAGTTCGAAAATGGCTGTAAAGGTTCTGCCGGCCATGGGAGATCCTTCCTATGCCTACGATCAGGACCGTGGACAATACAGTTCAAAAAGGGTTTTAAAGCGTCTGGGTGCCTGTTGCCCCCGTGAGACCTTCAAAATCATAGGCGTGACACGGGTGGATCTGTATGTCCCCATCCTTACCTTTGTTTTCGGAGCGGCTCAAATGTCCGGTCAGTGCGCGGTTATATCTACCCGGAGATTGGATCCCATTTACTATCAGGAAGCTCGAGACCACAATCTGTTGATGGATCGTGTGAAGAAGACCGCCGTCCACGAACTCGGGCACAGTGTGGGCCTGATTCATTGCCGCAACCGCCGATGTGTCATGTTTTCCTCTACCCGCATAGAAGATACGGATTTCAAGAAATCAGAGTTCTGTTACACCTGCCGGGAACTTTTCAGATGGAACCTGGATAAACGCCCGGGACCTGCCGAAACCAGCGTGTAGTATATTTAGACACCTGTCGAAAATTCAATCATTGACATATTTATACAGAAAAAACAATGTTTTATGCGTATGAAGTTTTGGTTTTATGGAGAATTGTCGAAAATATACCCAAAATGTCTTTGGTTTCATGTGGGTCATCATTATCATTATTTCAAATAAATAAAACTGTAAAAACAAATGTTTATATCGTGTTTGGGTGTCTTTTTTCGAAAATGGCACCACATTTGCAGAGTAGAGATCCAAACGGAAACAATGACAATATTTGCATATAAATTTTTATGACATCAAATTTTAACGTGAGGAGGAGAAAATGGGAGCCAAAAGAGAGTCCATGAAAATTGTACCGCCCGGAAAAAAGAAATGTGTGTGGATGGAAGCCAACGTGGTGTCTTACAAGCTCTGCGATAATAATTACGATTGCCCAACATGCGTGTACGATCAGGGCATGCAGCTTAAGGTTGCCAAACAGAAAGAAATGGCAGCGGCATCAAGGGTTGACATGAAACCCGATAAATTCACCGAAAGCTGGGTGGAGCGGATGATGAAACTGCCGGCCTCACAGCGAAAATGCCGATACATGATTACCGGAGAAGTGGGACGGAAGATCTGCCCCAATGTCTACGAATGCGGTAACTGTTCTTTCGATCAAATGATGCAGGCCCGTATTGAGAGTGAGGTGTTGCCGGTTCATGCAGAAAAAGAGGTGGAAGGGTTTCAGGTGGCGGAAGATGTCTATTACCACGAGGGCCATACCTGGGCCAAACCGGAATACGGTGGCCAGATCAGGGTGGGCCTGGACGATTTCGCCAGGAAAATGCTGGGGAAACTGGGCAGCATTGATCTTCCCGACATCGGCCATGAAGTCAAACAGGGGGCAGCGGGTTTTGATGTGAGACGGAATAATGAAGTTGCCCGTGTTCTGTCTCCGGTGGATGGTATCGTGTCGCGGGTTAATGATCGAATTTTGGACAATCCGCAGCTGGTCAATGAATCTCCCTATGAAGAGGGTTGGCTGTTCATTATTGAACCCACAAAAATGCGAAAAAACCTCAAAAGCCTCTATTTCGGAGATCAGGCGGAAAATTTCATGGGTGATGAAGCCGAGCGTCTCTGGGCCATGGCCGATGAAGAATTCAGGATGGCTGCGGACGGCGGTGCTTCGGTGGACGATGTTTTTGAAGCCATTGGCGGTAAGAGTTGGAAGGATTTTGTGAAATCTTTTTTGAGAAGCTAAAGCTTATGGTTACGGGTTAAAACAGTATTACCGTAAACATTGCAGACAACCGGGGGATGTGTCTTGAAATTCGGGGCATATCCCCCTTGATTTTTTGCTGAGCTCAAAAGGTGGGGGGAATTTTGACAGCCTTGATGAGGACGAGGATCTCTACGGACGGAAAATCAGTTTTCTGTTTCTTTCCAAGTGTTATCTCTACATGCAGCTTTTTCATACCCCTCTTGAAGCCCCTATCCTTTCAAACTACCATAACTTCACCGATGATCTCAGCTGATTGCGATGCCCTCCTTGATAATCTTCTTGGCAGTAGCATACTGGGATTCACGCACAGTAAGGGAACCGTCTTCCCGGGTGAAAGGCGGATCATCAATGGTGTAGATCCGTTCAGAAAGGGCTGCCTGTTCGGCAATCCTTTCCGGCACATCGGGAATAATATCAATGGCTTTCTTCACTTCATCCGGGAATTTCCCCGGATCGGCGGTTTCATAAATCACCGCCAGACGGTCGTGGCTGCCCCCGAGGAACGTATCCAGGGCCCGCCAGCCGACGGCGCCGTGGGGTTCCATCATGATGCCGTACCGTTCGTAGACCTCTTGTATGGCGGTGTAATGGTCCGCATTGGACACGCTAACGGACCACAGGTCCTCGCGCATGGACTTAAGATCCGGAACCACATCCATTACCCCTTCCTGGGTCACCTTTCCTGTTTCGTCCCGTTCATCGTAAACATGCCCGCCGTAAAGGTCGATGAGCCTGGCAAAATTGCTGGGATTGGATACGATCATGGCAGAAGAAGGGGATTTGCGTGACGGTTTCACCCTGTAGACATTCGTGTTGAGAAATTCCGGGAATTCATCATTCTCATTCACCCCGCATATGATCCGTTCAATGGGAAGCCCCATTTCTCGAGCCAGCACCGTCCCCATCATATCCCCGAAATTACCCGAGGGAACACTGGCAATCATGGGTTCATCATATTCCGCTACCCGGGAATAGGCGAAAAACGGGTACACCGACTGTGGCAGCAGCCGGCCTACGCTGATGCTGTTGGCGGAGGTGAAGCGATCCGCATCGTCGAATAGATCTTTCGCAAAAGACTTGTCGCCCAGCAGACGTTTGGCCAGGGCCTGGCATACATCGAAATCTCCGTTCACCTCAAAGGCGTATATGTTATCCCCCAGGGTGGTCATCTGACGCCGTTGGCGTTCGGTAACGGACCCTTTGGGGAAAAATACGATGTTTTTAACACTCTCCAGACCGTGCAGGGCATCGGCCACTGCCCCCCCTGTATCTCCACTGGTGGCAACGGCAACAATGCGCTTTTCACCGGATTGCTTCAGAAAATAATTGAGCATTCGCCCGAAAAACCGAGCCGCATAGTCCTTGAAGGAATAGGTGGGTCCTTGGGTAAGCCACATGATGTGGGTTTGACCGGTCAGGTGCTGCATGGTGGTGGGGATAATAGCGTCATCATAGGCATCGTCCAACATGGCCTTGAGGTCTTTTTCTTTTACCTCGGCGCCCAGAAAAGGGTTCAAAACCTCAAAGGCAATTCGCGCATAAGACATACCCTTCATGGACTTCAGGGCCTCGGAAGAAAGTTTTGGGATGTCGTTTCTGGAAATCATGTAAAGACCGTAGTTGGAAGCCAGGCCGTTCATGAGGGCCGTTTCGAAATTAACACGCTCTAGTCTGTCGTTGGTGCTGTGATAAATAACGCTTTTCAAGGTGCGGCTCCTAGGTTTTCTGTCTGGCGATTGAAACTCCGGTCTGCGAAAAAGACTTCAAATAACGTCGGGTCAAGTCCTGGTAAATGGAAAGTCCATTT
Organism: uncultured Desulfobacteraceae bacterium; assembly: GCA_964588535.1. Taxonomy (GTDB): domain Bacteria; phylum Desulfobacterota; class DSM-4660; order Desulfatiglandales; family Desulfatiglandaceae; genus NaphS2. Next base: position 7,527 of record CAZPQA010000028.1, read on the forward strand.
TTGATCTGTTCCAGTTGGGCGGGGCTTAACGCTTTCACCGTAGCAGCCGGAGATCCCACAACCACGCTGCGGGATGGGATTTCACTTCCAAAAGGCACGAAACTCCCGGCGCCAACCATGCACTCCGGGTTAATTTTGACGCCATCGGCGACAATGGCACCCATACCGACCAAAACGTAAGAACCAATCTCGCACCCGTGCAGAATAGCGCCGTGCCCCACATGGGCGTTGGGATGAAGAACAACGGACTTGTCGGGGAATGTATGGAATACGCAGTTTTCCTGAACATTGGATCCTTTTCCGATCCTGATGGATCCAATATCGCCCCGCAATACGGCCCCCGCACCCACATAACATGTTTCATCCACTGTCACATCGCCGATCAATACGGCCTCCGGATGCACGAAAGCCTTATTGCTGACCAAGGGACTTTTGTTTTCAAACTCATAAAAGGGCATTCTGACTCCCATTAGTTGTCTTTTTACGAATACAGCCAAAGCGGCACCCGCATTCCTATCATGGTATTCATTTCCATTCAAGCACTTCCACCACCTCTGCATGCGGCAAAAGCTTGACCCATCTTGTTTGAATGGATATGCTCGGTTTTCAAGAATTCAAAATTGAGGAGGATGCCATGATTATCAACGCATCCCAAGCGAAAACAGAATCTTACAACCACCAACAGGAGCTTCAAGAATGAAAATAGGACCGGATTGTGTTCCCTGCATCCTCAAAATGTGTCTGGGATTTATTCGCAGAACAGGGCTGGGTGAAACAGACGTAAAGACGCTATTCAATGATGTTCTGCAGATCCCTTCCCTGCGGGGAAAAAACTGGGATATCACCAGCCCCGATGTTATTGAAGACGTTATGAAAAAAACATATGAGACACTGGGTGATGAAAATCCACTTAAGAGAGAAAAAGAAAAACTAAACCGGTATCTTCTGGATCGCTATGAGACTTTTGAAGGGATGGTGCGTAACGCAAAAGACCCCCTTAAGGTCGCTGTCAAACTGGCCATCATGGGAAACGCCATTGACATCATGATTTCCCCTGATTTTCGAAAACTGGTGACGATCGTGAAAGAAAAGATGGAACAACCCCTTCCCGAAAAAAGTTTTGAAACATTCAAGGATCAGCTCGGAAAGACGCGCCGTCTGGTTTATTTTGGGGATAATGCGGGGGAAATTGTGCTGGACAAATTACTGATCTCGACCCTGAAGAAATTATATGACCTCGAAATTGTCTTTGTGGTCCGAAGTATGCCCACCCTGAACGACGTGACCCTTCAGGAAGCCCGGGATGTAAAAATGGATGAGATTGTCCAGGTACGGCCCAACGGCATCGACGGCCCCTTCCCCGGAACCCGGGTTTCCCGGTGCTCCCCGGAGGTTCAGGAACTTTTCAGACAGGCTGATCTGGTGATTTCAAAAGGCGGCGGCAATTTTGACAGTCTTGAGGAAGACAAGGATATCTACGGAAAGAAAATCAGCTTCCTTTTTCTTTCCAAGTGCTACCTTTACGCGAAACTCCTGAATACGCCACTGGAGGGGTCTATTCTGACAAATTACTATAATTACGATTGAGTTTCAGTTTTTCCCTATGCCGCCTTCTCCAGCTTCACGGCGCACACCTTGAGTTCGGGGATTTTGGCAATGGGATCAAAGGCCGGGTTTGTGAGGATGTTGGCATTGCTTTCCAGGAAGTGAAAAGGCAGGAACAAAACGCCTGCACCCACACGATCGGTCACCGTCGTCCTGACATTGAGCTCGCCCCGGCGGGAAGAGACCGTGACCTCTTCCCCTTCGGAAACACCTAAGCTTTCAGCATCCTCCGGGTTTAATTCCAGAAACCCTTCCCGAATTTCCGCGTCTAGCTGCGGACACTCCCGGGTCATGGTGGCCGTATGATAGTGCGCAAACACCCGCCCCGTGGTCAACCAGAAAGGATATTCCGCATCCACAACTTCCGCGGGCGGTTTGTAGGGTATGGCATGAAATAATCCCTTGCCCCGGGCAAAAGCACCCTGGTGGAGAAACTTCGTGCCGGGATGGTCGCGGTCCGGGCATGGCCACTGTATTCCCTCGCCCTCAAGGCGGTCATAAAAAATGCCCCCGTAGGACGGCGTGACCGATGCGATTTCATCCATGACGGCCGCAGGCGATTCGTAGGTCATTTCATAACCAAAACGGTTTGAAACATCAGAGATGATTTCCCAGTCCGCCTGGGCATCTCCCGGAGGATCCACCGCCTTTCGAACGCGCGTCACTCGCCGCTCCGTGTTGCTGAAAGTGCCGTCTTTTTCGGCAAAACAGGCACCGGGCAGAACCACATGGGCCAGTTCTGCAGTCGGCGTCATGAAAATATCCTGAACCACCAGCAGTTCCGCCTTTGAAAGGCATTTCTTCACATGAATCATATCCGGATCGCTTTGAACCGGGTTTTCACCCACGATGTACATGGCTTTGACGGAGCCGTCATCCAAACCTTCCAGCATTTCGGGAATGGTACGGCCGATCTGGTCGGAAAGTTCGGCAGCCCATGCATCTGAGAATTTCTTTTGCGAATCAATGGTGATCACCGGCTGATATCCGGGATACACATTGGGCAAACCGCCCATGTCGCAGGCGCCCTGAACGTTGTTCTGCCCCCGCAATGGATTTACGCCGGTAGACTCTCGCCCGATATTACCGGTGAGCATGGCCAGGTTCGCCAGGCTCTTGACGTTGTCAACACCGGTGGTGTGCTGGGTAATCCCCATGCAGTAAATGATGGTGGCGGTTTCAGCCGTGCCGAAATATTCCGCCGCCTTCACAATATCTTCAGCCGGTACCCCGGTGATTTCGGCGGTTTTTTCCGGGGTATATTCTTCAATGACTTTTCGGGTCTCTTCAAACCCTTCTGTGCGCTCCTCGATAAATTTAGGATCATGCCAGTTATTCTTCAGGATAACATGCATCATGCCGTTTAGGAGCGCCGCATCGGTTCCCAGATTTTGTCTCATATAGAGGTCCGATTCTGACACCAGTTGAATTTTTCTGGGATCGGCAATCACCAGTTTCGAACCTTTCTGCTTGGCCCTGAAAATCCGGGTGGCCACCAGGGGATGGCTCGATGTGGTATTGCTTCCGATGACAAAGATACATTCGGAATCCTGGATTTCATCAATGGAATTGGTCATGGCGCCACTTCCGAACGCTGCGGCAAGACCTGCCACAGTGGAAGAGTGTCAGAGACGTGCGCAGTGGTCCACATTGTTGGTGCCCACTGCGGCTCGTGCGAATTTCTGGAAAAGGTAGTTCTCCTCGTTGGTTACTCTGGCGGAGGTAAGGAAGGCAAGGGCATCCCCGCCATGGGATTCTTTAATGCCCTTCATCTTCTCCACCGTGTAGTCCAGAGCTTCATCCCATGAAACCTCCACCAGTTCGCCGTCTTTTCGAACCAGCGGTTTGGTTAATCGTTTGGGGCTCTGAATGAATTCATGGACATTCCAGCCTTTAATACAGAGTTTCCCTTGGCTGACCGGATTGGTCTTGCAGGGAATGGTATCGATAACCTGACCGTCAAGTACCTCCAGGTAAAAACCACATCCGCAACCGCAATAGGTGCAGGTGGTCAGCACGGTCTTATAGTCCATGAGTACTCCTCTCTTTTCTCTATACTTCCGTACCGACGCCCAGCATGTTCAAAGGAGATTTTCCTTTGGTGTATCCGGGACGATACTGGAATTGGTCGTCAATGATATCCGCCACTTTCTTATACAGGGTGCGCAGGGGGATGTCCGCCGGACATGCTTCATTGCATAGCCCGCAATCGATACAACGGCCCACCATGTGGATGGCCCGCGTCAAGTGAAAGACAGGAATTTCAGGGGGAATGGCGCCCGTTGCCACCAGATTGTCGTCTTCCAATGCGCATTCCTTACAGAAACACATGGGACACACATCCCGGCACCCATAGCACTTGATACAACGGGAAAAGACATCCGCCCAATAGTCAAATCGCCCCGGCAGATCGAGGTGGTCGACTTTGGCCACGGAAAGCGCCTCCACCCCTTCGGTTTTTTCACCTTCCACAAATTCATCGGGAAACGGTTCCCGGCACTCGCAGTAGGCCGCCAGCATGGGGGGGCAGGCCACGCCCACCGGGACCACCTTTTCCGGGTTCAGTTGATTCCAGGTGAACAGGGATTTCAGCCCGCGCTCATCACAGCCCCGTACCAGGACGCCAAAGGTCTCATCCGGATATTTCAGGGCAATGTGTATGAGTTGTTTATTGAGAGAATACCGGGTATCTCCAGGCTGTTTCCAATCCCCCACCATCAGATGATCCAGATCCTTTTCATCGGTGAAAAGGTGGGGACCGATGTGCCCATATTTATCGCTCAGGCCCAAAAAACCACCTATTTTTCCTGAACTTAACAGTTCTTTGACCTTTTTTCTTACATTTTCACTCATGGAAATATCCTAATCCTGAAGCGGTAGGGGCACGGAGCACCGTGCCCGTACAAGTTTTAAGTTTATCGATTCCGCCAACGGCATCAGGCCGCACGAAGCGCCGCTCTTTCCGGTTGCTTCAACGGAGACGGACCCATTGCCTTGAGGCTGTCAATGAAATCGATGACTTCGTGGGCAAACTCCGGCCCCTCGGCCGATGAGATCCATCTGGATCGAAGCCGGTCCGACTCGATCCCCACAAAAGCCAGCAACTCTCTTAAAAAACTGATCCTCTTTTTGGTCGCGTAATTACCATACAGGTAATGGCAGTCGCCCAGGTGTCACCCACCCACAAAAACGCCGTCCACGCCCTGTTGAAATGCCCTCAGGATATGGTGTGGGGACACGCTACCGGAACACATCACCCGAACAGTTCTGATGTTCGTTGGATACTGCAGTCGACTAACCCCAGCCAGGTCAGCAGCGGCGTATGCTCACCACGTACACAAAAAGCAAACGATTTTGGGTTCAAAATTAACGTCACTCATAATTCATCCTCGTTAAGTTAAATAAGTAGGGGCACGATGCATCGTGCCCCTACGCTAATAGCTATCTCAGCATACCGCCTTGATCTGGCTCAGCAACTGCTGCGGTTTATAACCCTTCAGCGTGGCGCTCTGAGAAGGACATGTGGAAGCACAACACCCACAGCCTTTGCAAAGGATCCGGTTCACCTCGCAAATTCCTTTTTCGGGTAGATATTGTATGGCGTCATAGGGGCACATCTCCACACAGCCCAGGCATCCCACGCAGGTATCCGCATTGATCTCCGCCACGATGGCGCTGGTGACCAGTTTGTCTTTGAAAAGGATTGTACCGATCCTTGATGCTACCCCCAGGCCCTGGGATGTGGCCTCTTCCACATTGGCGGGATAACGGGCGGAGCCGCAAACGAATATGCCGTCCGTTGCAAAATCCAGAGGTCGCAACTTGGCGTGGGCTTCCATAAAGAAGTTATTCTGGTCGATGGGCACCCTCAAGAGTTTGGACAGGTCCGGTGCGTCTTCCCGTGGGACCAGAGGCGTCGACAGGACCACCAGATCGCAGGGAACGTTTTCGGTGTCGCCGGTGAGCACCTGAAAAAAACGAACCTCCCCATCTTTGACTATCGGAGGTTGCTCAGGATCATAGACGTCAAAACGGACTCCCATTCCCCGCGCATCCCACAGCATCTGCTCTTTTTCAGTGCCGTACATCTGCATGTCCCGATAGAGCACATGCACATGGGCATCAGGATTTCGTTGTTTGATAAACTGGGCATTCTTAACCGCAGTCTGGCAGCAGATGCGGGAACAATATTTTCGGTCTTCGGAACGGGCGCCCACGCATTGAATCATTACCACCCGCTCTGCATCGAATGTGCCTTCAGAAAACCGCTCTTCCAGTTCTGCCTGGGTAATGACATGTTTGCCATCATATCCGTAAAGGCCCTGCGGCACCCAAGGCAGCGCCCCGGTTGCCACGGCAATGCATCCCACCAGTTCATCCACGGTGGAACCGTCCGCCTGACGAATGCCGATTTCGTAATTGCCGATATATCCCCCCACCGTTTCCATTTCGGCGTTCAGATAGATCTTCACGTTCGATTTTGAACGAACGCTTTCCACCAGGGCAGCCACACGATCAGCCGCTTTCTCTCCTCCGAACAGGCAATCGATCCGGTTCAGGAAACCCCCCAGTTCGGCCGCTTTTTCCACCAGAACCACATCAAGGCCCATATCGGCCAGGGTCTCCACAGCGGAAAGACCTGCCACGCCGCCGCCCATCACCAGTACCCGCGGGGTTAAATCGGCCTCGATCTCCTCCTGGGGCTCAAGGAACGCCGCCTTGGCCACGGCCATGCGCACCAGATCCTTGGCTTTTTCGGTACCGGCTTCATTGTTTCCCATGTGCACCCACGAACACTGGTCGCGGATGTTGGCCATTTCAAACAGGTATGGGTTCAAGCCTGCCTGGGCGCACGAACTGCAAAAGAGCGGCTGGTGGGTTCGAGGGGAGCATGACGCCACCACCACCCGGTTCAGATCATTTTCCTTAATGCCGTTCATGATCTCCGCGATGCCGGCCTCAGAGCAAGTGTAAAGATTCTCCTTGGCGTACACGACTCCGGGAAGAGTGGCTGCGTAACGGGTCACTTCCGGGCAATCCAGATGTCCGGCGATGTTTGACCCGCAATCGCAGATAAACACGCCGATCCGTTGGGCTTGGGCATTGGATTGTTTTTCTTCTTTCTTTTGGCTCATGCTGGCAGACTCCTTCATGATGCTTTGCGCATTTCAGCTCTCATCACCGTCCGCGCCGCTCGGGCGGCCGCCCCGCTGGCCTGGGCCACGGATTCCGGGATATCGATCGGGCTGTGCGCACAACCGCAGGCGAAAACTCCGGGCCGGGTTGTGTCCATGGGTTGCGACGGGTCGGTTTTAAAAAAACCAAAAGGGCTCAGCTCAATGCCGAGAATTTCCGCCAATTGGGGGTTCCCGCGGGAGGGAGCGCAGGCCGTGGCCAAAATCACCAGGTCAAAAGCCTCGCTCTTGACCTGGTTCTCGCGGGTGTCCTCGTAGGTCAAAACGGGGTTGTGGTTGGGCCCCTCGTTGATCTCGGCTATCCGTCCCCTGACATAGGTGATGCCGGACTGATCGCCACCCCGCACCTTATATTCCTCAAAGCCTTTTCCCACAGCACGAATATCCATGCCGAAGATGGTTGAGGTGGTTTCCGGCTCATGTTCTCTGGCAATAATCGCTTCCTTGATGGAATGCATGCAGCAGTAACCGGAACAAAAGGGGTAGAATCGAAAATCCCGGGAACCCACGCATTGAATAAAGGCCAGTTTTTTGGCAACTTGAAATCCCTCAGCCCGGGCTTCGAGCTTTTCGAGGGGTTCTTCAATGGTCAGATGTTTTTCATATTTCTGTGCCCATTTCTCTCTGTCTTTATCGTCTTTAAATTCGCCTTTCTGAAATTTAACATAGAAGTCAGCGGACGTCTCGCTAAACTTTTCTTCCAGTTTCTTCAGCTGTTTCAGCGATTTCCCATGGGCTTTTTTCAGGGTCTCAATCTCCGCTTCAACCGCCAGATCCGATGGGCGATCCAGATGGCCGCCGGTAGGACCGCTGGCACTCAACAGTCTTTCGAACTCGATGGCCGTCACCACATTGGGAATCTCACGATACTGGTATTCGGGAATACGGGACGGATCAAACACATCATAACCGGAAGCCACAATAACAGCCGCCACATCCAGTTCGATGGTCCGGTCCTTCTGGTCAAAATTAACGGCGTCAGCCTGGCAGACCTTGGCGCAGATACCACACTTTTTGCCGTTCAACTGCCGGCAGTAATCCGGATCAATGGTGTGGGTAGACGGGATGCCCTGGGCAAACCAGCTGTAGATGGCCCGACGAGTTCCCAGGCCTTCTTCAAAGAGATCGGGTATGGCGGTGGGGCATTTCTCCTTGCAGGCACCGCACCCGGTGCACTTGTCTTCGTCCACATAACGGGCTTTCCGTTTGATGGTAGCCTTGAAATCGCCTTCTTCCCCTTTGACTTCCAGAACTTCGGAATAGGCGAGAAGTTCGATGTTGGGATGTCGACCGACATCCAGCATTTTAGGCGAAAGGATTCAGATGGCGCAATCGTTGGTGGGAAATGTCTTATCCAGTTGCGCCATTTTCCCGCCAATACTGGGCAATCGTTCCACCAGGTGGACCTTGAATCCCATTTCGGCCAGATCCAATGAGGACTGGATCCCGGCAATGCCACCCCCAATTACAAGAATATCCTTACTCACGGTCATTCTCCTATTTTCATTAATGTTAGCTCAAAGGTGAAAGCTCAAAGCTCAACGCCCCTTTCACCTTTCACCTTCATGCTTATCAAGCCGCCTCCTTCATGGCGGATCCCAGTGTACGGACCTTTTCCGTGAATTCCCTGGCCACCTCGGCAAAGCGAGTGCCTTCGGCCGAGGAGATCCACTCGAGTCTGAGCCTTTCCGGGTCAATGCCCAGGATTTTGATCAGCTCCTGTGTCAGGTTAAACATCTTTTCCGCTTTTACATTACCATCCAGGTAATGACAGTCCCCGAAGTGTCACCCGGCCACCAGAACGCCGTCCGCACCCCGTTGAAACGCCTTGAGAATAAAATTAGGGTTTACCCTGCCCGAACACATCACCCGGATAATTCTCATATTGGGCGGGTATTGAAAACGGCTCACCCCTGCCAGATCAGCAGCAGAATAGGCACACCAGTTGCACGCAAATGTTACAATTTTGGGATCAAACGCTTCAGTCATAAAAAACTCCATTCGGATTGCGAATTGTCATCAAACATCAATCAACAATCATCAATCTAAAGCCGCATCCACCATGGTTAACACTTCTTCGTCATCATAATGGAAGATATCGGCCGCCCCCGTGGGACATGCCGCGGCACAAGCGCCGCACCCCTTGCAAAGAGCCGCCTGCACCCGGGACACCTGACCACCCGCCTCTAAATCCACCAGGCCGATGGCGCTGTAAGGGCAGGCCTCCTCACACATACCGCAACCGATGCAGTACTGTTCATTCACATGGGAAACCACCCCTTCCACAGAAAGGGTTTCCTTACTGAGCACCACAGAGGCTCTGGATGCAGCAGCTTTGGCCTGGGCCACGCTCTCTTCAATGGGTTTGGGGTAGTGGGCCATGCCTGCCAGGAAGATTCCTTCCGATGCGAACTCAACGGGTCTCAGCTTGGCATGGGCTTCCATAAAGAATCCATCTTCATTCACGGAGAGCTTGTACATCTGGGCCAGACTTTCGTTATCCCGGGGAACGATAGCGCTTGCCAGCACCAACAGATCAGGGCTCATTTGAATTTCCCGATCAAGGATATGGTCCTTGACCGTCACCACCAGCTGATCTCCCTCTTTTTGAACCCGCGGTTTGTTATCCAGGTCGTACCGAATGAAGATCACACCTTTTTCTCTGGCCTTGCGGTAAAGTGCTTCCCGTTGTCCGTAGGTCCGGATGTCCCGATACAGAACAAAAACATCCATGTCGGGATTGATCTCTTTCAATTCCAGGGCTGATTTGATGCTGTGGGTACAACAGACCTTTGAGCAATAGGGCCTCTCCGGCTCCCTGGACCCCACGCACTGGATCAGCACGGCGGAACCTGCCTTTTTCACCCGGTCGTCCCCGGTCATTAATGCAGCGTCAAAATCCAGGTGGCTCAACACCCGATCATCGTCGCCGTAGAGATATTCATTGGGTTTAAGTTCCTCGGAACCCACTGCCACCACCACGGCACCGTGTTTCAGGGTTGTATCGGTCCCGTTGTGCGAAATGGTGGTTTCAAAATTGCCCACAAACCCGGCAGCATCCTTGATGGTGGTCTCTTTGTAGACATCAACCAAAGGATGATTCTCCACCTGCTGAACCATTCCCTGAACAGCGTCGGAAATCTTGTCTCCCCGCCAGGTCTCATTGAGCATCAGGGCATTGCCGCCCAACTCACCGGACTGCTCCACCAGATAGGTATGGTATCCCTGATCGGCCAATCCCACGGCTGCGGTCATACCGGAGATGCCGCCCCCGATCACCAGGGCCTTGCTGTCAACGCTGATGGTGGGCTGGGGCAGGGGCTGGATCAATTGGGCCCGGGCCACTGACATTCGCACCAGGTCCTTTGATTTCCGTGTGGCCTCTGCCTGCTCCTTGCTGTGGACCCAAGAGCACTGGTTGCGGATATTGGCCATTTCAAAGAGATACTTGTTGAGCCCCGCATCCCGCATGGTTTCCTGGAACAGGGGTTCATGGGTCCGAGGGGTGCAAGCCGCGACAACAACGCGGTTCAACCCCTCGCGCTCAATAACATCCCTCATGACGTCCTGGGTATCCTGAGAACAGGTAAAGAGGTTTTCGTCCACATAGGCTACCCCCGGCAGGGTTTTGGCATATTCCGCCACCTCAGGCACATTGACAATTCCGCCGATATTGGTGCCGCAATTGCACACAAAGACCCCGATGCGCGGTTCTTCCTGAGAAACATCCCGCTCCTCGGGGTAGCTCCTCTCTTTTACCTGGGTTCCCCGGGCCGCTGAAAGCTTTCCTTTGGCGTCGCAGGCGGCGGCGCTGGCTTCCATAACGGAAATGGGAATATCCTTGGGCTCCTGAAACGCACCGCACACATAGATGCCGCGTCGTGATGTCTCAACCGGGTTGAAGACACTGGTTTCCACGAAATTGTCGGCATCCAGCGCCACTTCCAGGTTTTCAGCCAGTTCCACCAGGGTAGCTTGAGTTTCAAGGCCGACGGAAAGCACCACCAGGTCAAATTGCTCTGATTGCATAGACCCGTTTTCATCCACATATTCCAGGATGGGGTTGTGGGTCTCGCTGTCTTCCGCAACAGAATGAATTCGGGATCGGATAAACCGAACCCCCTGTTCATCCCTGGCACGGTCATAGTAGCGTTCAAAATCCTTTCCATAGGTCCGCATGTCCATGAAAAAGATGGCCGCATCCAGTTCGCCGGGCGCATGTTCTTTGGCGATCACCGCCTCTTTCACCGCATACATGCAGCAAACGGAAGAACAATAGGCATGATCGCAACGATTGGTGTCCCTGGACCCCACGCACTGCAACCAGGCAATCTTTTTGGGCTCCTGACCGTCAGACGGCCGCTGCAGATGTCCCATGCTGGGCCCTGTAGCGCTCAGGATCCGCTCAAACTCCATGCTGGTGACCACGTTGGGATAGGTGGCATAGTGATAGGTGTCATACTGTCCGGGATCATATGGTTGAAAGCCGGGGGCCAGGATGACAGCCCCCACGTTCAGGGATAACCGGTTCACCTGCTCGTCATGGGTTTTCAGGGTTACGGCTTCAGCCTTGCATGCTTTAACACACTCGTAGCACTCGCAGCATCCGCCGCAGTTGAGACACCTGGCCGCCTCGGACCGGCCGGTTTCTTCATCCACCAGCAGGCTCACTTCTTTAAAGCCGGGAAGTCTCTCCTCCACCGGGAGTGTGGGAACCCGCATTCGGTTCAGGGTCGGCGCATCATCGGGAATCTCCACCCAGTTGGTGCCAACGGGCGGTTCATCCTGCCATTCGGTGGGCAGTTCTTCGCCCTGGAGATACTTGACCATATACCGGGCCGCCCGCTTTCCGGCATCAACCGCCTCGATCACCGTGGCAGGGCCGGTAATAACGTCACCGCCAGCAAAAACGCCCGGGATACTGGTTTGCAGTGTCTCGCCGTTGACCTTCAGAAGATTCCATTTGGACACTTCCGCTTTAAATCTCTCATCCAGGAAATCCAGATCCGGTTCCTGCCCGATGGCGGGAATGATGTGGGCCGCCTCAATGAAAAACTCCGAATCCGCAATGGGGATCGGTTTTCGTCTGCCGGTGGTGTCGGCGGCTGTGAGCCGGGTCCGAATGCACTCGATGCCCGCCGCTTTGCCGTTCTCTTCAGCGATTCTTATGGGCGCCACCAGAAAATGGATCTTGATCCCTTCCTTTTCGGCCTCCTCTATCTCCTCCGGTTCAGCCAGCATCTCCGTCCGTGAACGCCGGTAAATGATGTGGGCTTCATCGGCTCCGAGCCGCAATGCCGTCCGGGCGCCATCAAGGGCTGAATGGCCACCCCCGACAATAACGGCCTTACCTTGAAGTTCTGTTATGTTACCCAGCTCCACATCCGTAAGGAAACCGGTTACATCCCGAACCCCTTCCGTTTCCTCACCGGCAAGATGCAGTTTCAAGCCTTTCCAGGCGCCGGGGCCCAGGAATATCGCTTTCGCGCCATGGGCCTGGAGTTCTTCCAGGGTAACATCTTTCCCGATGGCCGTATTCGTATGGATTTCGATGCCATAACGTTTCAGATTCTCGATTTCATTGTCCAGGACCGCCCTGGGAAGGCGATGTGCAGGAATGCCGTAACGCATCATACCGCCGGCTTCAGGCATAGCCTCGTAAACGCTGACCTTATATCCTTTAAGCGCCAGAAAATATGCAGCCGTAAGGCCGGCAGGTCCGGAACCCACAACGGCAACCTTTTCCTTTTTTGTCTCAATTTCGGGCACCGGGATTTCCTGCAGATTGGTCCGGTCGGCTGCCACACGCTTCAATTCCCGTATGGATATGGGTTCATCCATTTCCAGACGTCGACAGCTCTTTTCGCAGGGGTGGGGGCACACACGACCCAGCACTCCGGGCAGGGGTAAATCCCGCATGATGATTTCGACGGCTTCCCTGTATTTGCCCTCCTTCACCATCTGGACATAGCCTTGGACATTCAGGTTCGCCGGACAGGCCATTCTGCACGGCGCCAGATCCAGTTTCTCGATGGCAAAGCCTCCGGGAATGGCCTGAGCGTAGGGTTTATAGGTGGCCTTACGTTCCACCAGCGCCATATCATATTCGCTGGGCCGCTCAACAGGGCATACGTCCGTGCAATCCCCGCATGCAGTACAGACATCAGGATCAATATATCGCGGCGTTTTGGTGAGTGTTACTTCAAAGTTTCCTTCTTCCCCATTCACTTCATCCACGTCTGAACAGGTGTGAAGTTCGATATTGGTGTGCCGGCCGACCTCGACCAGTTTCGGAGAAATAATTCACATGGCGCAGTCATTGGTGGGAAACGTCTTGTCCAGCTGGGCCATCACACCACCGATAGCCGGTGATTTTTCCACCAGATGAACATAAAACCCCGCATCCGCCAGGTCCAGGGCCGACTGCATGCCGGCGATACCACCGCCCACAACCATCACAGCGCCTTGTACTTTTTGATTTTTCTCTGATTTCATATAACGACTCCTCAATCCGCAATTCATAATCCGAAATTAGGGCCGATCATTCACCGCTGAGGTGCTCTGAAAGATAGGCATAAATATCCGTGATGTTGAGATCCATCTCCGCCGTACGCTGAGCGCAGGTGAAATGGATTTGGCATTTGGGACAGGCCGTGACCATGGTCCCGCTCCCCGTATCAAGCGCCTCCTGAAGCCGTTCCAGCCGCATGGCCTTGGAGCAGTTGGCGCACTCCATCCATGCGCTTGTCCCGCAGCAAAGGGCATTTGCCCTGTTACGACCCATTTCCACGAGGGTTACATCCGGAACGCTTTTTAACAGATCCCTCGGGGCCTCGTAGATCCCGGCATCCCTTCCCAGGCGGCAGGGGTCGTGAAATGTAACGGCTCCGTTTGAAGAAGGTGTAAATTCAAGGCCGGATGCAGGCAGTTCACGGGCCAGAAATTCGGTCATGTGCAACACTTCGAAAGGCAGGCTGCCAAAATGTTTCGTATATTGATTTTTGAATGTGGCATATCCCTCCGGGCAACTGAACAGGACTGTCTTTGCCTCGGAAGACTTTATCACTTCCAGGTTCCGTTCCGCCAGCTTCCGGAAAGTCTCTTCATTGCCGCTGGCGAGCGCGTCATGGCCGCAACACCGTTCTTCATTGCTGATGACGGGTGTAATACCCATCCGGTTCAGCAATTTGAGAACGCTTCGCGCACTCTCAAGGGGGGACAATTCCAGGTATTGGAATACCACTTCAAAATACGGCAGACACCCCACAAAATAAAAAACATCCCCCGATTCCCCGAAATCTCCCACCCCTTTGGCCCAGGCAGTTCGATTCTGGGTTCGATCGTTCAATTGAAGTTCGGCGACGCACTGCATAATCCCGTGGTGGCTTTCCTGGGGAAGATTTCCTGCATCCCGCGCTTTCTGTCTCAGGAAACGTACAAATTCAGGGAAGTCGATTTCAACCGGACATCGTGTGCTGCACCGGGCGCAACCCAAGCACGCCCAGAGACCGGGGTCAAGGTATGGTTCCCCGGCAGGGTCTCTCAGCGCCTTCTTGATCATCTGTCTCGGTGAAAAGGTTGGAAGCACTTTGTTGACCGGACAGCTCCCGGTGCATACGCCGCATTCCATACAATAATCAATCTGTTTTTCAGTCAGTTGCATTGTCTGTTCCGCTTTTTATGGTATAGGTGAATGACGGGGCTGAAATCCAAACAGGTTCCCGATTGAATTCTGCCCAACTATTTCAGAAAACTATTTATCTGTTGATGAGCAGGTTTGTCAAGGAAAAACCCTTTGATTCAGAAAGTGACCTGGCCAGCCCATATTCCACACAGATCCATGGGGAATGGGTTTCATCGATCGCTTTTCCAAGAAATTTCAAGGAATATATAAATTTTCCTTGACAAAGTGAGCCTGTACAAATAGAAATTTTCGTTTCAGAGGTTTTCGGCATTGGCTTTTTTTATGGTTTAATGCACTTGAAGCTTTATCAGCCCTTAAAATTATGGACAATGGATTATGACAAAAAAGACGAAAAAAGGGAAAATAACGATCAACAGCGAACGATGCAAAGGTTGCCACATATGCATCGAAACCTGTCCGAACGACATGATCGAAGTGGACGAAACCCCGAATAAGAAGGGATACTCGCCTGCTCGATACAAAGAAAACGTACCAGAAGGCGAAAAGGGATGTATCGCGTGTAAACAATGCGCCACGGTCTGTCCTGAAGTAGCGATTGAGGTGTATCGTGCCCAGTGAGAAAATGTTAATGAATGGTTCCCATATCGTTGCAGAAGCGGCTGTCCGAGCCGGCTGCCGCTACTACTTCGGTTATCCCATCACGCCCCAGAACGAGTTGCCCGAATATCTTTCCGCCAGGATGCCAGAAATCGGGGGCACCTTTATTCAAGGGGAGAGTGAAATCGCATCCATCAACATGGTGCTTGGCGCCTCCGTGGCAGGAGGGAGGGTCATGACGAGCTCATCATCGCCCGGCGTTTCCCTGAAACAGGAAGGCATCAGCTATATGGCCGGCATGGAACTGCCAGGGGTCATTATCAACATGATGCGGGGCGGCCCGGGCCTGGGCAACATTGCCCCGTCTGCCGCTGACTATTTTCAAGCCACCCGTGGCGGTGCCCATGGCGACTACCGAACCCCGGTTCTGGCGCCGGCAGGTTGTCAGGAGCTGGCGGATTTAACCTCCGTTGCCTTTGACATTGCGGATAATTACCGCACACCGGTCATGCTGCTGGGAGACGGATTGATGGGGCAGGTCATGGAACCGGTGGTCTTTCCCGATTTCATTGATCTTGAAGACCTTCCCAAAAAAGACTGGATCCTTGACGGATGCAAAGACCGCGAACCCCGCGCCCTTTTCTCCATGCTCCTGGGGCAGGATGGCCAACTCTACAAACACAACCTGCACTTGCAGGAAAAATATGATCAAATCACCGCTAATGAATTGAGATGGGAAACAAAAATCCGGGACGAAGATGACATGATCATCGTCGCTTACGGAACGGCGGCCAGAATTGCGGAGAGCGCCATCGAAGAACTGAAGGCCGAAGGCCTGAACGTGGGCCTGTTCCGACCCATCACCCTGTGGCCCTACCCCATGGCAGCCTTGCGGGAGCTGGCCACAAAAGTGTCCAAAGTAGCCGTATTCGAGCTGAGTATGGGTCAAATGGTGGAAGACGTGGTGCTCTCCCTGGGCGACCGAGCCGAGATACATTTTTACGGCCTGCCCGGCGGCATCATCCCGACCCCGGCGGACGTGGCCGATTTCCTGCGATCCGCTTACCGCGGCGACGGAAAAGTAGGCAGGAGGATAGACGTATGAGTGCGGAAGTAGCATATAAAAAGATTTTTGGCTTTCCGGAATCCCTGAAAGACAACCCGACCCATTACTGTCCCGGTTGCGGACATTCCATTGCCCACCGCCTGGTGGCGGAATGTCTGGACGAAATGAACCTTCGGGAAGAAACCATCGGGGTTCCTCCTGTGGGTTGCGCGGTTCTGGCCTACAACTATTTTAACTTTGACATGGTTGAAGCCCCCCATGGCCGCGCTCTGGCGGTGGCCACAGGCATCAAGCGGGTTCACCCGGACAAATTCGTGCTGACCTATCAGGGCGACGGAGACCTGGCGGCCATCGGTACCGCGGAGACCATCCATGCGGCCAACAGGGGCGAACGGATTTCTGCGATTTTCATTAACAACGCCATTTACGGCATGACCGGCGGCCAGATGGCCCCTACCACCACACTGGGGCAAAGCGCCACCACAACACCCGGGGGCAGGGATCAACGGCGTCACGGCAATCCCATCGACATCGCCCGGATGCTGGCCGTATCGAACGGCGTGGTATATGTGGAACGTTGCGCACTGACCACAATCAAGCAGATCAATCGGGCTAAGAAGGCCATCAAAAAGTCATTTCAATGCCAGCTGGATGACATGGGGTTCTCCCTGGTTGAACTGCTCTCACCATGCCCCACCAACTGGAAAATATCACCTAAGGATGCCTGGAAATGGGTCAATGAGGAAATGGTGAAAACCTACCCCTTGGGTGTGATCAAAGATATCACCGGCTATGAGGATAAAAAATGATTACCCGGACGACTTTTGCAGGTTTTGGCGGCCAGGGAGTTTTGCTCATGGGGTACGTTCTCTCCCACGGAGCAATGCATAAGGGTCTCAATATCACCTATTTCCCATCTTACGGCGCTGAGATGCGCGGCGGCACCGCCAACTGCTCGGTGACCGTTTCAGACAAGAAAATCGCATCCCCCGTGGCGTCCAACCCGGATGTGCTGGTGGCCATGAACGGACCTTCCCTGGACAAATTCGAACCCACCATCATCAAGGGCGGACTCATCTTTCTGAATTCATCCCTGATTCCGCAAGCACCGTCCCGCACGGACGTGGAGTATATTCAAGTGCCCATCGTGGAACTGGCCAAGGAAGTGGGAAACGCCCGCGGAGGGAACATGGTCATGATCGGAACGGTGTGTGCCAAAACAGGCCTTCTGTCTCTGGAAGAGACCATCAAGGGAATGCAGGCGGCCTTGAAAGGGAAGGATAAATTTTTCGAAGCCAATCAGAAAGCCATTGAACGCGGATTTGCTTTCGCGAAAGACGGCAGGTAATCAATTCTGATTCTTGCTTTTATATTGCTAAAAGCTCTTTCACCCTTTTTTGAATAAATTTCTCTGTCGTTTTTAATCGAAATGTTGATAGATTATATGTTGAATGTTTTTTGAATTCGAAATTTATCAGCTTTTGCAATTTTTCCTTCTGGTTTTTTGTGATTATTTCTTTTGAAAATGTCAAAAAATCCTGTGAATTCGCCATCAATCTTGTTTTGGCGTAAGCATCAATATCCTGCATATCATCTTCCATGGCGTAGTTAAAAAGTGATAAACCATGATCAAATATTGGCGCCGTATCTATTACTGCGTTTGTGTTGTTTTCCACAATCAGTCCAAAGTTCCCGAAATGCCTGTCTTCATTACAGATAACCGCATCAAAAATCAGCATGTCCACCAGTGAATTGTAATGCATGCCACCCAGTGCCTTGTAATAATTTATAACGGCACCCCATCCCCCCTCAGTGACAATCCTGCCGGTTGGGATATAGGATAGTTCTTTACTTGTAAACAATTCACACGTAGAGAAAAGTTGGCCCTTCCACTTCTTTAAATTGTATTTGACAGCATTCAATCCCATTGCCTCGGCAATTTGAAATGCATAGAACTCAGAATACGGCTCATGGCCTGTATTGGCAGCACCGGTAGAACCTGCCTTGTAAAGGATTATCTTGCCACTTATTCGGCGCCAGCATTTGGCAAGCATACCACCTGTTGTCAGCTCAGGAGTAGAAACAAACCCACTTCGTTGTGTATCGCCATAACCTGTGTAGGCAATTAAGGATAAGATCCGGTTGAATCGATTGTCATACAAATTGTATTTATCAAAAGATCCGGTAAATGTATCATCCACGATCCAGTAACAATCATTCAATGACAAACCTTTACAAATATCGATGATGCCTTTGGTATCATTAACATTAAGTCCAAGTTTTGCGAGAAAACTTTGAACAAAGGCTCTATTCTTGGGGATAACCCGTCTTTTGAGCCATTTCAACAGACCGGTATTTGTAAGTTCTAAGTCTATGGGAAAAAGAAAATTGCATCTATCATTACGCTCAATAATTTCTATGGATAGCCCCTCTATAGCACTTGAAGTGATATTGAACTTTATGAGATCGGCATCAAAATGTTTTAATAAATAGGTCATTTTGCAATTTCACTTTCTATAAATAAAAGGCTGCTGATATTTTGATGCTTCCAGAACAGATAATTTTTCGGAAATTGTTCACAAAATTAGAGATACAAACTATCCGTACGGGGCTAATCAGACGCGCGGCTTTTTGCCTCGGCTGAATTTGCCTTGTTCGGTCATTTAATCTGCATTGAGATTCTTCAAAATCTTCTTTGCCAATGGTTCTTTAATTTCGGTGTGCCGTGGGACAGCTTCCGTCGTTCCATTCTTCGGATTAATCCAAAGTGAATGTGAGGCTCCTTCCCGTTTTAAGTAGCAACCAGCGATTCTCAACTTTCGCTCCAAGTCTCGTCGTTTCATCCAATCATCACCGTATCTTGAATAGTGTCGTTAGGCAGCCCTCGGAGAATGTCAGCCTTGCGATCCTCCAAGATCAATTCAATAGCCTGCCGCAAATTAGCCTTGGTTTCCTCTATCGTCTCACCCTGTCCATTGGCGCCGGGAACCTCAGGGCAGATAGCCCAAAAGCCACCCTCGGGTGCAGCCTCTATGATTGCTGTGAATTCTGCTTTCATTATAATCTCCTATCTTTTGTTGTTGACCGAACGCTGCAAATCACCTGGGGGATCTAGGGGACGTTCGTCAGATTATAAGTTACTCAAAGGCTTTCGGTTCTTTTTCTACAATTTGTCAATCTTCTCTGCAACTCCATATGAGTCTTGCGTGGCATATAAACTTATAATCTGAAGTACGTCCCCTTTTACTTTTACTACGCCTATCGCACCGAACAAACCTATTGCGATCGGATCAGGCGTTATATCCGGTACCACGCCCGGAAAATGGATCATGGTGTTGTGATGATAAAATAACTATGTGTTCGGTATAATATTTGAAGCGAGGAGGAAGTCAAGGAAAAGTCTGCGATAACACCCCTTTGTAAAGGGTGATGGTGCCCGAAACAGCATATTGGGGGACGGCCGAAGGAACAATGACCGATACGCCTTTTGATAAGGGTAGGGCCTGGCCGCTTTCGGATTCCTCAATCAAGCCCTCACCCGCCATACAGATCAGGATCTCCACACTTCTTTCTTTTCTGCTGAGAAACTGTTCATTGCCATTCAAAGCGATCTCGGAGAGTTGAAACTCCGCTGCCGGGGTTTCGTAGATGCGTTCGAAGTTGTCATCGGCAAGGGGTCGCTGCTTCAGAACAGGGGTAGCGGTGAAATTGACGATGCCGAGCAGCTCCGGGATGTCAATATGTTTAGGGGTCAGTCCACCTCTCAAGACATTGTCTGAACTGGCCATGATTTCCATGCCAACACCCGAAAGGTAAGCGTGAAGTTCACCTGCCGGCACATAGATGGCCTCTCCCGGAGAAAGGTCCACCAGGTTCAAATAAAGCGGCGACAACACCCCCCTGTCCCCGGGGTATTCGCGGTTCAATTCCAGGAGCCAGTGAAAGGCACGGTCTTCACCCGCAATCCGCTTCGAACCCTCAACCGCCTCATTAACCACCCGGGCTTGTCGCGCCTCGTCCATGGTCATGAGGGATGTAAAAAAACGCTTCAATCCATCGGAATTGGAGTCTTTTCGTAACGGGTCCAGTTCCTTAAACTGCATGTTAAGGAAAACCTGATCCATCAATTTCAGAATATCTTTTGGCGCCCGAAAGCCCTTCATGGCCTCAAAACGCGTCACAGCACACAAGCACTCGGGCTTATGGCTCGCATCCTTGTAGTTCCTGTCGGGCGCATCAATCGGAACACCGCTCTGGTTCTCACGTTTAAACCCGTCCCGGGCCTGGTTCATATCGGGATGAACCTGAATGGACAAGGGACGATCAGCGGCGAGTACCTTGAACAGAAATGGGAGTCTGTTTGAAAACTGTCTTGCGGCATCGGCACCTAAGATAGACACAGGATCGGCTGCGATGACCTCAATCAGCGATCGCCAACCTCCGTCCACCTCGACCTCTGACGGCGCCTTGGGGTGAACCCCCATCCAGAGTTCCGCTGCCGGCTCTTGCCACGGTTCGGGCCAGTCTAAAAGAGACTGCAACGCCGTTCCGGAGCCCCAGGCATATTTCTGAACCGGATTTTTCAGGATGCTGATATGTTCCATGGCTCTCTCCCTGACAGGTGTTATTCAAAATCAGGATGTCTTCAGGAAATTTCCGACAATGGATTCGATTTTACCGGTCTCATACCAGTAGAAATGGTCTGCCCCTTGAATGATATGAAAATCAGAATCCTTATTCCACCCGGATAACATCTTTTGAATCATATCGGGTGGTGCGATATCATCCCGGGAGCCGGCGATGATGAGTTGAATTCTGGGCGTGTATTGCAGAAAGGAAAAATCCATGAAATTCACCGGCGGAGATACCATGATCATCCGGGCCACATCATTTAAGTCCCCGATTGCCTGTGCATTCACCCAGGCCCCGAAGGAGTACCCTGCAAGATGAAGGGCCGTCATACCCAGATCCTTGAGGTATGCCACAGCACCACGGACATCGGCCTGCTCGCCAACCCCTTCATCATAATGGCCTTCGCTCCTTCCCATACCCCTGAAGTTAAAACGAAGGGTGGTGTAGCACGCCTTTTTATAGGCCTTCACCAGTGATTCCACCACATTGTTTTGCATGGATCCACCGTACTGGGGGTGCGGGTGGGTTATCACAACCCCTGCATCGCCCTCGGCCCTATCCAGAAGCCCTTCCAGTTTCAAATCCCCTGATTCAAAAACCACACTTTTTTCCGTCATCAACACGTCCTGTTTTCAAGATAAATGGTTTTATTCCGGCGACACTTCCTTCAACATCATGTATTCCCCCCCATCCTCCAGGCTGTAGACTTTATCCAGTACCTGAAGCCGGGAGGCATATTCAAATGTGCTTTCCCCGTCCCGGGCCTGGGACAACTTTTCCAGGATCTCCGATACGATGACCCCCATGAGTTGGAAATCCATAACCACCAGATGACCCGGAATCGAAATCTCTTTCTCCGCGAATTGGGTTTGAATCCCCTGTGTTACAAAGACGTTATCGCCCTGTACATACTTGATGTCGACGCGCTGTGAGGGATCAGCCTGATTTTCGATGGATGCAACGATGGTGTCCATCCCACGCGGCGCCGTTTCTTTTGACATAATTTATTTCTCCCTGGATTTGAGGGCCCCTAAGTGCCTATCCATCATTTCTCAATTCAAAACATTGCTCGTTTACTTTGACACCCCATTGGTTTCCACTGTTTTGTCCAACGAGCTTAAAACCGACATCTTCGTACAAATGTCTTGCAGCACTAAGGCCCTCGAATGACCAGAGGTACACTGTTTCATAGCCCCTGTTTCTACAGAAATCGACTGCTCTATGGATGAGTTTCCTGCCCACCCCTTTGCCCCTCAAAGCATCCGATACAATGAACCACCTCAGATGAGCGCCTTCATCATCGGCATGGATACCGTCTATGACAATTGAACCTTCAATATGGCCATCTTGCGTCGCAAGCCATATGCCGTCTCTTTTCGCATCGAAACGCCCAAGAAGTGCCGAAAGCTCAGTGGCAACCTTGGCCTCAAAATAGAGTCCGAAGCCCCAATGGCGGCTGTAATATGTCCCGTGAAGTTCAGAGATCCGACCGATTGATCCGGGGATGTAGCCGGTTTTTATGATGATTTCCGCTGGAGCATTCATGGTCATCTGCGCTTTTGTAACTCAGCTGCCGTTTCCCAGCCGCACAGATCGGGAAAAGAAAAGAGGAGATATGAGGTAAATCAATCCGCGGCTTCCGCTGATTCCGTACCCCTGCTAACCCTTCATGACGGCAAGAGGGACCAACGATTTCCCCCGTTTCTGGGCCAGTTCCATCAAAGTCAGCTGGGCCTTTGCAGGCGGTTCACGGCGATCCTCGGGGGATTTGGGTTCAAGGGTCATGGCTTCTACGTCGCAGGTGGTCACGCACAACCCGCATCCGATACACCGATCCAGATTTACCTGCGCCGTATCTTCATCCCCCATGGTGATGGCATCCATCTGGCAGCGATCCAGGCAGACTTCACATCCCACGCACAGATCCTCATCCACCAGCGCATAGTGGTTGGTCACCACCATTTCCACAGGCCGGGGGTGTTTTTTCAATGTGCGCAGCATACCGCAGCAGTCGCCGCAGCAGTTGCACATGCCGCCCGGGTTGATGGCATTGAACGGTTGGGGCACCAGCCCGGCTTCTTCACATTTATCCAGAATCTCCAGAGCCTCTTCCTGAGTCACCCAACGGCCCATATCTCGCTCCACATAGTAATCGGCGTGAGATCCGGCCATAAAACAGACCTCCACCGGTTTGTCGCAGGCCTCATCCAGCAGCCCCTTCTGAACCCGGCAGATGCAGTCGGCTACTGCCAGACGGTCTTTTGATTTCACAATTTCGCGGGCATCCTCATAAGGGGCCACTTTCCAGGACACACCAATGGACTTGTTCACGGGAATGGTCCGCATGGGGACCACCTGCCGGGATCCCTGCTCCATAAACGCTTCTTCGAAGAAATCATCAAAAAGCCGTGCCAGCTCATCATCCATGGTTTTCAATTGATACTCATAAATACCCACCACAAAAGGGGCCGCGCCGTATTTGGCGTCATCCCCTTTTCGTGTCCGAAACAAAAGCCCTTTTTCAGCCATTTCGTCAAGCAATAAAGCCACCTGCGCCGGATCCTGTTTCAAGCGACCCGCCACACTGTCGGGTGCTTCCAACATCATGCTCATATGCAGATACATCTCTGCCTCTTCTTCGGTGAAGAGCCGTTTTAAAATTTCCATCTCCACACCGGACTCCGTGGTGGGAAACCCCACGGAATACTGATCCAGCTGTTCCTGCAATTGTCGAAAAATGTTTTCAGACATATCAACCCCCTCAGGCGTGTACGCTCAATTCCGCAATCCGCATTCCAAAATCCGCAATTGTATCAGGTTCCCATCTCCCAGGAGGAAAGATAGTGCTCCTGCTCTTCGGTCAGGGTGTCGATCTCAACACCCATGGATTTCAATTTCAGCCGTGCGATCTCCTGGTCTATGGCGTGGGGAACGGGATAGACCTGATTTTTCATGGTCGCGTGTTCCTTGGCCATATACTCGGCGCTGAGGGCCTGGTTGGCAAAACTCATGTCCATAACGCTTGAGGGGTGCCCTTCCGCTGCCGCCAGGTTGATGAGCCGGCCCTCGCCCAACACATAGATTTTCCGGCCGTTGTTAAGGGAAAACTCCTCTACAAACTCCCTGATCTGCCGCCTGGCCACCGATGCGCTCGCCAGACCATTAAGGTCTAACTCCACATCAAAATGCCCGGAGTTTGCCACGATGGCCCCTTCCTTCATCTCCAGAAAATGTTCCAACCGGATGACATTGATATCACCTGTCAGGGTACAGAAAAAATCACCCCGGGGCGCTGCCTTGGCGATGGACATCACCTGAAAACCGTCCATGACCGCCTCAAGGGCTCGAAGCGGATCCACCTCACAGATGACCACGTGGGCGCCATGCCCCTTGGCTTTGGTGGCAACCCCTCTTCCGCACCAGCCGTAACCGCTGACCACAAAAGTACTGCCCGCCAGCAGCCGGTTGGTGGCCCGGATAATGCCGTCCACCGTACTCTGCCCGGTGCCGTAACGGTTGTCGAACAGGTGCTTGGTATCAGCATCGTTCACCGAGACCACGGGGAATTGAAGGACCCCGTCTTTTTCCATGCTTCGAAGCCGTATGACACCGGTGGTGGTTTCTTCGGTACCGCCGATGATGTTCTTCAAAAACCGGCTTCGATCTTCCACGGACAGACTCTGCCCCCAGGCGCTGACGGACGCTTCCAGATCGTCCCATTTCTGGAGGGCAATAAAATGAAGGGAACTCACCAGATCCGCCCCGTCGTCCATGGTGATGTGGGGCTCATACTGAAGGGCCGACAGGATGTGGCTGTAATAGGTGGCATGGTCTTCGCCCTTAATGGCAAAAACAGGAATTTCATCGTCGGCCACCAGGGAAGCGGCCACATCGTCCTGAGTGGAAAGGGGGTTGGAGGCACACAGGACCACATCTGCCCCCCCAGCCTTGAGGGTCTTCGCCAGAGCGGCCGTCTCGGTGGTCACATGAAGGCAGGCGGAAAGTCTGAGCCCTTTCAAGGGTTTTTCGGCCTCAAAACGTTCCTTGATCGTTCTGAGGACACTCATGCTCTTCTCGGCCCACTCGATTCTCAGACGGCCTTTTTCCGCCAGTTGAATGTCTTTGATATCGTAATCCATTTAATATATCCTCTTATTGTTTTCTTGTATGGCAAAATCGCGGTTAAACAATCTATTTAACAGCACTTTTAAGAGTATTGACCATGTCTGTTTTTTCCCAGGAAAACTCGGGCAGCTCGCGCCCGAAGTGGCCGTAATTGGAAGTCTTCTGGTAGATCGGCCGGAGCAGATCCAGACGTTCAATAATGGCCGCCGGTCTCAAATCAAATTCCTTTTTGACGATTTCGGTCAGTTCCTGGCTGGGGATCACACCGGTACTGTAGGCGCCCACCATTACGGACACCGGATCAGCGCGGCCGATGGTATAGGCCACCTGGATTTCACATTTTTCAGCCAGCCCCGCCGCCACAATGTTTTTGGCCACATAGCGGCACATATACGATGCGCTGCGATCCACCTTGGACGGGTCTTTTCCGGAAAATGCGCCGCCACCGTGGTAACCGAATCCACCATAGGTATCCATAATGATTTTGCGCCCAGTGAGCCCGCAGTCCCCTTGAGGGCCGCCCACCACAAACCTCCCCGTGGTGTTGATAAAATACTGGGTGGATTCATTCAGCATTTCCGCCGGGATCACTTCCATGACCACCTTTTCGATGATCGCCTCCCTGAGGGTATCGTAATCCACCTCCGGGCTGTGCTGGGCCGCAATCACCACCGTATGGATACTTTTGGGTTTTCCATTTTCATATTCAACGGTCACCTGACTCTTGCCGTCGGGCCTGAGCCATGGCAATTGGCCGGATTTTCTCACGTGGGCCAGCCGCCGGGTAAGCCCATGGGCAAGATAAATGGGCATGGGCATCAGAACATCGGTATCCTTGCAGGCATATCCGAACATGAGCCCCTGGTCCCCTGCCCCCTGTTCCTGAAACAGCCCGGAACCGGTATCGACACCCATGGCAATATCCGGAGACTGCTTGTCGATGGTGGAGAGCACGGCGCAGGTTTCCCAGTCAAACCCCATTGACGAATTTTTATACCCGATATCCTTAATGGTTTGCCTGACAATATCCGGCATGTCCACATAGGCCGTGGTGGTAATTTCGCCTGAAATCATGGCCATGCCGGTGGTCACCAGGGTCTCGCAGGCCACTCGGGATTTGGGATCCTGCTCAAATATATGATCCAGTATATGATCGGATATCTGGTCGGCGACCTTATCCGGGTGACCTTCGGTCACGGACTCTGAGGTAAACAGAAAATTTGCACTCTTCATGGAAAAACTCCTCTAATTTGGGTTTCTGTAGGGGTGCCCCTTGTGGGTACCCAGTGCCCCCTGGGATACCCAGCATGAAAGGCAAAGGCCCACAAAGGGGCAACCACAAGGGATTGCCCCTACTTACACTTCAATATTTCTTCAATCGGCCGTTATCAATCAGCCGGGTCTTTCCCACCCGAACCGCAAGCGCCATCAGGGTGCCTTCAGAAAGGGTGTTCACATCGTCCAGGGTAACCGGATCACACAGGGCGATATAATCGATCTCCGTGTAAGGGTGTTCCAGGATATAGGATCGCACAAAATCCTCTACCACCTGAGCATTCTTCTCCCCTTCGTTAAAGAGCCGCTCTGCCAGGTCCAGGGATTTCTTGAGTGAAAGGGCCGATTTTCGCTCTTCCAAGCTCAGGTAACTGTTCCGGGAGCTCATGGCCAATCCATCTTTTTCCCTTACCGTTGGAACGCCGATGATCTGAATATCCATATCAAGATCCATGACCATCCGGCTGATCACAGCCAGTTGTTGATAGTCCTTCTGGCCAAAAACAGCCTCATGGGGCTTTACGATATTAAACAGTTTCGCCACAACGGTCGTCACCCCGTCAAAGTGTCCTGGCCGCGACAGACCGCACAGATGATTCGGCAGATCTTTCACCACCACGCTGGTTTGAGCGCCCTGAGGGTACATCTCCGCTGGGGAGGGCATGAACACCATATCAGCCCCCACCTCCTCAGCTTTATTGAGATCCCCCTCGGTGTCTCTGGGGTAAGCCTCAAAATCTTCATTGGGGCCGAACTGGGTAGGATTAACAAAAAGGCTCACAACCAGCCGATCGCAATGCTCTTTTCCCGCCCGCATCAGCATGAGATGCCCCTCGTGAAAGAACCCCATGGTGGGTACCAGGGCAAGAGTCTCCCCCGCCATGCGCATCGCATCTGCGGTCTGCTGCATATGATCAACAGTTTCTATGATTTCCATGGGAAAATTTTGCCTTATATCATTTGGGCTTTTCGTTGTCAATTGCAAGCGCGGACGATAACCGCAGAAAATCCCCCATTTCCAGTACTTCCGCCCGTTTTCCGGATTCTATGT
>CAZPQA010000029.1:0-34704 GCA_964588535.1 uncultured Desulfobacteraceae bacterium
CCTTTTGATCACTAAACCATTTTACGGTTCCCGTTGCCATAAATCAAACCTCCTGTTACTCAAAAAAATTTACAAATCCACAATCTGTTTAAACCCATTTTGTATAATTATATGGTTCTTTCATGTCAAGGGAAAAGTCGTCACGTAGCCCCTTGCAACTGCCTCCCCTTAGGGTGTATGTTACAGGGAGTGATTCGAAAACTCAAAACAAAAGAGGAGAGATCAATGCTTTTTGAACTACGGCAGTACCGGATCAAGGATGGAAAACGCGATCAGTGGGTGAAACTGATGGAAGAACAAATCATCCCCTTTCAAACGTCTAAGGGCGTTGTGGTGGTCGGCAGTTTTATAGCTTCGGAAGAAGATGATCTTTATGTGTGGATCCGTCGTTTTGAAAACGAGGCAGAGAGAAAACGGCTGTACAAAGAGATCTATGAAAGCGACTTCTGGATCAATGAAATCAAACCGCAATCGGGAGAAATGCTTGATCGTGAAAGCATCATCAACACCCTGCTTGAAGCGACTCCCAAATCGGTTCTCCGGTAGCATCCTTGCGACTCCGCCAAAGTGGCTACGACGGCCGGATCAGGCCCTCTTATGAATATGTGCTGAATCAAAAGGAGCGAAACATGACAGAGATCCGGCAGCCTGCTGGAAGACAATGTGGGCCATGCTTTTTCGGGAAAATACGATTCTGTTTTTATTGCCAACCATGGGGACACGGGCTGTGGACCGGGTGGGAGGGGATGGGATTTTTTGCGCCTGTTTCATGAGGCTCCCTGATCCAGCATAGCCGCAAGAAAGTCCAGGTTCTTTCGATCCCAGTCGATACCACCCTCTTTCTTGGGGGTTTCAAGGATTTTCGGTATGTGGGTCAGACATTCATCGTTCATGATGAGTGAAAACCCTTCGGGACCGATTTTCCCTTTTCCGATGTGGTCATGGCGGTCAACCTTGGAGCCCAGTTCCCGCAAGGCATCGTTGAGGTGGATCAGTTTGAGCCGATCCAGGCCCAGGACTTTGTCAAAGGCCGTCATGGTCTCATGGTAGGCCGCTTCGGTGCGGATATCGTAACCGGCGGCGAAAATATGGCAGGTGTCGAGGCAAAAACCGAGGCGTTCCTCCTGTTCCACCCTTTCGACAATGGCGGCGAGCTGTTCAAAGGTATGCCCCAGGGTCGTACCCTGACCGGCGCAGGTCTCCAGCAGAAGCAGAGGGCCTTTGTCCCGGCTTTCATGAAGCACCCGGTTGATACCTTCGGCAATGCGTTCGATACCCGCGGCTTCACCGGCCGCCATATGGGCGCCCGGGTGATGGACCACCCAGGGAATGCCGAGTTGGAAAGACCGCGTCATCTCGTGGGTCAGGGCGGTGCAGGAACGGTCGAATTTTTTCTTTTCCGGAGAGCCGAGATTGATCAGATAAGCCGTGTGGGAAGCGATGGCGGTAATGCCGGTCTCTTGCCGTGCCCGGTCAAAGGTCTCGATGTCTTGATCGGTAAGGGTTCGTTCTTTCCAGGTACTGGCGTTCTTGGTGAAGATCTGGACTGCCGTGCAGCCGTAGTCTCTGGCCGTATACAATGCCTTGTGAAGACCACCGGCGATGGAGAAATGGGCACCGAGAAGTGGGCGGTCTGATCCGTCCTCCAGTTTTTTCTGCATCCCGGATTTTAGCACCATTCCTGACCCTTCTCAGGCATCAAAACGACGCTCCCAGTCATAATCCCGGGACGTCACGGCATCCTCCATTCGCCGGATGCGTTGCTCAATATTGTCGTACCTGCGCTTGAGACGATCCACGGCACGCGGTCTGGAATGAACGTAACTGTCGTAAAAATCGTGGGCATCGTCGCTGTTGATGCGAATAACGGGAGCAGGTTTCATAATCAACGCCGCCAGAAAGTAAAGTCCGGTAACGGGCCAGAAACCGCTTACCAGCAACAGGATCACGGCAATGATCCTGGCCCAGAAAACGGAAAAATCAAAATATTCCGCTATGCCCCGAATAACCCCCAGAATAACCCCGTTTCGGGAGCGATAAAGGCCCCCTCGAAAACTCCGGTCCATCCATTTTTTCATGGCTGATCATCCTTTCCCCGGCCCCTTAAAATAATGGTTTCAAGGGCTTCCATCCGCTTTTCCATGCTTTCGAGGCCCTGGTAAATTTCCTGGATCATTCGCGTATCCTCTGTCTGGGACCGCTGATCCTTGCGAGACAAACCGCCCTTTTTAATCTTGATGCCCATGAGGATTGTCCCACCCAGAATGGCCAGACACAGGATCAATCCGCCGAATATGATTGCCACAATCAGTACGCCATGCATCACGGTGCGACCCTCTCTTCTCCCTGGCTCATGGACGTTTTGAGACGCTTCAGGTCACTTTCGATCTCGTCATTCATCATCAGCCCCTCAAATTCTGCCTCAAGGGTCGGTTTTTTTCCAAAATTCACCAGATCCGCTTCCGCTTCCATCCGCTCGATACGGTTTTCCAAAGCCTCAAATTTCATCACCGCATCGCTGCTTTCAATTCGGCGAATATCCTCCTGAGCACGTCGTTTCCGAACCGCATGAATATGGCGTTGCACCAGAATTCGCTGTTTTTCCCGTGCTTTTTGAAGCTTTTCCTCCAACTGCTGAATATCCTCATGGTACTGCCCCACCAGGGCATCCAGTTCAGAGAGCTCTTGCTCAAGATCTTGGACCCTGCCGGTGTATTTCCGCTTTTCCATCAGGGCCTCTCGTGCCAGATCATCTCGCCTCTTATTGACCGCCAATTCCGCCCGCCCCTCCCATACTTTGACGCGCTCATTGATTTCCTCCAGTTGACGACGGGTCTTTGCGGCCCTGGCGATCACGCCGGCGCAGGAGGCTTTCAATTCAACCAGGGTGTCTTCCATTTCGCGGATCATGAGCTTAATCAGTTTTTCCGGATCCTCGGCCCCCTCCAGCATGACATTGATGTTTGAGCTGACAATATCCCGAAAGCGTGTAAAAATTCCCATATTCATCCCTCCAGCAATAAAAAAATATCTCAATACCAAAAATTATGCCAGATTTAATGAGCAGGAACCGTGCCAGATTGTCATTTCATTTCAATTTCAAGGGGAATCAAGGATTTAGGCGATTGACAAGCCAGGGAAGAATGGTCATAATTGCCAATATATTGCTTTTTAACCCATTAAAGAGGTTTTTTTGACCATGAATCGTTACGAGGCATCCTCACGAAAACCTGTTTCTCCCGAGTCTGTTTCCAGACCCCATGACGCCCTGGGGCAATCCGAACCCTTTTTAAACCTCCAGGAACAGCTCTCCAGAGTTGCCCCCATCGACAGGCCGGTGCTGCTTCTGGGAGAACGGGGAACCGGTAAAGAGTTAGCCGCCACCCGCATCCACTTTCTTTCGGGGCGCTGGAAAGGTCACTATATTGCCTTGAATTGCTCAGCCCTGGCCCCGTCCCTGATCGAATCCGAACTTTTCGGATATGAGAAAGGGGCTTTCACCGGGGCGGAACGACGGCGGACCGGCCGGTTCGAATCGGCACACGGGGGCACACTCTTCCTGGATGAAATCGGCAACATGCCCCTTGAGGTGCAGGAAAAAACCCTTCGACTGGTGGAATACGGAACCTTTGAGCGGGTGGGCAGCTCCAGAAGTATTGAAGTGGATGTCCGGCTGGTGGCGGCCACCAATATGAACCTGGCCAAGCGAACGAGAGAGGGACATTTCAAGGCCGATCTGTTGGACCGCCTCTCTTTTGAGGTGGTTTTTCTACCCCCCTTGAGGGAGAGAATCGAAGACATTCCCCTTCTGGCCAACCACTTTGCATCCAGGATGGCCTTTGAGATGGAGCGTCCGGACACGCCGATTTTCGCCCCTGAAACCATGGCCCTTTTGGAAAACTACCCGTGGCCGGGCAACATTCGAGAACTGAAAAACGTGGTGGAGCGAGCCGTGTATCGGACCGATGCCGTAGAAATATCGGGAATCGTGTTTGATCCCTTTGAGAATTTTCACATGAGGGAGGACTTACCGAATGTCACAAAGCCTTCGGTCGATCCCCAAATCCCCGTCATGGAAGATGATCTTCTCAACATGCCGCTCAAGGACGCCGTCCGGGAATTAAAGGTTCGCATGATGAACCGGGCACTCTCATCGGCCAGGCATAACCAGAAAAGAGCAGCCAACATCCTGGGATTGACCTATCACCAGTTCCGGGGGTTGTATCGAACGCTGAAAAGCAACAATGAATGAACTCCTGGCCCCAGGGGTTGAAAAGCAACAGGGCTATGCCAACCCTTTTTCCCAGCGTTTCACCATTGAACCCGAGCTCATTTCACCCAGACCGTTGTGTGCCAGAAACCGCGGCAGGTCATATTGGTTTCCCTGAGCCCACCAGCCCTTTAGAATCCGGCCCGTCTCAGGTTCAAACATCCAATGGGTTCCCAGCTGCGCCACCAGATGATTTTCCATAACGGTTTCTGCCATCCAGCCTAGGACATAATCCAGACAGTACAGCTCAGGAACCAGGTCAAACAGATGACTTTCCGGCTGATAATAGAAACCGGTATGTTGTTTCATGATCCGGGAATAGGGCTCCCCATTTGAAAGGTCTCCCCCCATGAACATGCCATATTCCGAAATAAATTTGGCAGCATATCGCCTGAACATGGAAAGCTCTTTCAGGGTCTTGTGGTAAGATAGAATTTTTGAATTACCAGGGGAAAGGCCCAGCGATTCTTCCAGGAAAGGACGTGAAAGAACAATGTTCTGATTCAGGAAAGCATAAGCCTCGGACAGGGCAAAGGAGGTCCCCATATCCCGCATCACCATGGAGAGATCCTTTGAGGTGAACACCGCCGAGAGCCCATGGCCCAATTCATGCCACAGGGTCTCCAGGTCACCCCATCCCCCTTCAGGGCGTATCAGGACATAAATCTCTTCCGGCACCTGCAACATGAGGCAGATGGCCTGAGCGCTTTTCCCCTCTTCAAGGCCCAGTTCCAGATTAAGCCCGGGCGTCTTATAAGGATCAATGGCCCAGTTTTTAAAAAACGGGGTCAAGGCATCCAATGCCTTTCCGGGGAACAGCGCATCGAATTGTCGCAGGCTTAACAGATTGATGGCATCAAAACGCGTCAGATCGAACAGGGGTCGAGAAAACCGCTCCCGGCTCCAACGCTCCATTGCCTTGAAATACATTTCATTCGTTGCATCAAGAAGTTCTCCTAACATATTATAATAAAATATATAATCAATAGCCTTTTTTTCGGCGCAGTATGCCACGTAATTTTCGTAGCCAAAATCATCCCTGAGGATTTTCAGCAGGATCTTCCAATAATTCAATGCAAAAGGCTTCAAAAACTTGCAGAGGGGGCCGGTTTCTTTCTGCAGCACCTGCCGCTTTTCATAATTACTGAATTTCTGGCACCAGGGAATAATTTCCCTGAAATAGATCTTTTCTCCATCCACATGGGCAGCAGCACCCCTCATCCAAGCCCTCATCTCATTTTCGTGGGGCAACAGGGTCCGTTGCACATAGTGATCAATCAATGCAAACCGCAGTCTGAGGGTTTCTGACGTGGCATCAAAATGGTCTATCTGCGAGAGGGTTTCCAGGCTTATAAAATCGTCATATCCCTCGTACAACTCGTAAGCCTTAAAGGGAATTTTGTCTCCCTTCCAGAGGGCAAGGGCCTGGAGATTCCATCTGTAACTCAAGTGATAAAGGATATTTTCGATTTCCGAAAGGCTGAGCTGTGATGGTTTCATAATGAATAAACACTTTCCAATGGAATTTAAAAATTATAATATTCTTTCTGCGATTTTTTCCCGAATTTCATATATACGTCATTGTTCAGTTAAAAAGCTACAAATCAGAGAGGAAAAATCCTCAATAGATGGATGGGAATCAAAGGGCAGGTCTTCTGCTGGCGGCGGCAGCGTTTGTTTTCTGGGGGTTGACCCCGTTTTATTTCAAAACCATATCGGTGGCAGTGAGGGATTGCTCATTGAAACGCTGTTGTTGCTGCCATTTGCGGCCGCTTACCTGCTCTACCTGAGCCGAAACGAACGCCTTGCATTCCTGAACCATGGTTCCTTGACCACCTGTCTGCTGTTGTCGGCAGGACTTGTCACCACCCTGCCGCTCATCTGGTTTATCAGTGCCACCAAAAAACTCAACTATTCCATTGTTGGCATGATGCAATACATCGCCCCCACCATGATGGGAATATTGGGCTACTGGATTTATAAGGAAGGTTTCCCGCCGGGGAGACTGATCACTTTTTCGCTGGTGTGGTTCGGACTGCTGTTGGTGGTCATTGAAAGCGTTGGCCACATGCGAAGCAGGAAGTATTGAATCTTTTATAGTGCGGACCAAAATCCGGTCAAAAACGACGTCCGTCACCGTATCCCTATCATACGATCTTCGATGTCGTTTAGTATCTCGTTAATATTTCCAGGCAAAGATTCCACAATCATATCGGGTGGCAAATGAAGATGGTGGGGAAATGATGAAAGTTTTCTGGCCCTCGGATCGAGAGCGTTATCATACCGGAAAACCAAACTGTCTTGTTTCCGATAATTGTAGGCGTATTTATATTTTTCTATATCAGTTCCGACGGAAGCAACAAACTCCTTAAAGTCAAGCGTAGATCCGTCTTCAAAATCTATCTTTCCGTTAATATAGACAATATCCTCTGTTTTGCGGTCAATGTGGATTTCATAAGCCCGGATAATAGGCGATGATTGGACAGCATCCTCAAAACGACGTATATATTCATTCAATTTCGACACGGACTTCCTCAAAGGCAGCTAGTTTTTTTTCCAAACGCGCAAGCGTCTCCAATTCTCCTTCCCATTCGATCAGCTCCATATCATCCACCTTGCCGTATAGATGGCCCATGGTTTCCGATAAGCCATACTTTTCTTCAAATGCTCTGATTTTCGCCATGACATTTTGAGTCGTTTTTCTCAATAGATACGCCTCGTTTTGCACCATGACGCCTATTCTTTCCGCGACCGACTGATCACTGGTTTCAATGATAACCCGCGTCATAATAGCCCTCCTTATAAAAAACAAAATTTGATTTAGATTCCACCATTTTAACGCCAAGGACTTCACAAGTCAATTACAGGAAAGGATTCAGCGTTCTGCATAAGCTGAATGTGGATACATTGCTACCTTCCGGGCCCAGCCAAATCAATCATTACAATAAGTTAACCATTCTGCTTTCAAGCAAATGAATTTTTATAATAATACGTCCCATGGAAACCGGCAGTTTGTCGATAACTATTCAGCAACAGCAAATCTCCCTTTTATCCTCTAAATAATCCGATTTCAGATACGAAGGAGGAAAAATGGACCATTCAAGTATGGAAAAAAAGGAGCTCTTTGAAAGCATCCTGGATCACATGAAGATCGCGGTAACCTGTGTGGATGCGGACGGCAAGATCCTCTATGCCAACGCCGCCGCCACGAAACGGCCATCAAAAGCACCCAGGGAGGTTGGCGTAAATATCCGGGAATGCCACAAAGATGCATCAAACGAAAAAATCGCCGTTATCTTCAAGGATTTCAGGAATGGCCGTCGTGAACCCCATCATTACGTTTCGACGATCACAGGTCGAAGGGACCTGGTCACCATGGTTCCCATGTTTGAAGCAGGTGAGTTTTCGGGATGCGTGAGCCACGTCCACCCCCTGGAACTTGAGGGCGCTGAAAGAAGTTTTGTCTGATCCGCATGGGGGCCAGTCACAGGTTACAGCGCTTAGTTGCACCGTGAAGCCAGATCGGCAAGGATGTTGTTGAATTCTTCAGGCTGTTCGTAAAAGGGCATATGCCCGCTTTGGTCCAGGGCCTCAAACCGGCAATCGGGAATCTGATCCGCCACATACCGGCCGGTTCCAGGACCGAAACAAAGATGGTCTGAATCCCCATAAATGGCCAGGGACGGGACGGAGACATCTTTAAGCACGCCTGTGTAGTCTCCCATCACGTAATCGGCGTAAACCGCCATGGACACAGGTGCCGGGGTTTTCATATGTTCATGGAACATCCAGTCATGGGCTTCAGGGGGCGCATGCCCCTTCTTGAACATGTTGTGAATAAACCTTTTCCCAAAAGCATTTCTGTCTTCCTCAATGGCGCGAAACGAAGAATGCATCCCATCAAAATTATACCCTTTCAAGGCGTGCGTATTCCATTTTTCGGTCGAAAACGGAAACGGTGTCATTTCCACCAGAGCCAGTGCGGAAAGCTTTTCATCCCCGAAGCGGCGCCAGTATTCCAGAACCACGGGCCCTCCCAGAGACCACCCCACCAGAACAACTTTTTTAAGGTTCAGCGCAGTGATGACCGCATGAATATCCTCTGAATAGCCGCCCATGGTATGCCCTTCAAGGGTTTTTGCGGAATTGCCGTGGGCACGCAGATCCATGGTCACCACATGGAACCTGTCAGACAATCCAGCCATTTGATGAAGCCAGAATCTGCCGCTCATGGTCCAGCCATGCACCAACAGGATGGGAGTGCCGCTCCCGGCCGTTTCCACGTAAATCCGGGCGCCATCAGGGGATACCACCCAGCCTGTTGTCTTGCCCCCGGAATCCTGTTCGATCCTATGAAAAAGAGTATTCTTCATTATGCCATGAGCTGGGCAGGGGTGACAATGGAACCGAATTTTTCCCTGAGCGCCACCAATCCCTCTCTTTGCTCATCCAGGATTTCAAAAAGACGTGCCGGAACATTGCTCTCTTTTCCGTAAGCTTCTTTCTGAAGATCGATGCGGGCAACGATGTTGTCGATGTAGAGGGAGAATTGTTTAACGTAAAGGTCTTCGGGGTATTCCTTGTCAATAATATCCTTGAACAGCTTTTTCAAATCCTCATATTTGGGGAGAAAGCCGACGGGGGTCAGAATGGCATCCACATCACCGTGAAAACGTCTCTCCAGCCAGCCCAGCCATACTTTCACGTCCCGCTTTTCACCCAGCAATTTCTTGGACTCCCCCCCCCTGGCTTCATGGGTCAGGAAATAGTTGAGACCGGCGAGTACGGGTCGCTTCCGGTCGTCAATCTTTTTGCTGTTGAAGAACTTGAACTGAGCATCCATATAGTCCGCAAGAGCACCCGGAATAAAGGGGGCGTTGGCCCAGGGAGCGCGCTTTACACCCGTGGCGCCCACTTCTGTGGCTGTTGCCGCGGATACAATGGACGCGCCGATGACCACCCCATGATCCGGTGTTACGGCCAGCCAGACCGGCGGCATGGTGTCGCTATCCCGACCGCTGTAGGTAAAAACGCTGGTTTCCACGCCCGTCGGGTCTTCGAACCGGGCCGAACAATTGGCCAGAGCGGTTGCCTTCAGAGTACATCTAGAGTTGGGGTGGCTCATGGGCACGGGCTTGCCGTTTCCATCCACCATTCCCTCTTCCCATGATCCCTGAAAGTTGAACCCCTTTTTGGGCGGCGTCTCACCGTTGCCCACCCAGTGGGGGACCTTGTCCTCATCGATCAGGACATTTGACCAGATCACCTCGGTGCCGGGTTTTCGCAGACAATCCATCAAAAGTGGGTCCCCTTCCCGGTTCACATCTTCCACGATCCCGAAAATACCCGCTTCAGGGTTAATGGACCGAACCGTACCGTCATCGGCAATCCACATCTGGGCCAGATCATCCCCCAGAAAGTGGGCACCGGCCATGGCAGTGGTGGTTTTGCCGCAACCGCTGGGGGCAGCCCCCGCAAACCAGGTCACCCGCTTTTTGTCGGGACCGTCAATGCCTGTGATGAACATGTGTTCAGCCAGCTCATTGCCCCGGTTGGTGTAAACGGCCTTGTCCACGGAAAAGCGGTGATTTCCCTTTTTCAGCAGCAGGGTATTGCCGGCATATGTACAGTTCATGCTATAGGTGGTCTGGAAACTCCGGTCCATGAAGACGCGGGCATTGGGCAGGTCTTCAGTTCGATTAAGGCCTTCGCTGTGAATATTGGCGTAGAAATGGCCCTGCCGCTCCACTTCTTCATCAAAGTGATCAAAAACATTCCGGTAGAGAAGTTCGGCACTATGGGACACATATAGGGAACTGGTAACTTCAATGGCCGGGTTGGAACCCGGGGAACCCACGGGACCACGACTGTAAAAACCGATCACCATGGTTTTACCTTTCATGATGCCGGTCATCTTCTCCTGCACATCTTTTAAGGCATCATCCCGGTCCATTCGATTGGCCAGTGAGCTGATTTCTTCCCCCGGATTGGCGATATAAAACGTGCGGTCGATAATCCGTCCCTGTTCTGCCGCCAGATCGAAATGGATGGTGTGTTGTTCCATGGCCAGCTTCGCTTCTTCGCCCTTTTCCAGAGACATCTCATTGACTCTTGCGACATCCTCTGCTGAGCCGGTATTCACGAAAATGTTATCGGGCTGACACATGATGATGGCATTGGCAATCTTCAGTGAGGCATCCGCATTCTTGATTTTCCGGATATTGGCCAGATTGACCGCATCCATCTGTTTTTCAAAAACCGCCTGGGCCTCCTCGATTGTTGATACACCACCGATTTTCTGGATAATATCGTAACCTACCTTGTTCTGCAGCATCTCATTCATCTCCTTTTCGGAAGGGATTGAAAAAAATAGACATGCATTTAATGGTCAGGAGTTTATGAGAATGGGGGGGATGAGTCAAGAAGTAAAAAGAAGCCATCTCGTCAAATTTAATCGACAATTATTGTAAAATTATCTTGAATTTGAAATTACTATTGATTTTCATCAAACATGTTGTAGATTAAAAAGTTTTCAAATTTAATGACAAGATTGAACGAAAGGTTGAACATTATATTATATGGATTTCGAAACATTAGGTTTAGAACCACATCTCATCAGAGCAGTTAACAAATTGGGTTTTAAAGAACCCACACCCATACAGGAAAAGGCCATCCCAGCCATTATTGAAGGCCACCGGGACCTGGTGGGTCTGGCGCAGACGGGAACCGGCAAAACAGCGGCGTATGGTTTGCCCCTGCTCCAGTTGATCGATTTTTCAAGGCCACAGGTTCAAGGCCTGATCCTGTGTCCCACCCGTGAGTTGTGCGTACAGATTTCAAAGGATTTGGTCCGCTACAGCCGATACGTCAAAAATGCAAAAATCGTCGCAATCTATGGCGGCGCCGGCATGGAACCCCAGATCCGGCAGATCAAGAACGGCGCCCAGATTATCGCGGCCACTCCGGGCCGGCTTCTGGACCTGATTCACAGAGGAATCGTTAACCTGAAGCGCATCGACTATGTGGTTCTCGACGAGGCCGATGAAATGCTCACCATGGGGTTTCAGGAAGACCTGAACGAAATCCTGGCAAAAACCCCTTCAGAAAAAAGAACCTGGCTTTTTTCCGCCACCATGACGGCGCCGGTTGCCAGAATTTCCCAAAATTACATGAAGGGCCAGGTGGAAATTACCATCGGACGAAAAAACAGCGGCGCCGGGAACATCTCCCATTTCAAATATGTGGTCATGGAAAAAAACCGGTATCCTGCGCTTAAACGGATCATCGACTATCATCCCAATATTTTCAGCCTGGTTTTCTGCAGAACCCGGAGAGAAACCCAAGCGGTGGCCGAAAAACTCATCAAAGACGGGTATAATGCGGAAAGCCTGCACGGTGAACTGTCCCAGACCCAGCGGGACTACGTCATGGGGCGGTTCAGGGAAAAAAGCCTGCAGATTCTCGTAGCCACCGACGTGGCCGCACGCGGGCTGGATGTGGATGATATCAGCCATGTGATCCAGTACAATCTTCCCGATGAACCGGGTGCCTACACGCACCGAAGCGGCCGAACCGCAAGGGCTGGCAAATCAGGGACTTCCATTGTTCTCATCAATACCCGGGAAAATCGAAAACTGGCCCATGTGGAACAGGTTACTGGTGTCCGGTTTCAACACGAGAAAGTCCCCAGCGGCCGCGCCATCTGCGAAAAACAACTCTACGGCATGGTGGAAAGACTGGTGGCGACTGACATCAATCACGAAGAGATCTCCGCCTTTCTTCCCCCCGTGTACGACACACTGGCCGCGCTTTCAAAAGAAGAGTTGATCCAGCATTTTGTATCCATCGAATTCAATCGGTTCCTGGACTACTATAAGAACTCTGGGGATATCAATGCCCGCACCCCTCAAAAGAAGGTATTTCAGAAAAAGGGGTCCGTGGGAAAAAGATCTCCCACTGGAAAAAAATCCCCAAAGGGTTTTCAGGAAAAGCCAGCCCAGATCCGGAAGCTGTTCCTCAATATGGGGCAACTGGACGATATCCAGAAGGGCGCCATCACGCGACTGGTGTGCGACAAATCCGGCATTCACTCCAGTCAGATTGGAAAAATAGAGGTCATGAGAGAATTTTCCTTCCTGGAAGTGGATGCCGATTCAGCGGCGCATGTCATGAAATCCATGAAAGGGGCCAGCCTGGACGGCAAAAGGGTTTCCATGGGCTTTGCGGAAAAAAAGGCCGAAAAATCGAGCCGATCGGGCAAAAAGAGGGGGTCTAAGAAAAAATGGACGGCCAGAAACGGAAAGACATCCAAAAGGGTGCCCAGGTTTCCATCGTCACGAAACCGGACCAGCGCTCGGGCAAACGAACGGTGGGGGTCATAAAAGATATCCTGACCCGATCTCCCACTCATCCTCACGGTATCAAGGTCAGGCTCGTGGATGGGCAGGTGGGTCGGGTTAAAGAGATAATATAGAGATGAACGTCCAACATCGAACGCTTAACATCGAATGGTGAATGGGGTGGATAAGAAGAATTAGGCCTTCGATATTTAACATTCGTTCTTTTCATTCGATGTTCAACGTTGGACGTTCGATGTTGGACGTTCATCGGTTAAAAAATAAAAAGCGCCCACCTGAAATCAGGTGGGCGCTTTCTTTTAATTTGGTTATAATTGATCCGAATGGATCAGAACTACTTAGCAGCTTCCGACTGATAGTAACCCATCAGAATCTTGGCCACTTCCGGACGTGCAAATTCTGGCGGCAGATCCTCACCAGCAGCCAGCATCTCGCGAACCTTGGTACCTGACAGGAAAACCCAGTCTTCCTTGGTGTGATCGGTCACGCTGCCCATCATGATGACCTTGCCCAATTTCTTGGAATAGGCGGTATGATCGCCGCGGTAGATATCGATCAGCAGATCGTCTTTGGTGATGTCATCAAAAATGGTCTGAGCGTCGAAGCCACCATAGTAGTCGCCGACACCTGCGTGATCACGACCCACGATCAGGTGGGTGCAACCCATGTTCTGGCGGAAAACCGCATGAAGCACGGCTTCTTTGGGTCCGGCATAGAGCATATCAAAACCGTATCCCGTAATGAGGCAGGTGTTGGGCTCGAAATACAGCTCGACCATTTTACGGATGGCAGCATCACGGACGTCGGCGGGGATGTCGCCCTTTTTCAGTTTACCCAGCAGCATGTGGATCACAGCGCCGTCAGCGTTTACGGCTTCCATGGCCATCTTGGTCAGGCCCTCATGGGCGCGGTGCATGGGGTTACGGGTCTGGAAAGCCACAACCGTTTCCCAACCCAGTTTGCCGATTTCTTCGCGGATCTGCACGGCGGTCCGGAAAGTTTCGGGGAATTCCTTGTCAAAGTAGGAATAGTTGAGCACCTGGATGGGACCGGAGATGCCGATTTTACCGACGGTGTTAAAGGCGTTGACGCCGGGATGATCCATGTCGAGGGTGCGGAAGATGCTCTCGGTCATTGCCTTCATCTCTTCATCGGTATATTCCTCGATGGCTTCCACATCCTGAATGGCGATTACAGGATTACCTTCCACATTGGGGTCCAGAAGGGCGATGCGCTTGGCGTCCTTGATCGCACTGGCATCTTCAACCATGCTCAGCACCGGGGTGGGCCAGAAAAGGCCGTTTGCCATGTGCATGTCTTTGGCCACAGCCATTGCATCGGCTTTGTTCATAAAACCGGTCAGCGGATTAAAGTATCCGGAGCCCAGCATCACGGCATTGCCGGCGGCAGCGGAACTGATGACGATGGAAGGCAGCCCTGCGGCTTCCTTGATCAGTTCGGCACGTTTGGCATCATCTTCAACGTACAGGGGGTTTAGCGTATCGGATCCATGGGGTTTAATCATTACATAGCCTCCTAAATTTCAATTGATATGGGTTGACAAAAAAAACATCACGCTTCCAACATCATGGCTGCATTCATATGCAGACCATCGGGTTCCAAACAGACACGCGATGGGAGCACAAACCACCCGCATCTTTAGACCAAATGTCAACTAGCATGTTCTTAAATACATGTCAATAATAAGTTTGTGATATTATTCACGCCATTCAAAATTCCGGGGACACAATACAAAGTCATGAAAAGTTTTGGTTCGCTTGAGATGACCTCAAAAACAATGATGGCCGGATATATGGAAATTTCTTTTCAGGAGGGCGACTCTTGATCAAGCAACTTGCCCATCTCTTTTACATCGTTGGTGGGCAACCTGCATGAACGGTTGTGGACCTCTTTAAGCATGGCAAACGTCTCTGGCGCTGATGGATCTCCTGCGATAATAATCTGAAGGGGCTTGCTTAAAGCAGCGTTCAATGCTGTCAGCATCTGTGGAAAAGCACCCGGCGTATTATTCATCTGCGGTCCAAAGGATCTCAAAGTCTCCTCCGCCGCTTCATGGAGGTCTTGCCGGTCCGTAAATTGGGAAGTACGGAGAAAATTCATGGCGGATACGGAACTCTATGGCGTTGACATTCAGCCATTTTTTTTATTGACAGCCATATGCTACACTGCGGTACAAATAACCGACTCGCAGGTTAACCACTGCAAGAAGCCTGGTTATTGAAAAATGGTTGAAACTTTTTACAAGGCAGAAACATTCAATCTCCCGGCGTAGGACCCAAGGACATAACACAGGCGATTATGGGGGAAAAAACTGGAGGACTCCTATAATCACGTCCTGATTTTGAAGGTGATCTGTTTTGAAGATAACTATCTATCCGGGTTGCATGGTCCTGGCCAGATTTCAGGAATATGAACTGGCTTCAAGGACGGTATTGGAACAACTGGAATTTGAAGTAGTTGAACTGGAAGAATTTTGCTGTTGCGGCGCGTCTTTGCTCCCTGGTGTAACCGAAACTTGGGTGAACCTGACC
Source organism: uncultured Desulfobacteraceae bacterium (assembly GCA_964588535.1). Taxonomy (GTDB): domain Bacteria; phylum Desulfobacterota; class DSM-4660; order Desulfatiglandales; family Desulfatiglandaceae; genus NaphS2. The sequence goes on from CAZPQA010000029.1 coordinate 15,180, forward strand.
GCATATACCCTGGCCCTTGCTGAGAAAGCCGGGACGGATATCGTCACGCTTTGCGGCAACTGCACCAACAATTTCAAGCGGGTGAATTCATACTTCCAAGGGAATCGTAAAGTCCGGGATGAAATCAACTCGACCTTGGGCAAACTGGGGCTTGTTTATGGAGGCGGCGTCAAAGTAAACCATTTAATTGAGGTGTTGTACCCAAAACGGGAACACATTGCAGGCCTGGTCAAGCGAAAAATAGATGCCAGGGTAGCCGTATCTCATCCCTGTCAGGTCTTGAGGCCAAAAAGTATAACGGGCATTGAGGATCCCACCCTCTTTCGCAGGATTCTTGAAGTCATGGGGCTGGATATTATAGATTATCCGGAAGAACACGAATGCTGCGGCGCCACAGCCCTTCTGTTTAATGAAGAGATGGGGATCAGGCAGGGGAAGTTAAAATTGGAATCCTGCAAGGCCCATGGGGCAGATCTTGTCGCAGCTGCCTGCGGCAACTGCCTTTTCTTGTTGAACCGCTTTCAAAACAAGATATTCGAGAAAAAAAAGGATCTCAAGATTCCCGTGACATCCCTCTCTCAATTGGTTGCCTTTTCGTTTGGTTATGATGACAAAAAGCTTTCTAAATCCTTTGAGACCTTTGATCTTGGATAAACCGGGCCCGAAAGAATGTAATGCGTGCGGACTATGTGTTTCGTCCTGCATGGTGTTCAGAAACGGAGAAAATTCTATTGTTTCGGAACTGAACAAAACAGCCGACACGGGTGCATGGAACTGTGTTAACTGTTGGAGATGCATAGAAGCATGCCCCCGGGATGTGGATATCTTTGGGTTTATGATGGCAAGAAGGAGAAAGGAAGATATCCCGTTAGCCGTGAGAAAGAGTGTAAAAAATATCATGGGGACCGGTTGTTCCATTTACCTGCGGGGGATCAATGAGATTCGGGAGGCCGATGGTTTGGCGCCCCTCAGATTTATCGAAAAACATAAGGTGAAAACGCTGCTTGAGGGCCACATACAATCAAAGATCTGACGATGTTTTACAAAAAAAGAGGCGTACTATGATGAAGCCTGAGACTTTCTATGAATGGGAACAGGTGCAATCCTGGGATCTGGAAGTACTTTTGGAAAAGGCTCGGAGGCTTTCACGGGAGATTCACGGCAAAGAGATTCAGTGCTTTATTCCGGGTCAAATGTTTTATATGGGGGAAAGGGGACGATATCCCGCCATCTCTCTAACAGGCAACGCTTGTACCCTCAATTGCGACCACTGCCATCGGAAGATTCTGGAAGGCATGATCCCGGCCCCGGAGCCCCATATTTTGCAGGAAGTTTGTCAGAGACTCGATAAAGAGGGCAGTTTGGGAATACTCCTCAGCGGCGGATCAGATGCCCGGGGCACCCTCCCGTGGAACGCGTTTTTTGAGGCCATTGAATGGATCAAAGGTCATACCCGCCTTAAGATATCAATACATACCGGACTGGTTGATCACGAAACGGCCAGGGGCTTCAAACGTACAGGCATAGATGAAGTACTCATTGATGTTGTCGGGTCTGAGGAGACCATGCGCCAGGTGTATCACTTTCCGGGCGGCTTTAAAGGAATGGCTTCTTCTCTGGACGCTCTGGCGGCTACGCAACTCCCGCTTATCCCGCATATCGTTGTGGGACTTCATTATGGTGAAATCAAGGGAGAAATGCATGCTTTAGAGATGGTGGCAAAACATGCCATATCCGCACTGGTTATTGTGGTTCTTCAACCCTTGCGCCAGACGCCCATGGAAGGTGTTCAGCCCCCGTCACCCGAGACAGTGGCACGGTTTATTTCCGCCGCCCGGCTGACGATCCCCCATGTGCCTCTTGCCCTGAGTTGCGCCCGTCCTCCGGGCCGCCATCGGGTAGAAACAGATATATTGGCTCTGGAAGCGGGGATAAATCGTATCGCCATGCCCTCCGAAGAAGCCTTGGAAAAGGCACGGGAAATGGGTTTGGGTATAGCGTTTCACAAGACGTGCTGCTCAAAAAGCTATTGAGCTTTCGGCATCCGGAACTTGATAAAAAACAGATGACTTTTGGCAGCTTAACCGATCAAAAAAACGCCATAAGTCGCTCTGAGGTTCGCAAAAAGTTTAATGATATTTCCGTTTCTTTCGTGATGGTCCGTGTTAATCGCCACTTCTCTCAGGATAGAGAAGCCCGCTTCTCTTGAAAACCTCCGGAAATCGTTCAGGGCAATGACGCGAATGTTCGGGGTGTTGTGCCAATCATATGGGAGCTGTTTGGTAATGGGGGCACGACCGGTTGTCAGGAGTTGCAGGCGAACCCTCCAGTGGCTGAAATTGGGAAAACTGACGACACCTCTTTTGCCGATGCGCAGCATGGAGCGGACGAGTTTCCCCGGCTCATATATCTGCTGAAGGGTCTGGCTCAGGATGATGTAATCAAATGCGTCATCCGGGTAATCGAGCACTTCTTCGTTGATATCACCTTGAAGTACAGTCAGACCTTTTTCAATACACTTGGCCACCTTGGCCTCGTTGAGCTCTATCCCCGTGCATGTCACCCCCTTGTTTTTTTTGAGGAAATGCAGGAGCTCTCCCTCCCCGCAACCCAAGCCCAGGACTTTAGAGCCTGGCGCAATCCAGGATGCTATGATTTGAAGGTCAAATCGTATTTCGTTATCTCTCGGTTTCATTGTATACACGTTCTAAAAAGCCGTTAATCAGAGCCGTTAATCGTTCATTAGGCAGCAGGAAGGCATCATGGCCCCAGTCGGCTTTGATCTCGCAGAAGCTTACATCCAGACCGTTCTTTTTCATGGCCTTCACCATGGCCCTGGATTGATACGTGGGGTATAGCCAGTCCGAAGTAAAGGAGACCACCAGGAATTTTGCCTTTGCTCTGGAAAATGCCTTAACAAGAGATCCGGAGTCATGTTGTCTCGCCAGATCGAAATAGTCCGCGGCCTTTGTCACGTAGAGAAACGAATTGGCATCAAAACGCTCCACAAATTTTGTGCCCTGGTATCTGAGATAGCTCTCCACCTGGAAGTCCCCATCGAAATTGAATGAGAAATCACTCCTGTCCTGGAGGCGACGTCCGAATTTATGCCGCATGGATTCGTCCGACAAATAGGTAATGTGACCGATCATGCGGGCCACAGCCAGACCTAAATCAGGTTTCGCGCCATTGTAATAGTGGCCGTTGTTCCAATTGGGATCCGCCATGATGGCCTGTCTGGCCACTTCATTAAAGGCGATGGTCAGGGCGGAATGTTTTGGCGTTGTTGCCAGCGGGATGGCGGAGACAACCATATCAGGGTATCTGAGGCACCACTCCAGAACCTGCAGCCCGCCTATGGAACCTCCCACAACCGCAAGAATCCGCTTAATGCCAAGGTGGTCAACCAGGGCCTTTTGGGCGGCAACCATATCCCCGATGGTGACCACCGGGAAATCAAGGCCAAAAGGCTTGCCGGTCTTCGGGCTGATGGATCCGGGGCCGGTAGAGCCCATGCAACTCCCTAATATATTGGAGCAAACAACAAAATATTGTTGGGTATCGATTCCCTTGCCCGGGCCCACCATAATCTCCCACCAGCCCGGTTTGGCATCATCATTACTGTAATAACCGGCCACATGGGAATCACCGGACAGGGCGTGCATAATCAGAACGGCATTGCTCTTGTCGGAATTCAGCTCTCCATAAGTCTCATAGGCGAGTGTCACAGGACCCAGTGAGGAACCGTTTTCAAGGGTCATGTCCTTCGGCGGCCGGGCGAAAGTGAATAATTTTTTCTCAACAACCCCGACCGATACACCGTTCTTGTCATGTTCTATATAGTCACTCATTTAATGCTCGCCAAGGCCTGGTCAAGATCCGCATGGATATCCTCTATGGATTCTATGCCCACGGATAGCCGGATGAGATCCGGTGTAATTCCGCCTTCTCGCTGCTGATCTTCAGAAAGTTGAGAATGGGTGGTGCTCGCAGGATGAATGGCCAGGCTTTTTGCATCGCCCACATTTGCGAGATGGCTTATGAGCCCTAAATTGTTTATAAATGTTTCACCAGCTGTTCTTCCCCCCTTAATGCCGAAAACCACCATACCGCCAAAGCCGTTTTCAAATTGCCGCGATGCCGTTTCACAGGCTGGATCTTGTTCAAGGCCGGGATACCTTACCCATTTTACCGCCGGGTGATCCGCCAAGTATTGTGCTACCGCCATGGCATTATCGCAGTGACGCTGCATCCTCAGGGGAAGTGTTTCAATCCCCTGCAAGAACATCCAGGCGTTGTCGGGGCTTATGCAGGCGCCGAGATTCCTGAGGGGCACCAATCTCATCCGCATAATAAATGCCAAAGGGTTCAGTTCTCCAAGATCATGCGCATACCGCAGTCCGTGATAGGATGGGTCCGGCTCATTGTAAAGACGGAATTTTCGGTCCGTCCAATCAAACTTTCCGCTATCCACCACAATGCCGCCAATGCCAGTGCCATGCCCCCCCAGCCATTTGGTTAGGGAGTGTATGACCACATCCGCGCCGTGTTCCAGTGGCCTGAAGAGATATGGTGTGGTAAAAGTTGAATCAACCACCAGGGGGATATGATACTTATGCGCGATCTCCGAAATGGTCCTTATGTTTGCCACATCGAGTACGGGGTTGCCAATGACCTCGGTAAACAGCATTTTGGTGGAATCGTTGATCACTTTCTCAAGGTTATCCGGATCCAGCGGGTCTTCGAATTTTGTCTTGATGCCGAGTTCGGGCAGGATAGAATCAAACATGGTATGGGTGCCGCCATATAGGTTATTGGCAGATACCACTTCGTCGCCATGGCCGCATATGTTGATTACGGCATAAAAAATGGCTGCCGTCCCCGATGCAAGGGCCAGCGCTGCGTCGCCGCCCTCAAGAGCGGCCAATCTCTCTTCGAGCACTCCTTGAGTGGGATTCATCATGCGAGTGTACATGTTCCCCGGCTCTTTAAGCGCGAACAGATCGGCAGCATGCGAGGTGCTGTTGAAAACGTATGAACTTGTTCGGTGAAGCGGAACACCCCTTGCATTTGTTTCATCAATCACGGCGCCTGCGTGTAAGGCCCGTGTGTTAAATCCGTACTTCTTTTGCATGAGTTATTCTCCCATTTTGGAATCGATTATCTTCCGGGTCACTTGCCGCACCACTTGGCCATCCTCTTTAGCGAAATCAAAGAACTGAGGAAAGCATTCGCACGATTTGCAGATCTTGATCTTTTCCCGCCAGTCTTTATGGACAACGCCCTGGCAAATGGTGCCGTTAATGAACCAGCACAGATCGCCCACCTGGAACTCCCATGCCGGACACTGACTCTTTTGTTCAAAGGGGCACTTCTTCTTGATCCAGCATGGGTCTTGATTTTCAGCGCTTCCATTGATCCTGGAGAGTAAAAAATAGATTTGCCTTTCCGCATGAATCGGGATGGACCGCCATCCCTGCTCGTAACTATGAATGGCCTTGACCGAAGTCCCAAGCAGTTGCCCTATCTGCTTCTGGGTTTTGTTCAACCTTTTTCGGATGGCCACAAACTCCTTGGTATCCACGATCCTCTCCAAAAATAATTAAAAAGCTTGGCCTCAATGCCGCAGCGTGGCATATATAATGCCACAATGTGGCATGTGTGTCAACAAGAAAATTTGGATTTTTAAAAGCCTGATCCACTGGGGGATTGATAAGTCACGCAATTCAGGATCACCGCTATGGACCAGAAAGACGGAGATATCCTACTTTGCCGTTTTCTCCGCCACATCCCACCGAGCCGCAAGATCGGGGGTTTTGATCTTTTTCCCTGCCCAAAGCTTATTTAGAAACCACTGCTGCTGCTCATTTACAGGGACATTTACAGGGACATCGGCCTCTGAAGCCGCCATAATCTCCGGGTGTGGGAAAAAGATCACCCTGAAATCCGTCCCCAACTCCTTCCACTCAGGAGCAGGATATCCGCCATTTTGACAAGCTGACATTACTCTTTTGTATCCGCTTCCCCATTCTTCCATGAACTTCAGTTCTCTGAATACACGGGCGATGACACGGTTTCAAAGCCCATTTCCTCGTCCAACCCCATGGCTGCAAGATCAACCCCAGAAGGCGGAGGAGTGGACCGGAAAAGGCAAACCCGCTTTCAATGATTAAACCGTTTCTTTGGAGATAAACTCAGCCCATATGTATTTCTTGAGATAGGTCCGGATGCATTTGCTGTTGGAACGAATTAATTGTTCGAATCAAATTTTCTTTTGGTTCATTGCGGGTGATTTTGTCTTTCAAACTTTCTAACATTTCATCAACAATTCGTTCTACTCGTGCGTGATAATAAGCCTTGACAAACTGCGGGTCTTGCATCTGAGCCTGAAAAAGTTTCTCGTAGTTGGTCATATCATCTCCTTCCCTTTTTGATAGAGAGATCGAAGTTCTTTTGCTCGTTCAATCTCTTTTCGAGGTGTTTTATCAGTTTTTTTGATAAAGCCATGCGTAAGGATAATTTTCGCCCCTTTCTGATAGAAATACAAGCTTCCGGCAATCCTTTTTGCGAATGCGGACCGTAATTCAAAAATCCCATTTTCCAAATGCTTTGAGATGTTTTCCTTGATCGGTAAATTCTGATTTTTAAGTTCCAGAAAATAATTGATCGTTTCAAAGAGTTTCGCACGTTCATCAATCGGCAAACTCAGGATAAATTCCTCAAATGGTTTTTTTCCATTCTTCAGTTCAACATATTCGACGGTATAATTCATGTTTGTTCCTTTTGAAACTCCTGACATTGAACATATTGAGTAACGATATCGACCTTTTTATTCCATCCAAAAGTAAATAATCATAGCATAGGATCATGCTTAAAGATATATCCCACGGATCGGAGGCTTTTGAAATAGACCGGTTTTTTGGGGTTATCCTCAAAATACTTTCGAAACCGGACAATGAAATTATCCACGGTGCGGGTGGAGGTCCCCTTTTCGTATCCCCAACCGGTTTCCAGGAGTTTGCTTCTTGAAAGGGGCTTGCCGCGATGGGCGATGAAAATCTTCAGGAGTCTGGCTTCCTGATCGGTCAGGTTGATCCGACCGGATGGACCATGGGCGGTCAAGGTCTCAAAATCGATTCTGTTAGAACCGAATTTGTAGATCCGGGGCAGCCCTGAACGGTCATTTCCATTTAAATTCGTATTCCCCTGGGACCAGGCCCCCCGGGTTAAAAGCCGCTCTATCCGCAGTAAAAACTCCTCCAGGTTAAAGGGCTTGGCAAGATAGTCGTCCACACCGCAGGAAAACCCCTTTATTTTGTCATCGGAATCCCCTTTTGCAGACAGGATCAATATGGGAAGCCGTTCGTCTTCCCGGCGGATATTCCGCAGCACCGACAGTCCGTCAAGCTCGGGAAGCATGATGTCCAGCACCATCAGATCCGGCTGCCATTGTTTCCATTTTTGAAGGGCTAAAACGCCGTCCTCAGCCACCTCAACATCATATCCTTTTAGCGACAGGTTCAGTTTCAGTCCTTCCGCCAGGTGGGCCTCGTCTTCCACCACCAGGATCTTTTTTGTGCCCATATTCCCCCGTACACCCGTCATTTCATGTCTACCTTAGGCGGTTTTGAAGGCAGCATCACCTCGAAAACAGATCCCTTTCCGCCTTCCTTTGATTCGGCCGTCACTTTTCCCTTATGAATTCGGGCAATGCTTTCAACCAGATACAGACCGAGCCCGGTCCCTTTGGCCGACATGTCGTCGGACCGGCCGATCTGGTAAAATTTTTTGAAAATCTTCTTGCTTTCAGGCTTTGGAATACCGATGCCGTTGTCTTCAAAACGAATGCACAGGCCCCTGTTGGCATATTCAAAATAAATGTCCAATCTCGGAACCTTCGATTCGTTATATTTAACAGCATTGGTGAACAGATTCATCAAAAGCATTTCAAATAGGGAGAGATTGATGCGACATGAAAAGGCGCTTTCAGAAGGATAATGTATATTGATTTCGCAATTCCCGAAAAGGTGCCGGTTCTTTTTGTAAAACCGCTCAACCACTTTTACCAGATCCTCGGCAACGAATTTTCCGCCATAGGTCTTACTCTCCACCTTGGCCAGATTGAGTATACGATTGATATTATTGGACAGTCTGTCCGCATCCTGAACCATATAGCCTATATACTTAAGCTGATCTTCCCGGGAAAATTCATATTTGTGAAATGTCTCCAGGTACAGTTTTAAAGAGGTGACCGGGGTCTTCAGCTCGTGGGTGAAATTGTTGATGAAGTTTCGCTGGAGCCGGTAAAGCTGCAGTGTCTTCTGATTGTAGACAAAAATAATGAATATCCCCAGCAGAATGAGCCCCACAAGGATGGAAAGCACCAGAATCACCAGCCAGGTCTGGGAGGCCAGAACTTGATCGGGATCCAGGTTGGCCTTCTGTATGACATTTTTCAGCCCCGCACTAACCTCCACATACCAGTAGATATACAAGAAGAGGGACAAGACCACACCCCCAATGGAGAAAATGAATATGAGGATGGGGTGAAAAAACCACTTGGATTGTTTAATGGGTGAATCCATAAGGTTTGTAAAACTTTTGTAAAACATATCTGGAGGCCTTTAACCTGCTTTTTTATTGTACTAGCATAATACGATTACTTCAACTGACAAAACCTAATCAACAAAGATGGAGAGATAAATGATGATGCAAACTCAATCTGTTCACCGGCTTGGAACCCGGGCCAAGGTGCTGTTGTCAAGCGTTTTTGGACCGTATGCCCAGGACGACGACTATGGAAGCCGTAAGATCAACCCCATGGAGCTTTATCAAAATCAGGTCACTCGAACACAGGGGGCCTTTTCCCTTCGCATGTTTCATCGATCCTTTGGACTAATGATGCTTCAGGCGAATATTGACGCCCCCTGCACCCTTCTGGACTTTCCCTCAGAGGACCGCTTTATCGAAGAACTTCAGGGTTGCTCCTATGACATCGTGGGCATCAGTGCCATCATCCCGAATATTGGAAAGCTCAAAAGAATGTGCGGTCTTGTCAGAAAATACCAGCCAAATGCAACGGTTGTTGTGGGCGGGCATGTGGCCAACAAGGAAGATATCCATGAAATAATTGATGCGGACCATATCGTTAAAGGAGACGGCGTCCAATGGTTTAGAACGTTTCTCGGACAGGACGAGGCGGCGCCGGTCAGGCATCCGGTGACGTCTTCGGGGACCGGCGCCCGGATCATGGGTGTTGGGCTAAGCGAAAAAACCGAAGATACTGCCGCCATCCTGATCCCTTCCGTGGGTTGCCCCATGGGGTGTAATTTCTGTTCCACTTCCGCCATGTTCGGGGGGAAAGGCAAGTTTCTCAATTTTTACGAAACAGGCGACGAGTTGTTCAGTGTGATGCAGGGGATTGAAACAAAACTCAAAACCCAATCTTTTTTTGTCCTGGATGAGAATTTTCTCATGCATCGCAAAAGAGCCCTTCGATTGCTCGAACTGATGGAAAAAAACCAGAAACCCTGGTCCTTATATGTCTTCAGTTCCGCCCGGGTGTTAAAGAGCTATACCGTCGCGCAACTGGTGGGATTGGGAATTTCCTGGGTCTGGACCGGGCTGGAAGGCGAGGACAGCCGGTATCAGAAGCTTAAAGAGGTGGACACCCACGCCTTTGTCCGCCATTTACAATCCCACGGCATTTGTGTCCTGGGGTCGTCCATTATCGGCATGGAAAACCACACCCCCGAAAACATCGATCAAGTCATAGACCATGCGGTCAGCCATGATGCGGATTTCCACCAATTCATGCTTTACACCCCGATCCCCGGTACGCCATTGCACGCGCAGCACAAGGCGGACGGAACCCTGCTGCCCGAATCGGAGTTTCCGGCCGCGGATACCCACGGACAATACCGCTTCAATTACAGGCATCAACACATCCGCAACGGCCTGGAAGGAGAATATCTTCTCAATGCCTTTCAACGGGATTTCGAGGTCAATGGCCCCAGTCTTGCCCGCCTGATTCGGACCACGCTCAAGGGCTGGCAGAAATATAAGAATCACCCGGATAAGCGGATTCGAAGCCGTTTTCTATTGAAGGTAAAAACGCTTCGAACCACCTACACAGGCGCGGTGTGGGCCATGAAAAAATGGTCCCGGGGTAACGAACCGGTTGGGGCAAAAATGGAGTTGCTCCTCAAAAGACTTTACCGGGAGTTTGGCTGGAAGACAAGGTTGTTTGCCCCGCTGGCCGGAAGGTACCTTTACCACAGCCTGAAAAAGGAAGAAGTTCGGATTCAAAGCGGATGGATCTATGAGCCCCACGCCTTCTATGAAAAAAATACAGCAGCCCTGGCACTTGAACATCAGCGAAAAGGCGAAAAGACCGTTAAATCCACGGTTCCATGGGTGACCGGAGATCTCTCTCCTGTTTTTGGCCGGATGCGGGCCGGGGCATGGGTGTCAAAGTAGCGCCTGATTTGTTATCGGAGATATGCGTGAGGACCTATACTGAGCTGGTCTTATTTGGATCATTAAAGAAAGAAATGGCGGATGTTGCTGAGGATACAATCCGATTTGAGCTTGTAGATCCAATGCCGCTTCTCGAGGTTTTACAAATACACAAAATTCCTGCAAATAGGGTACAATTGGCCATGGTTAACCACAGTGCCGTTCCCAAAAATTCTACTATTCATCCGGGCGATCGACTGGCTCTGTTTCCTAAGGAATATGTCGTTTTTGCCGATTGGCACGACTTGAAATTCTGATCCAAAGGGAAATAACGTTGTTTCTTTGTTGACATGCAGGTGTGAAAGCGGTCCCCATTCACACTTGAGCCCCGCTGTTTATCAGCGAGACCTGATCATTCAGCGTCCAGAGATCATACAGGTACCCGATGCCGAAGATGCCGCCCGTCAGCAGGTACACAATTCCCGACAACCACTTTCCCATGTAAAAGCGATGGATACCGAATAATCCGAGGAAGGTAAGCAGAATCCATGCTATGGTGTAGTCGATTTCTCCCTTCCGGTACCTGAAATCCGCCAGGCGGTCCATGGATGGGATGAGAAAAAGGTCGATAATCCAACCGATAAGGAAAAGCCCCAGGGTAAAAAACCAGATGGTTCCTGAAACAGGTTTGCCATAATAAAACCGGTGGGAACCTGTGAACCCGAAGAGCCAGAGGATGTAGCCGATTGATTTGAGATGTGTATCGTTTGATGGGTCCATATGTGTTTCGCCTATCAGACGTAGCGTTTCGTTTTGAATACCCATTGAGGACACTTTCCATAAAGGGAAAAACCGTCTTTGTCATTTGTATATCGTTAACACAATTCCACCATTTCATCAAGAATTCACCATACGAATTAAATTGACCGGGGAATGGTAAGAAAGGTCTTTTCCGGGAGTGGGAATCAATCATGGTCTTGACTAAGAGACTGATTTATGTTAGAAAAAGAATAATTCCAAAGCTCTTTAAGCCCTTGAGCTGGATTTGACAGGAGATCGCAAATGGCAAATAAAGACCAACAGGGATGGTACAAAAAATTTTATGAGGGAACATTTCTGGTTAAAGGCTGGAAATCCCGAATGAATGAGGTTCTTAAGGGTCTTTCACCCGAGGACAAAGGGGAAATGGGCGAACTGCTGGAAACCCTCGGGGAAAAAATCGGGATGGAGTGGGCCAAGGAGAATGATGTCCGAAAGATCGATACGGCCCAACTTCAACGGTGGGGCAAAGACCTTCAAAACGCCAGCCAAAAAGGCGCTGAAGCACTGTCCGATCAAATTCAACAACTGAATGGCGAGGTGGACAAAAAGCTTGCCTGACGGGAACCTGCGTGTGGCAGACACAGGAGTCTGCCCCTACGCCCGGGCAAAGGCCATTGACAAAATGACGCTATGCGTTATATTTTAGGCACAACATAAACCCCCAAACAAAAATTTTGTTCATGAAAACCACACAAAATATTAACAAACTTCCGGAAAAGCCTGTCACCGCCCCTGATTCCCTTGAGAAGAACAACCCAGTCCATAATCCTCATGATGCCCCAATGGCAAATGAAGCGATTGTGATGGCATTGATGGGCATTTTGAAACCCCATAACGGCCGAAAAGCAACCCGCCCCAAGATGCGGCAACGCGCCATGGGGCTGCTTAAAGAAGCCAAGTCCCAAGGAATCCTGGAAGATCTGGTCCGCCAGGTGGTCCTGTCAACCGGCGTCGAATATTTTCTACCCGAACGCTACGCCAAATATCAACCGGTGGTGAGGGAAGGCATGGTTTTCATGATGTCATCGATGCCCCTCTCGCGACTGGCCCCTAAAATTGTTGATCAGTTGCGCCTCCCTGAGAACGCTTCTTTCGGCAGACGTCTTTTTACGTTAATCCAAGACATGCCCACGCTCCAGAAACTGGGTCAGATCATCTGTCGAAGCCCCGGACTGGAACCGGCCTTCAAAAATGAGCTCATCGATCTGGAAGACAACATTGAGACCCTGTCCTACCCCCGGATTCGTGCTTCCCTGTTCAAAGAAATTGACAAACACCCACCGAACCATACCATCATACCTGAAAAACGCATCCTGGCCGAAGCCTCAGTCTGTGCGGTGGTGCCCGCGCGGATCACATCAAACAACGGAAGAAGGACATCCCGGGCGGTATTGAAAATTGTCAAACCAAGGGTCAAAAAGGATATGGCCGCCGATCTGGCGCTCCTGGACCAACTCATGGTTTTCCTGGACCGCAATAAAGCGAATTGGGACTTAGGTGATTTCAATTTCAGCGCCACCCTGAAACAGGTGGGCACCATCCTGGCCAACGAGATAAACCTGGAATCCGAACAGAAGAATCTTGATCGAGTGGGCCATCATTTCAAGAAGAACAAAACGGTGGTCGTCCCCGAAAGGCTTACCGTATCCACCCCCGGCATGACCGCCATGAGCCGGGTGGAAGGCAGAAAGATTACGGATGTGACGGACCTGACGAAAAAGCAGCGTCGAAAACTGGCCGGTGCCTTGGCAAAGACGTGCATCCTGCGCCCCATCCAGGACATTCGGGAAGGAGGACTTTTCCACGGGGATCCCCATGCCGGGAACGTGGCCTATACCTTTGTGAAAGGACGTCCCCGTCTCATCTTTTATGACTGGGGGATGCTCGGGCATTTGAACAAGATTGAGCGGTTCGCCATGATCCTGCTCACCCTGGGGCTCATGACGGGCAGCACAAACATGGTCTTCTACACAGCTGACATCATCACAAAGGGGCAGCTTTCCACCCATCCCCTTATGCGTAAGACCATAAAGCGCATTATCGTTGAAGGCATTCAGATGCAGGGTCAGGGGACCAGCGGAATTCTCTCTTCCATAGAATACCTGTTTGAAAAATTCACCCATGAGGGGGTGGTTTTTTCAGCGGATCTCATGATGTACGAAAAGGCCATGGTCACCCTGAGAGGCGTGCTTTCAGATGTGGATCCCACCTTCAACCGGGATGCATACATGACCTGGGCCGCCATCACATCCCTGGTGGATGATGCGGTTCGCTTCCGCCTCCTGAAGCTTTTCATGAAGGAAGCCTGGTCCCTCTATCGCCACAGCCTGGTGCTTTTCTTTGATATGCAAAAGGTGGTTTTCTGGTTCCTGGCGGACCTGGCACGGGTTTCATTGAAGATCCCGGAGGTGTTTGCCAACACACCGGTACCGGTTTACAGTACCCTCAATGGTAATTATAGCCAATTTCCCCGTTCGGGTCGCTAAGCGCCTGCACCCTGACAACTGCCCCCTGCACCCTCCTCCATATACGACAAAACACGTTCGAAGGTCGGCCCATGGTATAAAGCGGCCACGTGGCCCATGGGCACGGTTTGCTCCTGTTCCCATCCCGCAGGCGGTATCATGGATTCCATGGGAAGCACCATATTGTCAACCGGAGAATAGAAGGCCACGCATGGCAGTTGTGTAGAAGGCTGATATTTTTCTAATTCCCTGACCAGAGGTCCCTGGTAACGCAGGCTGTCCGCCAATGCCCCAAAACCCAACACCGCCATTTTACTCCCCTTAAAGGGCGATCCCAGGGTAATCACCCGCCGAATTACGGAAGAACGGGCTTCGTCCCCCTTGCCCGCGTAGGTTTTGGCCAGAAGCCCGCCAAGGCTGTGACCCACCATCACCATATCTTCACCGGGACAATCCCTTTCCACCTGCTTCATCCACGTTTCAAATTTTTCGAAAATATCCCAGAAGGTGGCGTTCCAGCTGCTGTAGGAAAACGCATGGATTCGGTTGTATCCTTTGCGCTTAAGCCGCCATCGATAATAAGCCCATGCACTGGCATTGTGATAGATTCCGTGAATCAAAACCACGCCCGTATTGACTTTGGTGCCAACTTTGTTATCGACTTTGGTGCCAGTTTTGGTGCCAGTAGGACCCGGCACCCACAATTTTTTGATAAAACCGAGCGGAAAAAGGCACACCATCACAACATTGCTGCAGATGCTGGAAAAAATACCCCTGAGCAACCACAGAAATGCTTTGCCGTCCGACTGCTGATCCAGTGTCCTGCCATAGGCGGAATTGGCTGCCTCATACCAGAAAATCAGGTAGGTAAACACCGGCATGATCAAAAAAACAACGATCAGAACAAACAGAATCACACTTGACATAAGTGGCTCCTAATCAAAAAAATAATATGTTTTCAACAATTTAAGTCTATTTCAAAAAAACAAGTCCATCACGCCGGCGCAAAGTTTAAGAAAAAAATTCACAAAATCCTTGACAAAATGACGCACCGCGTTATATTTATGGCCAACGTCACGAAGAAATGAACCCAAAACGAACACCCCATGGAAATATTTTTCAGGAGGAATTAAAAATGACCACGAAAAAACAAGCTACCAAAGCGAAAACCAAAAAAACAGGAAAAAAGGCTGAGTCCAACTTTCACGCGGTCCGCTCTCTGTACAAAACAAGGGAAAACTGGATCGAGACGGTTAAAGACTACAACGATAAGTACATCACAAAACCCTTTGAGAACAGCAAGGACTTTGTTGTGGATATGAAAAATGATCCCAAGAAGACCTTTGATGATCTCTTCGACAATGGCAAGGGCTTTGTAGAGGATGTAAAAAAAGACCCGAAGAAGGTATGGGCCGATCTGGTAGACGGTAGCAAGGACCTGGCCGATGGCGCCAGGGAAGATTTTTTCAAAGCGGTGGAAAGCGTCCTGGACGGCGGCAAGGATTTTTATGCCGGCATGGAGAAAGACACCCGAAAAATGCTGGATGATCTTCTGGATCGAGGCAAAAAAATCACCGACCGGATTCCCGGTAAAGAGTCCATGGAAAAAGGGATATCGAAGAGCCTTGAGTCGATCCCCGATCGCTTGAACCTGCCCAGCAAAAAGGACATGGAAAAACTCTCAAAAACCGTACGAACCCTGAATACCAAGCTCAACACCCTGAGCAAGCAATGCGCTGCCTGATATCACTCCGATCTTCAGGCCGACCTTTCAAAGGGCTGGCCTGAAATCGGTGGCCTTTTATCTCGGGAAAACCCCTGAATTTTCAATCAACCTCGGAGGCAGTCATGCACAAAATCAAACGATATGCGAATCGTAAATTATACGACACAAAAAGCAAGAAATATATCACCCTGGATAAAATCGCAAAACTGCTCAAAGCTGGCGAAGAGATATCGGTTTTGGATAATAAAACCGGGGAAGATATCACAGCGGCCACGGTTTCTCAGATCCTTGCACGGACCAAAAAAGGACAAACGGATGATGGCGCATCTAACGTCATGATCCAGCTCCTTCGAAAAGGTCCGGGGACGTTGGTGGACTATGGAAAAAAATATATCTCATTGTGGGATCGAGCCCTCACCATGGCCGATGAGGAGATCGACAGGCTGGTGGAAAGGCTCGTTAAAGAAAAAGAAATCACACCGTCCGAAGGCAGCAAACTCAAGAAAGACATGCTGAACCGGGCCGACGACCTGAAAAAATGGATCGCGGAAAAAATCGATCAGAAGGTCAATGAAGCCCTTGACCTCATGAACCTGGCCAGCAAAGAAAAGGTCTCTCAGCTCACCGGAAAGATCGATACACTGACCCGTAAAGTCCAAAATCTTGAAAAAAAGCTGGCGCGAAAAGCCAAAGAAGAGGCTAGGAAAGAGGCGGATCGCCTCACCAAAAAAGCCCAGGCAAAGGTGATTCCCCTGCCCAAAGACGACATCAAACCAGTAAACCTGCCCGAAACCAAAGGGGCCGAAACGCTGGAACTTTCGTAAACACCCGATCACCAACCACTCCCATAGAGCGTGGTTGGTGATTCATGGTTATGGTCAAATAACCTATTCCTGTAATGAAGGATTTATGGGCATTTAACCTACCCTTCCCCAACATCCTCCAAAGCCATCAGTCGCCTTACTTCTTTGCTTATCGCCGGGAGGACTTGACCTGCTTTCCCCTGGATCAGTACGTCGGTTACATCATCATAGGGGGTTTCTGAGAGGTTGACTATGGCCAGAAATGCGCCGTTTTTCGCAGCATAGTCGGGCATTGCGGCAGCGGGGTGAACAAGGAGAGTGGATCCTATAACCATGAAAACATCGGCGTTTCGAGACAAATCTGTTGCTTTCTCCACTTCTTCTACGGGCATGGCCTGCCCGAACGAAATGGTGTCTGATTTGAGATAACCGCCGCACTCACATTCCGGGGCCAGGTCACCTTGTTCAATGCGTCTGTGCACTTCATCCAATGAAATGATTTTTCGGCAGCCAGTACACCGTGCTCTTCGTGTATTGCCATGGAGTTCAATTACTTGTTCGCTTGGAATGCCTGAGTCTTGGTGAAGGCCATCAATGTTCTGGGTGATTATGGCCTCGATCAGACCCATCTCATAGAGCTTGGAAACCGCCATGTGGGCTGGATTTGGCTTGGCCTTTATGAGATCGGGGTAAAGCTCCTCTTTCATTTTCCAGTACTCTATTCGAGCCTCTTTTGATGACATGAATTCATCAAAATATACGGGCCTGTATTTGTCCCATATGCCGCCCTTGCTCCGGAAATCCGGAATCCCGCTTTCGGTGGATATGCCGGCGCCTGTGAACACCACGTTATTCCCACCTTTGGAAATTTCCCGGGCGACCATCGAAATTTTCTCTTTAATGTTGTTTTCCATCTTTATCCTGAAACTGTCTAAAGATCCATGCGGTGATCCAAGTGATCATGTAGTTCCTTTCTTACATCTTTTCTTCACAAGATTCAATGAGATCAACGTTGGCCCGCTGTCGAATGAAAAACTGAATCTTCACCCTTTCCCGGAACCATAACAGTCAATACCTTATATCAGTTTTCCTCCCAAAAGTCTCGTGGTTCAAATTCTTTGCGCGTCTAATAGGACATCCCATTATTTTTCATTGACAATCCAATCATTGGGATGACAATATATACGAACAAATATGATTTATCGGAGGATTTTTTATGGGATATTCCAAGCTCAGCGTAACAATTCCGGATCAGACGTATAAACAAATAAAGGAATTGGCCGCCGGAAAATGCGTCAAATTGAGTCATCTGGTCGCGGAAGCCCTTTCGGAAAAGGTGCGAAAATTGAGAGAGGAAATGCTTGTGGAACGTATTAATGCAGCTTTTTCTGACCCTAATATAAAGAGGGAACAGATTCTTATGGCGGAAACCATTGCGGAAAACACCAATGTGGAAGAAATGCCATGGTAAAGGCAAGACAGGGGGATATCTACTGGGTTAGGTTCGGTCCATCAAAAGACTCCGGTCCATCAGGCAAAAGACCGGCGGTTGTTGTTCAAAATGATTTGTTAAACAAAAGCAAGATTCAAACGACCGTTGTGGCCCTGATCACCTCTAATCGAAAACTGGCTCAGGTACCGGGTAATATTCTTCTGAAAAAGGGAACCGCCAATCTTTCAAAAACCAGTGTCGTGGTGGTAAGCCAGATGGCCACAGTGGATAAAGGCAGGCTTCTTGAAAGAATCGGAACAATCCGGCATGAACTGCAAAAAGAGGTGATTGAAGGATGCCAGTGGGTCATCGATGATGGCACGTTCTGAAATCCTGCCCAGGCGGCACTGTCCGACATGGGAGGAGGCCAGGGAATGAATGAACTTTCGTCTAAAGAATCCGGCGGAGAGTTTCTACTGTATCAGTCCGAAAACGGGCAGGTGAAGCTTGAAGTTCGCCTTCAAAACGAGACCGTGTGGCTCACCCAGCAGATGATTTCCGAACTGTTCCGAACAACAATCCCCAATATCAGTATGCACATTCGGAATATTTATGCGGAAGGGGAACTAACCCCGAAGGCAACTATTAAGAAATTCTTAACAGTTCGTCAGGAGGGGAGCAGGGCCGTCCGGCGTGAACTGGATTATTACAATCTGGACATGATTATTTCGGTGGGCTACCGGGTAAAAAGCCTGATTGCCACCCGCTTTCGTATCTGGGCCACTCAGCGATTAAAAGAGTACATTGTTAAGGGCTTTGTCATGGACGATGAGCGGTTGAAGAATCCGCCGGTCAAGGGTTCCGTTGTTCCCGACTATTTCGATGAAATGCTGGCTCGCATCCGTGATATCCGCGCCAGCGAACGGAGGATGTATTTGCGGGTGAAAGAAATATTCGCCATGGCAGGCGATTATGATCCGTCATGGTCGGAAACGACAAAGTTTTTCAGCATCATTCAGAACAAACTTCATTTTTCCGCTACCGGCATGACCGCCGCCGAACTGATTCAATCACGTGCCAATCATTTGCTCCCCAATATGGGCCTCACCAGTTGGAAGGTTGGAGAAGTACGTAAAACCGATGTCACCACAGGCAAAAACTATCTCAATGAAGAGGAAATAGACGATCTGAACCGGATTGTGGTCATGTGGTTGGATTTTGCTGAAGATCAGGCCAAACGCCGCAAGCAGGTTTTCATGAAGGATTGGGAGCAAAAACTTGATGAATTTTTGCGCTTCAATGACCGAAAAGTGCTTCCCAATGCGGGCAAGGTGAGCAAGCAGGCGGCTGAAGTACACGCAAAAGCGGAGTACGAGCGATTTGAAATTCGTCGGCGTGCATACAAAGAGTCTGTTGGAGAAGCGGAAACTATCAAACAACTGGAAGAAACTGCCAAGAAATCAAAACAATTGGAAGCATCACGAGACCCTTCAGATAAGGAGGGATTGAAATGAGTATTCAACACGTGACGCGTTTTCTCCATACAGGACAGTTAGGTATGCCCCCGGAACGGCGGGTCTGAGACCATCGACTCACACCGTATAGAGCATCACCAGACAACGGGTGGGTTCATTGGAGAGGCTTTTCAGTTTGTGGGGGATGTCTGAATTGAAGTGAATGCTTTCCCCTTTTTTGAGCACGTGGGGCTTTCCCCCCAGGACAAATTCCAGGTCCCCTTCCATCACGTAGATGAATTCCTCCCCTTCGTGCCGGTATTCCACCGGCTTGTGGGCATGATGGGATTCAATGGTCACCATGA
>CAZPQA010000030.1:0-34359 GCA_964588535.1 uncultured Desulfobacteraceae bacterium
GCAGAATTTTTCCAAAACCGACTCCTGAAAAAGCCGCACACTGAATCTGGCCGATTCGCATCTTTTTGAGGACATCCAGTTCATCACCGGCAATGCCTCCGGCATAAATGCGGAGTCCCAGCCGGCCGCCGCTTTCTTTTCGGAGGGTTTTATCAACGCTCCGGATCCGCTTGATCCAGGTACTGCCCTCTGGGGCTACTGTGGCAAATTTGATCAGATATTGAGGCTTTTTCCCTGCGGACACAGGTGAAGGAAGGCCCATGAGGCATCCCAAGCCCAAGAGAAGGGCCATGTGGAGTATTGTCTTTTTCATAAAATCTCCGTATTCGTTGCTGGTTTACAGGGTGCAGTTGTCAGGAGTCAGGAAAATCATCTTTGACTCTTAATTTCTAATTCTTCGAATTTCATCCTGCCCCCTGACAACTGTCCTCTGCACCCTGTGAAAGGTTATAAAAACAGTTCATCCGCCATTTCAGCGAGGGCTTCCATTTTTTGTTTTACGGCCTGGTTGATGAGGCAGGCCTCTTTCAAGTCATCGGGCTGCGCTTCGGCAACGGCCTCAACCAGATGGAGAAACAAGGCTTTGTCTTGAACTCTGACAGAATAGTAGCGGGCAAAATAATATTGCGCCAGGAGGAATTTGCCGTCACTCAAAGTAATGGCTTTTTCAAAACATGTTTTTGCTTCCGGTGCATTTCCGCCCAGCATTTTCGGACGCGCAGCCAGAATGGAACCCATGAGCACATAGGGGGCGCCATAGTAAAAATCAGGTTCAATTTCCAGTACCCGTTTGAGGCAGGCCTCGGCAAGGGTGCTTTCGCCAATAGCAGCGGGCTTGTCCAGGTTCAGGTTGACCCATGCATTCCAGGCCATGGTAGTCCAGAAAAGCATTTCAATGTTTTCCCGGGGTATTTTCTTTATCTGGTCAAGCGTTTGACGTGAACTGGCGTTTTCAATACCCATGGCCTTCAGCCCATAGGTTTTGGCCCTGAGATAGAGTCTGGATGCCCTTTCCGGGTTCTCCTCTTCCACAAAAAGCATGGCATAGCCTGTAAATCCCATGCAAAGCGCGGTGAGGATTTTTGGATTGCAAGGATCGTTTTTGAGAAGGCCTTCCATCAGTTTAAGCTCTGCGGGAAGGGACTCTTCGGCCAGCTTCAGATCGCATTCTTCAAAAAAAGCACTGGTGAAACCGGGGATCATGGAGGAGGCGATGGGCATAACCAATCGGGTGCATCCCCCGGATGACGATATGAGTAAAGCCAAGAAGAATAATGCGAGATAGGATTTTTTCATGTTAATATCCGATAAATGGATCTTTAGGTTCAATGGGATCTTCCAACAGCTTGTCAGCCACGAACTGCGCCCCTGCAGCATTTTTCATTTTGAATACCTGGTTGTAATAGGCAAGCGCTCGGTCTCTATTTCCGGCCAGATCATAGCTCATGCCTATTTTAACAAGCGGCCAGGCGATCATGGTCGGGTCATGCACCGGGTCGGGATGTTTGAGGATCTCTTCCAGCGTAGACCTCGCCTCGGCATAGCGCCCACGATAGAGGTCATCTATGGATTCAAGGTAAAGAGCCCGGTTTTTCCAGATGGCTGCAGTGGCAGCAGATGGCGCTTCACGGCTTCTGGTTAACAGGTTGTGTAAGGTTTCCCTGTATTGGCGATCCTTGCCCATGCGGATATAGCAGACGCCTTCAAGGGTTTTGAATCTGGGGTTTTTCGTATACTTGTTGGATAATTCAGTGGCCAATGCCAGGGCTTTTGGAAAGTCCTGCTCGGAAAAGAGTTCGATATAAAGGAGGACGGTTTTGGCTTCCGTTGATGAATAAGTGGCATATAGTGCTGCCTCATTCAACTTTCTGAGCCCCTCTTTTATGTCGCCACGGTGCAGAAGAAAGTAGGTCAGGAATTTCAAAACCCCTGACAGCTTGGCCGTATAATAATCAAAGGTTCCGATCCCAAGCAGAACATCCTTGTCGTCGGGCGCCATTTCCCGGCAGGTTTTGAGGGCTTCAATGGCATCGGAGGCCAGAAGGAATGACGAAAACATGTTGCCTTTCATTAGCTCAAAGCGGCCCTTGAATCCCAGAGCTCCCCCAAGATAGAAGAAATCGTAACTGTCCGCTCCCTCATTGTCAACACGGGCTTGGGCCACCTCTATGGCCCGATCGATCCGGCTTTTAAATTCTTTCACCGTTTCCGGATTCCAGAAACCCGCAGCCAGTCTGGACCATGTGATCATGGCCAGATAAAAATAGCCGCTGGGGTCTTGGGGTGCATCAGTTATCATCTTGTTGAATAAATCTTCGGCATCAGCGAACTGGCGATCGTAAATCAGATCGATGCCATCCAGAATCCGTTGGTTTCCTTTAAAAGCTGAACTGACTGGGTCTTCATTGGTTTCAGCGCCATAGAGAGGAGAAATGGAAACACCGGGGGAAAACAGGAAGAGAAAGGTAAGGGCGCTTAGGAGGATACCTGAGAGTTTTTTTCGTGTGCCTCTGTTTTTCATAAGCGGTTTGAGCCCCTGTCTGGTTTCGTATCATGATGAAGTCAAATCAGTAGTACGAAAGACCGTAGCCTACATGACCGTGTGTTTTTGCGCAAGTACCTAAATGGCTGTGATCCATTTTTTGCCCACTGATCCCCAGGTTTCAAAAGAGAATCTGCTTTTATGAAATAATACTGAAAGAAATTATGGTTTTTTTTTATTTGTGTGTTAACTTACCAAGTTAATTATCTGAATTGGTAAAAGAAATCTCAGCGGAAGTATTACCAGACGGAAAAATTGCAGCGAGGGGGATGATGAAGATAATCATTTTGGGAGCTACAGGTGGCCTGGGACACGATTGCAGGAAGGTGTTGGGGCAGGAGCATGAGGTAATCTGTCCTGGTAAAGAGGATGTTGATGTCGTCAGTTGGGATGTGGTCATAGAGGCTTTTGATTCATTATCCCCGGACATTGTGCTCAACTGTGTGGGTTTAACGGATCTGGAAGTTTGCGAAACAGATTCCTTTGCCTTAAGAAAAATCAACGTGGAGGGCCCCAGAAATCTGGCGCAGTCCTCCGCCAGGTTTGGTTGTAAAATTGTACATGTGTCCTGTGGGCATGTCTTTGACGGGCGAAAAGCGATGCCGCAACCGTATTTTGAAGATGATGCGCCAAGCCCGCTTTCCGCCTATGGCAGAAGCAAACTGGAGAGCGAGACGGCTGTTCGCAGCAACTCTCCTAACTATATTATTGTCCGTTCACATTGGCTGTACGGTATTAATGGCCATAATTTTGTTAAATCCGTTTTGCAGCACGCGGTTCGGGGCGTTTCAACGCCCATGCAGTTGCCGGATGACCAGTTTGGTGCCCCCACCTGGAGCCACCGGCTGGCATTACAGATCAGGGAGTTGATTAACAAAGACGGCAGGGGGTCATACCATTCCACAGCCTATGGGTACTGCAGCCCGTTTGAACTGGCACAGTATATTTTGAAAAAGCTGAAACTGAAGGCGCCCATTGAACCTTGCAGCCTGACGGCGTTAAGTGGCGGCCATTTGCTGCCCGTCAATTGTGTTCTTGAAAACAGGCTTTCAAAGAAACAGGGTGTCAATGTCATGGTAAGTTGGGAAAAGGATTTGGACACGTTTCTTGAACAATTTGGGGATCAGCTCATCAAAGAAGCCGGACCATGATAAAAGTATTGCTCTCGGTACTGGGGCTTTCCTATCTGGTGAGTCCCTATGACCTTTTTCCAGACTTCTTTGTCGGTGTGGGATGGCTGGATGACCTGATTGTGCTGGGAGTAATCTGGTGGTACCTGTATGTCTATAAACGCAGGCAAATAGGTTATCAAAGGGGCCGTCCCGGGTCGGATCGACATGGGCCCCAGGCATCCCGGGATGGTAACGGTAACTCGAATTCGAAAGAAGAACAATCCACTTTTACCGGGCAGAAAGACCACTACACCGTGCTGAAGGTGGACCGTAGGGCTTCCCAGAAAGAAATCAGGGAGGCCTACCTGGAACTCGCCAATCAGTACCACCCGGACAAGGTGGTGCACCTGGGAGATGAATTCAGGGCGCTGGCTGAAAGTCGTTTCAAGGAAATCCAGAGTGCTTATGAAGCGTTAAAGGTTAAATAGTTAAATAGCGCGACCCAGTACAGCACCCTCATAAATGGCGGCCTTGGCGCTTCTCGGTTCAAGGCAGTCACCGATACGGTGAATTTCATACCCCATTGATTTGATTTGATTAAAAAGTTTGTCTTCCGGTCGGTTTCCGATTGAAAAGACCACTTGATCCGCCGGAAGTGTCATCTGCCCGCCATCTTTTTCAGCAATGATGACCCCATTTTCTTCAATACGGATCACCCTGCAGTTGGTTTTGAAAGTCACGTTGTTTTCCATGAGTTTTTGAAGCAGTATTTTCTTGGTCATGCTTTCCAGCTGGGAGGCCAGGTTGGAAAGCACTTCCACGATGGTCACCTGATACCCCTTTTCCGACAAATGAAGGGCGATTTCGCAACCGGTGGGGCCGCCCCCCACCACAACTGTTTTTCCTTCCGCCCGGCTGTGCCCGTCCAAAGCCTCGTTTATGGAAATGACAAGGGCATTGTTGATCCCCTTGATTTGCGGATAGACCGGTGCTGATCCGGTAGCCAGAACCACCACATCCGGTGAGTGGCTTTTCAGGGTGTCGGGTGTCACTTCCTGGTTCAGATGACATGTTACCCCGAACCGCTCCATCTGTTTTGTCTGGAATCGGATCAGCTTGAGAAGTTCTTTTTTGTAATGGGTGATGCTTCCCAGGGTCAGTTGTCCGCCTAATTGGGGTTGTCTTTCAAAAAGGTGAACATCGTGCCCGCGTCTGGCGGCCACCCATGCCACATTCAAACCGCCGGGCCCCGCGCCCACCACCATCACTTTTTTAGTGGTTTCGGCTGGGTGAAAGGCCATTTCCTTCTCCCGTCCCAGGGTCGGGTTGACCAGACACTCCACCCGGCCTTTCTTGAAAATGGATTGCATGCAGGTGTTGCAGGCAATACAGGTCCTGATATCGTCCAGGCGGCCTTCCAGGGCTTTTTTGGGCATTGCCGGATCTGCCAGTAATCCCCGGCCGATGCAGACAAGGTCAGCTTTTCCGGATTTGATAATGTCTTCCGCGAGCAATGGTTCGTTTATTCTTCCCACCGCCATGATGGGGACATCCAGCTCCTTTTTGATGGCCCAGGCAAAATCGGTCAGGCACGCCTTTTCCATGAACATGGGTTGGCATATCCATTCCGGTGTCGCATCATTGCCGGCCGATACCTGTATCACATCAACACCTTCTTTTACGAGAATCTTAAGGATTTCAATGCTTTCTTCCACATTGAGGCCGTCTTTTACGAATTCCATGGCACTGATCTTGAAAGAGATGGGGTATTCATCCCCGACCCGTTTCCGAACTTCCCGGACAATCTCCTGCGCAAACCGTGTTCGACCCTGAATATCTCCCCCGTAAGCATCCTGGCGGATATTGGAAAACCGGGATAGAAATTGGTTGATCAGATATCCGTGAGCGCCGTGAATTTCGATGAGTTCAAATCCCGCCTGAAGGGCGCGGTCGGCCGCATCGCCGAATTTGTTTACCAGTTCCTGAATGCCGTCCACAGTGAGGGGCGTCACTTCCCCCCGAATGGAGGGGCAGGGAAGCGGTGACGGGGCAACCGGTTGTCCATGAATGACCCTGGCGGAGGTCTGCCTTCCGCCGTGGTGGATTTGAACCGCGGGAACAGCCCCTTCCGCCTTCATGGAACGGGCGATTTCCGAAACCCCTTCCACAAATCGATCATCATAAATTCGTGCCTGGTGGGGGGAAACGATTCCCTCAGATGAGACGGCACACGCTTCCATAATGACCATGGCCGGGCCGCCGGCGGCTCTGAGTCGATAATGTTCAACAGCCTCCTGAGGGATGGATCCGTCATTTTCAATCAAAAATGAAGCCAGGCCGGGCATGACGATCCTGTTTTTAAGTTCGCACCCTTTGATTGAAAACGGGGAAAAAAGGTGTTTCATTTGGGGTTTCGCCTCCATGAATGACACGATTCAGTGCTGAAAAATATAGAAAATACGAACAGAATTTGTCAAACAAAAACTAGAAATGTGGGCAATTCAGAATTTTGATTGCAATCCGAGGTCGTGGGGGGGCTTTTTTACACGGGACTATTTTTCCCAAATTGGCGGTGCACCGGGTCTTTGGATGGTCAGTGTTTCCGCATTCCAGGGAGTGGGATCGGATTGTTTTTCCCCCCTCAGTTCGCAGGCATAGCGCCGGCACACCGGGCAGTCGGGATCAGCGCATGGGTCCAGGTGGACCAGGGCGTTTGCCCTGCCTTCAAAATGGCCCTCAACGACCGCCTCTACTTCTTCGACTTCTGCATGTGCTTCCGCCAGTGTGAAACTTCTGGGCAGGATCAGGTGAAGGCTTACGTTCACGAAACTGCCTGAATGAAAGGCTCTGAGCTCGTGTATTCCCACCCAGTTGTCTTTCCGGTGTTCCTCCAGAAGTGAAGAAATTTTTTTCAGAAATTCGGGCTCGGCCCTGTCCATAAGACCGGCGGAAGATTTTTTCACCAGGATGATGCCGGTATACAGGATGCTGAACCCGACCATACAGGCAATAGCCCCATCCAGCCAGTATAGTCCTGTCAGGTGCACCAGCAAGAGGCCAAGCAAAACCCCCGCTGAGGTAATTACATCGGTAAGAACATGCTTGCCATCGGCTGTCAGGGCGAGTGAATGGGTTCTTTTGCCGGTTCGAACCAGGATGAGTCCCAGGACCAGGTTTATCAGCCCTGCACCCAGGAGTATGTAAAGGCCGTCTGTAAGATTTGGAATGGGTTGTGGACGAAGCATATGGTCCCATCCGGTCTTGAAAATGCCGATGGCGGCAATGATGATCAGGGCGCCTTCAAATCCGGCTGAGAAATATTCCACTTTTCCGTGACCGTAGGGATGGCTTTTGTCCGGGGGCTTGGCGGCCAGAACAATACTGACCAGGGCAAACGCGCTTGCCACCACATTGATGATGGATTCAAGTGCGTCCGAGAAAACGGCGGAAGAACCGGTGAGGTGAAATGCGTAGAATTTTGCGCCCATCAGCGCCGCACCGATACTGAGCGACAGGCTGATGGCGATCAGGCGGGCTTTGAAATGATTTTTTGTTGTTTCTTCTTTTTTCAAGTTCTGATCCGGATAAACCTGCGACGTTGAAAGAAAAAACCAGAAAGGATTAATGGCCGGAAAAATAAAGTTGATGAAACTGTTTTACCAGATCTCTTAATTTGGCTGCATTTTTTAGATCCGTTGTCTGTTTGCATTTCATGCTGAAAACCAACATCTGTTGCAGCAGGGAGAGCTTTTGATTGTAATCTTTGACGTTTGGTTTGATTCTCTGCGTCATGAAATACTGCGCAACGACGGTCTGGATTTCAGTGGCGTGATGTTCCTTATTCATGATCCATCGAACCAACTGGTTGAAATCGGGGCTTTTCTCTTTCTCTAAGCTTTTGATTTGCTTCATTGATTTTTCAATGGTGGCGATATGCTCAAGAATCATGTTGATTCTGGCCTGGTCATCGTAAATGCCGCAGGGGATTTCACAGTGGGCGAATACGGTGCCGGTCAGAACAGCCATACAGATTATGCCGACAAAAGACTGGAAAAAACGCACTTTCATTGGGAACCTCCGATATTCTTGTTTTGGTTTGATGTTTGATTTTTTGTAACCGAATGATTTTTTGAATCTCATATCATCTGGAGCTTGTCAAGCTCGGCAGTGGCAGTTTACGGTTAAGAATTTTGCGTCGGGAACTGGGTCGAAAAATTTTTATTGACAAATAAAGTCCAAAAAGATAAAATAAAAAGTTATTTTTCAAGTAAATATGATTACAGGATCGTAATGTTCCTGAAAGGTTTAGGTAAGGTTCGGCAGATATTCTCCCGATTCAGACTGTCATTTTACCGGTGCTTGATTATTGTAATAAGATCTTTGAGAGGAGATATCATGTCGAAGAAAAGAGTTATCAGCGAAGAGGTCTTTGCTGCCATGTTGGACGAGGCAATTGAGGACTTGAAGCAGAGCGGTTTGGATGCCGGCGAAGTCTTTTCCATTGTGGAAGAGAATTTCGGCGTTTCTTATGCCCACAGATTTTGCAGTCAATGATTTACAGCCCGAAAGCGTCCTGCGGGTGAAGGACACCCCCTATGCCTTCCTCCCCTGCAACCCTTGAAATCTTTACCGATTGCACCTGTCCATGGTGCTACTTCATGTCCGGGCGGATTGCCCAGCTTAAAAAAGAATATAATATTCAAATTCGACGTCGAATGTTTCCGTTTCGTTCGGATACCCCCAAAGACGGTCTTTCACTGGGTGCCTGTTTTTCTGATGACCCCCTTGTGGTCAGTGAAAGAATGCGCAACCTGAAAGAAACAGCGGAAGCTCTGGGTCTGCCTTTTGGTTCGCCTGAAATGATCTATAACAGTCGTTCGGCCCAGGAACTGGGTCTCTGGGCTGAATCGAAGAACAAGGGCGATGCTTTTCTGCAGGCTCTGTACGTCGCCTATTTTGTGGATTCAAAAAATATTGCGAAAATCTCCATATTATCTGAGACTGCTGCTTTGGTGGGCCTTCCAGCTGAGAATGTTGATAAAGTGATCAAAGCGGGGATATTTAAAGAGCGTGTGGATCGGGATTGGGCCATGGCAGAGGAGATGAATATTCTGGTTTTGCCCACCTTTGTGATAAACGGGGATCGCCTGGTGGGGGCTCAGCCCTACCACAAGCTTCAGCGGCTGGTGGAAAAAAGCGGTGTTGTCACGAAAAAGGGATGACCGATATTTCCGAGCGCAATTTTATAATGAGATGGTACAATCTTCTGCGGGATCTTTCGGTTACCCTGTTCCTGTGGTGTTATTACACATTGGGCTTTGTCCTTTTTTTTGCCCCGTTTTATTTTTTGGCTTACTGTTTTGCCAAAAAGCGAAGAACCGCATTTCAAAAGCTGAACCATATCTTTTACAAAGGGTTTTTCGGTCTTATAAAGCTGTTGATCCCTTCCTGTCGGTGGCAAATTCCGGAGGCAGTGCGAAAAATTCGCTCTTCGGTAATCGTGTGCAATCACCGATCCTACATTGATCCAATTTTGTTGATTTCCATTTATGCGCGGCACACCACCATTGCCAAAGCCCGCCTCTTCGGCATTCCGGTTTTCGGCACAATGCTATCCCTGTCAGGATACATCCCGTCCACGGCCCGGGGCCGTTTTGCGGATCTGATGGTGGACCGCATTGAGGGCATGGATGGGTTCCTTGCTTCGGGTGGCAACGTGTTTATCTTTCCTGAGGGCACGCGCAGTCGGGATGGTCGCATCGGCAGTTTGAACAAGGGGGCTTTTAAGCTTGCCAAAATGTGCAAAGCACCTGTAAAGGTTCTCTTTATTGAAAATACAGGCAAACTGTTTAAGCCGGGTAAGTTTCTGTTTAGCGCCCACAGCCCCAATACCGTTACTGTGACGCTGGTGGGCGAAATGAATCCGGATTACCGGTCTGACCAATTTTCAATCAACGGTTTAATGGCTGAGGTTCATGCTCTTTTGGAGAAAACATGAAAATTGTTCTTCTTTCCATGCCGGATGTGGCGCCGGTCATCATGCACGAATCAGCTTTCCATATGCCGAACCTGGGCGTTGCCAGCGTCGGCGCCAATGTTGATGAGAAAAATGAAGTTTATATTATTGACCTGATCCGCAAGCGGCGGCAAATCCGCCGCTATCTCACCCGGGTTCTGTTAAAAATCCAACCCGATCTGGTGGGCCTTTCAGCCATGACCTGGCAGTACGCCACCTGTGTGAAGTTGATCAAACTGATCAAAACATTACTCCCCCGTGTGAAGGTGGCGGTGGGCGGCTATCACGCAACCCTCATGTACGAAGAAATCGCCGGCAGCCGGGAGTCTCAATGGATTGATTTCCTGATTCGCGGAGAGGGCGAGGAAGCCTTTAAGCGGCTGGTCCGGGCATTGGAAGGGAAGGATCAGGTTGAGACCATACCCTCTTTATCTTACAACAAGGGCGGCCAATTTGTCCACAACCCCAAAGGCGAGCTCCTGGACCTGTCCCGATTGAAACTTCCCATTCGCAACAAGAGGCGCTTGACCTGGGGCTATCATATCATGAGCCACAAGTCCGAAGTTATGGAGACCTCCAGGGGATGCACCAGAAATTGCAATTTCTGCAGCATTCGGCATATGTATGGCCGTTCGTTCAGGCCCTTTCCCGTGGAACGGGTGCTGGCGGATGTGGATGACATTTATCTTAAGCGAAAGGCCCGATGGATATTTGTGTCCGACGACAACTTCGTGCTTGATCCTGATCGGGTGATAACACTTTGCGATGCCATTATTGCCAGGGGGTATGGGAATCTTTACTTTGTGGTCCAGGCCGACTGCGTGACCATGGCCAGAAACGAGGAGATGGTTGAAAAAATGGCTCTGGCAGGGTTTAGATCCGTTTTCCTGGGTATGGAAAACGCGTCTAAAAAGAACCTTATAGCCGCACGCAAGGGGGATATTCTGGACGCGTCCCGAAAAGCCGTCCGCAATTGTCACAAGTACGGCATCATGGTGGTGGGGGGCATGATCTTCGGCTTTCCCGATGACGGCGAAGCGGAGATTATTGAAAATTACCGTTTTCTGAAATCAACGGGGGCCGACACCGCCTATTGCCAGATCCTGACACCGTACCCCAAAACAGAGATAAGGCAGCAACTGCTGGATCAGGGATTGGTGACAAACGCCCTTGATTACACCCGGTATAACGGCATGTGGGCCAATGTGAAAACCCGGAAACTGGATGCCGATACCCTTCAATACCTGTTCTGGCGCCATGAGCAGACCGTAATGGGCTGGTGGGAGCCATCGGACAGATTGCGGGAGCAGGGACGTCTGTGGACTGGGATCTGGATCCATTTTCTCAAACCCATCATGAAGATTATGGTTCGCCGTTCCCAGAAGAAATATGGGTGGAGAGGGCGTTTTGAAAGGGAAATGAAGCAGCGGGCTTCCGTAAACCGGTTCAGGGATCTTGAGGGCTTATAAATGTGAGAGAAGTAGTATCAAACTACGATTACGGGTTGTCCATGCCCGTGAAAAAGAGGTCAAATGGAACAGCAGGATTACTATAAGATACTGGAGGTGGAGACATCTGAAAGCCAGCAAAAGATCAAAGAGTCTTATCGAAAACTGGCCCTTAAATACCATCCGGACCACAACCGTGGCGATGCGGCGGCGGCAGCGCGGATGAAAGCCATCAATGAATCCTACGCTGTTTTGTCCGATCCTCAAAAAAGGAGCCGGTACGACGCGCTGCGGCAAACTTATGGTGATGCTGCCCATGATCGTTTCAAACAAACCTATTCCGAGCAGGATATCTTCAGGGGAAGCGATATTCAGCAGATTTTTGAGGAATTCAGCCGTGCCTTCGGGCTCAGGGGTTTTGACGAAGTCTTCAAGGATTCCTACGGGTCCGGATACCGCTCCTTTGAATTCAGGAGACCCAATGTTTTCGGCAGGGTTTTTGTGGGGGGGCGGGGTCAGGGCCAGGGCCAAGGCCAAGGGAGGGGTCGCCGCCCGGGTTCTGGATTTCCACTGGGCGGACAGCTGGGTCGTTTGATCAAGTACGGATTGAAGAAAAAATGGGGCATTGAATTGCCCGAAAGAGGAAAAGATGTTCAGGATGTGATTGCGGTTTCATCGGAAATGCTTCAGGCAGGGGGCAAAATCAATTACCTGTGCCGAAAAAACCAGAAAGAACTGCTGGTGAGCATCCCCCACGGCATGAAGGCCGGGCAGAAGATCCGATTAAAGGGAATGGGCGATCCGGGAAAAGGGGGCGCTGAATCGGGTGATCTCTACGTGGAGGTGCGAATGCGAAATCCGCTGTTCCAGAAAATCACCAAATCGGCAAAAGGAATTCTGTCTTCCTTGAAAAAACTGGGAAATTCCTGAATGTCATATCCACTTTACACCAAAGTGCCTTCCGCCCCCCTTACATCAATGGCTCAGGAGAGATATGGCCCCCACTGTTCGGCGGTCTGTCGGATATAATCTTCCGGCACATTTGCCATAATCTGATTGTGTCCCGGCAGAAGGATGTTCACATCCAGATCCGCCAGCGCCAGAAGAGAATTTCTGAGCTGCGGGCCGCTGGCCCCGTGAAGGTCAAATCGACCGATGGCATGATCGGCATATACCGTATCCCCGGGAATCAGGATTTTCTCCTGAGGATCATAAAGGGCGATGCTGCCGGAGGAATGCCCCGGGATGTGCAGAATTTCCCATGTTGTCCCGCCGATTTCAAGTACCTCTCCACCCGCCAGTTTTCGGTCAACAGGAAAGCAGAAATCACCCGGCTTGATGCTGTATTGGGCCTGACACATGCTCTCAAACATGTCCATGCCGTAAACCGCCTTTTCGTCCCCATTCTCCAGGAGAGCCGCTTCGTTTTCGTGAATCCACAGGGCCGCATGCGGTATGGCTTCGCGAAGTTCGCCCAGGCACCCCATATGATCGAGGTGGGTGTGGGTCATGATGATCCGTTTAATGTTTGAAAGGGATACGCCTGATTCCAGGATGGATTCGATTTTGTAGCGCCCCTTTCCCATCAGGCCCGCATCAATCAGGCTCATATCGTCGGAGTCGGGGTTCCCAATCAAGTATACGTGGGAATCCGGAATCATTTCATCCTGCCCCGGTATAAAAAAAACACCTTCCGTAATTTGTTTCATCTGGTTCTCCTCATCAAAATTTTACCTTTCACACCGTTACTGCTCAATCTTAACAATAACATTATCAAACTCTACAGCTGCGCGTTATTTGGTTATTTACGGTCGTCCTCCTTTCCCGTTTACGATCCGGTCATTTGTTTCAGGGTCATTTTATAAGCTGTGACCGAAAGATAAAATGCTGGGGATTCTGTCCATGCCCCAGTGTTTATGTACCTGACACCTCTGAAAACCCTATCCTCTGGATAGTGGGTATGGCCACAGATGACCGATTTATATCCATTTTCTATGGCACAATCCACAGCGTTCATCATTACATTTTTACGCAGGACCTTGTAGAAGGGCGCCCATTTCTTGGCATATTTGGCCACGTGCACCGGTTTGGCCCCCAACCTTACCCTTAAATTGTGCATCATCTTGAAGGCCTTTATGAATGCCCGGTTCCTGGGCATAATCCCATCGAAATCATCGCCATGGGCGATTAATAAGCTGTCTTCTATGTGGTGAAGGCGCTTGAAATGTACTTTCCCAAACCCCTTTGGGATATAACCATTGTCATGATTCCCTTGCACCCAAACGATCTTCTGACGGCAAGAAACTTGCTCAATAAGATTCATGATCCTTTGGTGGGATGGTTTCAATTTCGCATAAGGATTGTCAATGATGTCCCCATTCAGAATAAGTTCGTAATCCTCAGGGACGTTCTCGAGAAAGCGTCCAAATTCCTGACATAAAAAGTATCGAGACCCTATGTGCAAGTCGCTTACAATGATGGCATTCATTTTATGTAGCTTCCAAAATTAAGAGTAACCCCAACAACCCCATCCCCACTGAAGTGGCCATTATATTCGAAATTCAGAGGACACGACTCTGATTTACAGACAGTAAAGAGAATATCAGGAACCCCGTAAGCACGAATGAACAGGCAGATCTCTCGGGAGTGATTTGCTTACTATCGTGTTCCCGGAATTCACGAGAAGCAGAACCTGCAATATTGTGTGAAACCGCGCAATGAAAAAGAAAAGGACCTAGGCCTTACAGCCCAAGCCCTTGTTATTACTGGCGCGCCCAGCAGGATTCGAACCTGCGACCTACGGATTCGTAGTCCGTCACTCTATCCAGCTGAGCTATGGGCGCGTAATGATTTCAGCTACTTGCAGGTGGTCCCACCTTCTTCAATTTAGGTGTTGTGAATTTTGATGGGACTTGAGCCAGAACCTCAGAACCTTCTTTCAGATCATCATCGGAATAATGAACGTATCTGGCGGAAGTTCTTACGTCGCTATGTCCTAAATATTGAGCGATGAATTTCATATCCTTTCCGGCCCGTGCAAGATTTGTAGCTGCGGAGTGTCTTATATCATGTATTCGCAATTTGTCAACTCCTGGTTTACCTAAGATACCCGCTTTTTTGAGGATGCCATCCCACCCGTTTTGAATGGTCGTGAACCGCGTCCCTGTTCGTGGGTTTACAATCAGATATTCAGATCCTTTGTTATCGCGCATAAGACGGCGTATGACGGGTATTAAAACGCTGTTGATGGGAACCCTCTTGTCTTTCTTCTTTCGCTTCTGTGACCCTTTAGGGACCACAATAACGCTGTTTTTCAAATCCACCCATGACTTCTTTGCCCCCATGATTTCACCGGAGCGCATGGCGGTATTTAAACCGATGATAACGATATCCTTCAAATGCTTATAGCGTTTATCAGCTTCGTCAATAGCCTTGAAAATTCGTTCTGTTTCATCCAGGGTCAAAACCCGTTCCTTTTGGGTCTCTTCAAATAAGGTTACCAGAGAGACCGGATTCTTATTGACCTTCCCCGCCAGGATAAGGACGTTAAACATTGACCGCATCAGAGCCAGTTCTCTATTGATGGACGTGTAACTTAATTCTGATTTATTTCTACCCCGCTTCAGCTGCATTTCCGTTATGGTGGTCTTTCTTTGGTTCATATATTTCCGCATCAACACTTGGTTGTTTTGAATTGTGGAAACAGGGTTGCCACCAAAGAAGGCTTTCAGGTGTCTTGCGCTTAATAGGTTTCTCTTGTAACTGCTTTCTGTGTTTTCAGTTTTTGATTTTTTAAGGTGTTGATCAAGGCCCTTATCGAATGGGGGATTATCCTTTTCCTTCATGTATATCCCGGCAGCTACGTCTGCCCTGAATTTCCCGTCCCTTTCTTTGGCCACGGTCTTGTTCACCGGTCCGTGAGATTTTGTATATCGTTCTCCTTTAAACCAGAAATCAGAATACCATCGACCGTTTCTGAGGTACATTTTTAATTATTCCTTAACGAATTAAACGAATTAAACGAAATAAATATGTAAGTCATTGAAATTATATGTCGTTCTTTTATTCGTACAAAAAACGAATTAAACGAATTATTACGAATTAAATAGAAATACCCGGAAAAGCATCAGAACGTCAATGCTATTCCGGGCTTCGATCTTTTCCTTTCCCGGATGCTAACTCCCATAAGTTGACCTCCTCTCCTAAGCAGATAACCCCATCAAGCGTGAAAGCAACTCGCAAACTTCTTGCTTTGATGGCGGCATACTGCACTCACGTAACATCGCCATTTGGAATATAGTGTCCTTGTAAATAATATCCCAAAAATGTAACGGCATTTCTTTGAGTACAGCTTCATACGATTCTTTAGAAATCTCCCTAAAGTCTCCTAATGCAATCGTTTTGTTTCTCCACCCTTCGAGATCCTTTTCTATTTCAGCGACATGCCGTTCAATTTGCTCCTTGAGCATTTCTGGTGCGAACATCTTTACAACGTCTCCCATTATAGTCCCTCGCTTTCCCCCCTGTTGGTTAGTACCCGGAAAACCGGCCAGGGTTGCCGGCGTTCGCTGATCAGGCTATTCCGGGTAATGCTATCCTATGCCTCACCATGAGAACAGCTCACCTCGTGGCGCTGGCGTCACCAGTCTTAGCAACAATCGTGCGCCAAATGCCAGCGACAATGTCATTCACGCTCAAACCGTCTTTTACTGCCTGTGATATAGCGATATGAAGCCTCTCATCTTCATAGACCGAAAGGTATGTTTCTACATCATACCCTGACTTCCTCAGCCGTGCTATTTTCTTGAACAGTGAGTAATCTTTTTCTAACACCTCATCATCCCGCTTAGCATTGATTTGTTGGTTAAGTTTTTCGCAAATCGTTTGAATTTCATTGTTAATCGAAAGAAGAATTTTGCCAGCGCCGATCATGCCGGTATCATCAAAATCATCAGGATACCCGGCCCCAACGTCAAGCATTTGAGCCACAGCTATCAGCTTGTCCGTTGCATCAATAAAACTCGTTTCAACTGCAATCTTTTCCATGATACACCCCCCATAAAAAAAGCGCATGGAAGGTCTAAAGGCTCATAACAAACCTTTTCCGGGCGTTGCCGCTACCGGCTTCCATGCGCGATTAATAATCAGAGTACAATAAAAAAATGCCATTTGCGGTTGGCTCCGGTTATGAATTTATAGACGATTTCATTTTACCACCTTCATGTGGACTGTCAAGTAAAATTAATGCTACCCATGGCAGGAGTGGAAGGCTGTCAGCCCCTTCAGCCTCACAGCATGAAGATCCTGCCGTGGATAGCAAGTTTCAGAGAGGGGACCCAGGCCCCGCCTCCTGGTGACGGCCCCCCGAGCCTATG
Organism: uncultured Desulfobacteraceae bacterium; assembly: GCA_964588535.1. Lineage (GTDB taxonomy): Bacteria > Desulfobacterota > DSM-4660 > Desulfatiglandales > Desulfatiglandaceae > NaphS2. Next base: position 16,494 of record CAZPQA010000030.1, read on the forward strand.
CAAAAGGAGGCCGCAAACCGTTAAACCCTTTCCTGCAAAGTCACAAAAGGCGATATCCTCCGTCCCGCGCTTGAATAGGTGGGGATCACACTTTTCGACCATGCCGGCTGACCATCGCATCTGTAAACAAGCCTAAACACTGATTGATCCGTATCGTAAAGAACGTGGATTGAAACCGATTGGCGGATCTTCCTATCCAACCAGACATATTGGGAGAAATCCCCCACCAGGATGTCCCCACGGTCCCCAGGTGCCGAGCAGAACTGCCATGGGAAAACCTTAACACCCATGATCCGCGGGAGACCTTGATTGTCATAAGTCACAATTCCGGACCCGCTGCCACCCGTACCAACCGCGAGAGTCAAAGCTTGCTCAAAAAGTTCAGGATTCATGAGAAAGCAAAGACTATCGCGCCCGAGACTTTCCGGTGGCAGGTGCGCCACTAGCTCTCGGCAATTTGAAGCTGACAACGTTCCGGCAGACTGGCCAGCGTCCTTGTCCACGGTGATGGTGGCAGGCGCGTGAAGCACCCCTAAGGGCATACCGACTCCTGATCCGCGGTAGATTGCCTCGGAAATGGCGTAAGCCAGAGACCTCCTACCCACATTTTTCAGAAATTTTTCAGCCAGAGGACCCGATTCAAAAAGTTCATCCGTGACCGGGATGTAACATTTGAGTTTTTTGAGATCCAGGTTAAGGGCGTTTAGCGTTGGATTCACATAACCAATGGTCCCGGCCTCTTGCCCCCAGCTACACGAAAGCCCGCCAAGCTGACTGCCGGTCACCCTCGTTTGTTCATCGGTTCCAGGGAACGTGGCACTGTTCCCCTGTGTAATTGTATATTTATCACAAAGGTTCAAAAGGCTGCTGGCGTCATCGCCAAAAAGCAAACTGTCAATCAAATTCGAGGGGAGCAAAAATCCCCCATCAGAAGCAGGAGTTTCCCCCAAACCGGTTGCTGCTCTTTGTAATCTGGGATCTCTAGTCACACCGGCAACCGTGCCGGTATTCATGACCGCCATCAGAAAGTCCCTGGTGCAGGAAAAACCCCTGCTTGTGTCCTGCCTTGTGTCCTGCCTTGTGTCCCTTCGCCAAAAACTCTTTGCCCTTGCTGTTTGCATTTTTCGATCCTCCTCGTGCATATTATTCTTGTTCCTTGCCATAACCTCACTTGACGGATATGCAGGAAATGATACTGGTGAAATTTCCAGAAGTTTAGCGTCATGGATTTCTCTGATACTCCCGCCATCCGTCCAAACGTCCCCACCCGGCGGCAGACTGAAGCCAAACGAAAGACCACTCAGAGTTCCAGACTTGACGCTTCTGTACGCATCGTTACTCCATGTGACGTTTGTATCCAGATCCATTTCGACCTCAAGCCCCAGACCGGAGTCATTGAGCCTCAAAGTGCCATTCTCGGTACTGGCAAGAGGTTTAGAATGGTCGTGCGCCCATAGTCCCAGCACCTTCCCGCCGCTGTCCAGGGTACGTTTGAACGCACCCGGTTTTATGATCTCATGAAACCCACCGAGATCCTCACTCTGCGAATTGTACGGGATCAGACCCAAAATCTTCGGGATCTCCCCGGGGAGAATACGCAACTCTCCTTTCCAAAAACTTCTAATCATTTTTTCTTCCATCTCATCATGCTCCCTGTGTTAGAGGTTTACGGTTTCTCCCCCTGTAATCCCCTGCGAATATCAGCGCTGCCACTCTGGAACGTACCCATTCAGGTATTCCAGTGTGGTATTCACGCTGTTGTCGATATTGTTGAACTGGTTCCCCCCCAATCGAGGTTTAAACCGCTCTTTGTTTTGTTCCCAAAATTCACAAGCCTCCTGCAAAGATTTGAAGCCAGCCGCCTTGACCTTTTCGGGATCTGCCTTGTCAAGATCAAGATTTATTCCCCAAATGAACAAACCCAGGATTCTTTCTGTTATCTCCACCTCTTTTGTCTTCTTTTGTACTGGTTTCATTGCACATTACCCCCCTTGCGTGTATTTTTGAGCATCTTTGGTTTCGGTCCCGACTTTTCTTTTTGACGTAATTCCTTTAAGCCCTTCAAGAAAAGACCGGTGAATTGATGGAGGTGACGTAGTGCCGGGTGTGGTATCATCTTGCCACCAGACAAAACGTAGTCTCCATCCCGTGAAATTGCCTCCTGACTGTCTGAAATCTGATCCTTCAGAGCGCAAACCGTTTCCAGCAAGGCGTATTCTGTGGCCGATTCAGGCTCAAATTCTTTGAGAAATGATGTCCAGAATTTTGAACCCGCATCTTTCATTTTTTCTGGTGTGTGCTTCATGGAACCTCCATTTTGCCGTGAAATGCTTTGATTAAATATGTTGTAAGCCAAAATCACTGACGGCTCGGTCTTGAGTTCGCAGGTGCTGATCCCTAACAAGCCCCCTACCACCTCTTGCCTCGCTCACGTTCCACCCGCTCATGACAATCCCGGCAGAGTGCTTGTACGTTATCCATGACCAGGCGCTTTCTGGGGTCCACCGATATGGGGATGATATGGTGAACCACCGTTGCTGCATATTCCCCGCATTCCTCACAAATAGGATTCCGTTTCAGCTTCCATTTTCGGAGGCGTTGATGCCTCGAATCATAACCCCTGGATGCAGCAGATCCACGTTGTTTGTCATGACTCTTTCGGTCTGCTTTCTTATGCTCATCACAAAACCGCACCCCCCTATTTACGAGATGGGGGCATCCTGGCTGGGCGCATGGTCTTAAAGCAAGATGGGGCATTGACTACCTCCTGTTTGCGAGATACATCTTCTGCTTCGCCTTCCTGGCTGCTTGATCACGCAACCGCTTCTCGGCCTTGTACGCTTTGACCCTCTTAAATTGACTCGGCTTCGGAAACCCGTTCCTGATTCTCAGTGTATTCATGCAGCCTTCTTTACTGATCTTCCTCTTCAGTAATTCGATGGCTTTGAGCAAGCCGTCTGGTGTTTTTTTGACCCTAACCTTCATGAATTGTGACCCCGACAACGGCACCCATCATTTGAGGGGTGGGGGGTTTCCCGGCTCAAAGCCACCACAAGGCGGCATTGACTCGTTGGTCGGCTAGGTTCCCCGGGTACTCGCCATTGGCAATTTTTACACGTTTCCCTAATTTCTGACGTCAAACTGCATTTGCTCTTTTTTCTTTTCATTGTTTCCTCCGTTTTGTGTTTTCATTATCACCTCACGACCCTGAAAATAACGGTCGGCCGGCCCTTCTGACCGTCCTTCTTTTTCTTGTCGATCTTCACTTTCCCCTGGCCGACCAATTCACCGATGGCGGTTTCAATCTGGATTTTCGTGATGTTCCTAGCGAAGAGATCGTAAATATCCTTCGAGGTGCATTGGCTTTTTTCCTGCAACATCTCCAGGATCCTTTGAGCGTGCTTATTTTGCTGGCGACCACCGAAGATGAACCTTGCTGAATCCTCACAGTACCGCCAGACCGCCAGGGCGGATTCGAGGTGTTTGATTGAAATAGTGGCTTGACCATCCAGAAGAGCATAGATCATTGACAACCGCCGAACCTGTGCTTCCGCTCGGTTGATAACGGCACCGACCAGACCGGGGTGATCTTTTGAAAGATCAGGATAGATTCCTTCCCATAATTCTTTGGCATCATCACCAAGCTGCATTTCCTGAATATGCTGGGCCCCACCCAACATCTTTTTTAAGACCCATTGAAATTCACCGAGATGCTTATTTGGGATAGGAGATGCAAACGGGACCATGCCGTGACGCTTCGCACAGACCCATAAGAAACGATTTGCAAAGCCGTTGAATGCCTCGGTATCGTCCATCTTCCTGTTAAGCTCAGCAAGCGTTATATGGCCCACAATGCCTATATGTGCGCCGGTTGCTGCGATACGATTGTTCTTTGTCATAGGTGATAAAGTGCCACCATCCCAAGCGCACCGGATGACCGTGGACAGGGTGTTTCCTTCCCGCCGCGCTGAGGTGAGGACGCTGGCGAATTCTTGTTCCAGCACATACAGCCTCTTGTCTTCAACCCCGGCATCAACCAAGATCTCTTCTTCATCACCTGTCTTTTTGTCGATCTTGATTTCAAACTTTGGGTCTCTTACTTCGTATATTAGCCCCTCGCCGGTGGATAATGGACCATCGGCGTGTGCTGCTGGCGTGATGAACGGGAATTCATCTGTTATGGCATCAAATTGGAAGAGGCGCTTCACCGGCTGGGAGGCGGTGCCTTTTCTGGCCTTACTACTATTCCCCACGATGACGGCGTTTAGCCTGGCGTGATGAACGGAGTCATCAATAAAATGGTATGGTCTACGTCCCACCTCGACCCCCCACCTGGTGATGAAGTGCATCAATACCGCGTGCGGATCTGCCTCACTGTTCTTTGTCGCCAGTTCGACAAATTCCCCGACATAACCCGCGAATGCTTCCGGCGCCATCGGTGCTGGCCATTCCTGGACCTCGACCTCTTCATCCTCAATGGTCGTGCGACCGACAAATTCCCGAGATCGCTTGATTTCATCCAGGAGCCATTTCTTGCGGCCCTTCTTTTCCTCAATGTATTTTTCACCAATGCCGTGGGGGTGATTCTCAAATACAGTCAAGATTTGATTGTCATTTAGGCGTGCCTTCACTAATGCATCCATGACGGAGGCGATTGCTTCCGACCGCCTGCCAGGGCTTTTTTCTCTGATCAATTGTTTGATGGAAAAGGGAATTTTCAGATCGTCAATGCCACCTGTGGGGGGGGGCTGGTCATGTGGGTCGGCATCCTCTACAAAATGAAGATCCAAAAAATCTTCAATGTCTGACAGTTCATAATGGATGTTATTTTCTGAGAGGATTCCCACCGGGGTGGGGGTGGATTTGTGGTTAAACGTCCCCGCCGGCCTTAACACCCAATTCAAGGCGGAGGTGTTATCCGTGGCCGGCCACTTCCTCTTCTTTTGTTCTGACATCAGATATTTTTGAAACCGTTCTGAAACATCCTTGACCGCCTGGCGTTCACCATTTGAAAAGTATAGTGTTTCATTAAATAACCAGTACGCATGGAGACCCCCACCGGAATGGACGATAAGCGAAGGCTTCAGCAAAACACTATCCAGGAAAGAGACCGCCTCATCAATGGTCGGTTTCTTACCTTTTTTCTTATGGACTCCATTAGAACAGTCCAGGTCATACCAGAATCCAGGATTTGCGATAACGTCCACCTCAGCCCCCCGCCCTGATGGACGTTTGGCATAGAGACCGCAACCGGTATAAGTGTCATATTTTGTTGCCAGTCGTACAATGGCCGCCGCTGCCGCATCGGTGTTTGATACACTGAAGAATTTTGATGGGAAAGTGTCCCTTTCCTCATCCTTCCAGTTGACAACCAAGAGACCTTCTTCAGCCATCGGCCAAACCAGGTTCAAAAACCTCTTGACCTTCCCGGCATCGGGTGTTAGAATATTTTCCATAGATTCACCTCTAATTGTTTTCTACGAAGAGCCTCTGCCGCAAACGGAGGCTTTTTCATTTTGCAAATCCTCATAACTAACTCCTTCCGAGTCCATAACCCATTTTTCGATTTCTTCCCGAACAAACAACAGCCGACCGCCAGGTTTCCGGAATGGGATCTGACGCCGCATCACAAGGTTCCTGATCGCCGGCTCCGTCCGGTGGATAAAACCCGAAAGTTGTTTTGTGGAAAAGAATTCAATCATTGACGAATTACCGGCCTCAATATTCCGGGATCACATTTCAATGTCTTAACCCATTGAACGGCATCGTTGGGGCCCAGCTTCCTTCTGCCGCGCATAACCTGAGAGACGGCACTTTCGTGCATCCCTACCGCTTGAGAAAAGTCTGCCTGTGAATCAAACTTTCCCAAAATCGCAATTCTGATTTTTTTTCGATCTGTCATTTCTTCCTCCTACGTATAAGTTGCACGTTATAGCTTTGAAGCCATAAAAAAAATTTAAAGCCGTTTCATCACCTCCTCAATCAATCCACGGATATTCAAAATAATGGCATCATCACTTTCTTTGAATTCAGAGAAAGATATAAGGTCAGAACCAATAGTTAATAAATGGCTCGCTAGCACTTTACCTTCCCGTCGAAAAAAAATGCACGCCATCACCTGGTCGGCTCTAAGATCTCCCGTCGTTCCATCGGTTAAGTTTTGCACAACCGCTTTATTATCATGTGCCAATATTTCCTCGATACCAGGGACAAACTGCGCTGCCGCGTTTCTTGAGATACCGCTTTCAATAGCCCTCTTAAAAAATGCTATTTTATAGAGGTCATTCTCTGAGAAAATATTCCGCGTACCGTGGCCGCTGGCCTTTTGAATACTTGGCACAATCCAGCCTGCGCTGAGCCAAGTTTGCAACCGTACCCGCTTGACCTGACAAACCCTTTCAACGTCAGATGTCTGATATTTTTTGTTTATTATAAAAGGCATTCTAAATAACCTCTAAAGCCATAAGATGCAACTTGCACTTTTATTTTATAGCCTGGCCAAAAGTTTGTCAAGAAAATTATTCACAATCATAAAAAGACATGCCCTGAACCTGTACCGGCGTCACCTGAATGAATCCCAAAGGTCGATGGTAGCGGCTGTGTTGCTGGAGCCGTTTGAGAAAGAAGCGAAGGAAGAACAGAAAAAACACGCTGAAACAGCACCGGGGAGACCAAAAACACTTAAGGAAAATTTGCCTGAACTGAAACCACAAGCCACCGATAAAGCTGGTAAAGCATTAGGTGTCAGTGGTCGATCTGTCAAAAAGCATTTAATTCGTAAAAAATCGTTTAATTCGTAATCGGTACGAAATAATGCGGAAAACTAAAAAAGACAATAATCTCAGTATTATAAATCTACACTGTTTTATTTAATTCGTTTTTTTCGTTTAATTCGTTAGGGAAATATAAAAAAATGCTTTTGGAGTTTTATAAGTACCACCGGTGGGGGGGGTAACATATGATATACTGAAATGAATGAATACTCATTCATTTATTATTAGATACCATACCCCCCCCTGGTGGTATATTTTACTGATGGGACTTTTGATGGGACTTCATAGGTGAAAAGGGGTGTTTTCTGGACGCTGAGTGATACTCTGTGACGTTTGGGAAATAGCGTATTATCCAATAAAAAAGGGAACTTGCATGTCATTACAATGAGTTAGCAAAATTCCCTTTTTAGGATTCGTAGTCCGTCACTCTATCCAGCTGAGCTATGGGCGCGTTGGCGAAAAAGGGCTATATATCAGAGATTGATCAACCTGGCAACCATTGAGTGGCCAAAAATCAATTTTCAGGCGTAAAGCTGGACAATTTTTTTAATGATGTCGGAGGTCGAATAGCCCTTGACAAAGGGAATCCTTCGAACCTCTCCCCCGCCCGCCTTCACCACGTCCGCCCCGATGATCTGGTCTTCCTGCCAGTCTCCGCCTTTCACCAGGATATGGGGAAGGAGGGATTTGATGATCCGTAAGGGGTTGTTTTCGTCAAAGATCACGACACAGTTCACACATTCGAGGGCAGCCAGCAGTTCAGCGCGCATTTTTTCGGGGAAAATGGGCCTTTTGCTCCCTTTGATGGCCTGGACGGAGCGATCGCTGTTAAGCGCCACGATCAAATAATCTCCCAGTTCTCTGGCGGAAGAGAGATAACGGGCGTGTCCGGGATGCAGGATATCGAAACAGCCGTTTGTGAAAACGATCCGTTTCCCGGCATTCTTAAATGCTTCGCAGTTTTTTCCTGCCTTTTCAAGGGTGCATATTTTCTTGAGATATGCGTTCATCTTTCCTCCTGATTTTAAAAGATCATATCACCGCTTTGGCCAGAGTGACACAAAAAACAGCCTTGGCGCCGCCAAGTGTCAGGACTTTTGCGCATTCGTTCAGGGTGTTTCCAGTGGTTGCCACGTCGTCCACCAGAAGAATGTTTTTCTTTTTGACAACGTCGGAGGTTCTGAGAAGAAATGCGTTTCGAACATTCTTCTGCCTTTCCCTTTTGGACAGGGTTGTTTGAGGGGTCGTGTGTTTTGTCCGTATCAGGGAGAGAAAATCCAGTTCTCCGTCTAGTCCCGCGGCGACGTGCCTTGCCAGTAGCAGGCTCTGGTTGAATCCGCGTTCCCGAAGCCGTTTGGGGTGAAGCGGGACGGGCATGGTTAAAAATGGTCCCAGGGACATGAAACGCGTTTTGACGAATTCGGCCAGGAGGGGTCCAACCGCATTAGCCACAAAGGTTTTCTGTCCGTATTTAAGCTTGAGGATAGCCTCAAGAACGGGTCCTTCGTATCGGTATGGGGCGTAAGCTCCCTGAAAAAAGGGCTTTGTTCGAAGGCAATCTTCGCAAGGGTGATTTTCAATCTCATCCGAGCCAAAGGGCATGCCGCAGATGGTGCAGAAAGGTGAATTGATATGGCTGAAGCCTGAAGCGCATTCCTGGCATATTAAATTTGGCAAATCTCCCGCATCAAAAGGCGCCTGCCATAGAAAGTCGCCACAGATAACGCACCGCGGGGGATAGATGATTTGAGTAAGCTGTTCTAAAGGGTTCACTTTTCGTTGGTTCCACCGTTTGGGGATTCTTTTACGAAGTCCTCAAAAGAGCAGTCTCGATTGATTCCCCGGCACGCTAGTTTGGCAATGTCCCATGTCTCCCGGTCCGCTACATTTGCTGGGAAGTAGGGCCAAAGTTCGCAGCGGGCGGGCTTAACAGAATGAATGGCACATCCGTTTTCTTTTTTGAAAAAAACGCAGAAATTGTCCGAACCCACTTTTGCATAGATACGGCCATGGCGTTTTTCGGTGTATCCAGTCAAGAAATTCTCAAGTTTTATACCCAGATATTTCGCGATCCTTTTCTGTTCTTCTACTTCCATGAAGATACCGCCTTCACCATGGCAGCACTCTCCACACATTTTACAGTCAAAGGCTTTCATTGTCTATCCTCTCCAAATATTCCAGGTTATTATTGGGTATCACTGGATGTTTTCTTGAGCATCCGTTCCAGGTTCCAGTCAACCAGCAGTCTGAGACGGGCATCCGCCCCTTTTTTTCTGTAAATAACGTGGCTGTTCTGAAGCCCATATTGAAACAGGTCCCGGGTGGCTTCAACGTCATGACGGCAATATTGGGTCAACTTCTCCATTTCCCCCTGACGGAACCATTCCACCGCCTGAAGGCCATGGGCGGTTTTTCCCCTGCCGAGGGTTTCCGTGGCCAGGTGATCCAGCCCCAGCCTGAAGCCCAGCCGTTCATAAATATCTGCCAGGATGTCGAAAGTGGGAAGCGCTTTTAGATCCTGCTCAGTATAGGCACCCAGAACTTTATAATCAAATCCTCTGATATTGAACCCCACGATTAGATCTCCCTTTTTGAGATGATTTACAAGATCGTCGATGCGGTCTTCTTCAAAATTCAGGAAACGGTTTTCCAGGCTGTCAAAGAGAACCGCTACCGAAATTCTCATGAGGTGACTGTTGCGCCACCCTCCCACATCCTGTGCGGTTTTCTGGGTTTCGAGGTCAAAATAGAGTATCCGGGGGTCTTTGGTTTTTTCTTTGTCTGCCGCTTCTTTATGGGGAACGGGTGCGGGTGCTTCCTCGTCGGTATCACCGGACATGTCGCTAAACGGAATGTGCCCCAGAAGGCCTTCAAGGATCAGTTGGGCCGCCGCTTTGTCGAGGGGTTTGTTGCCGGAACCGCACTTGGGGGAGTGGATGCATGAGGGACACCCGTCCTCACACTCACAGCTTTTGATAAGCTCCCAGGTTTTTCCGAGAAGTTCCAGAATGGTTTCAAATCCCCGCCGGGCCAGCCCTACGCCGCCGGGATAGGCATCGTAGATGAAGATGGCGGATTTTCCCACCTGGGGGTGGTGAGGGTAGCAGATGCCGCCGATATCGTTTCGATCACAGAGGGCAAAGAGGGGGAAGATGCCGATGGCGGCGTGTTCGATGGCATGGATGCCGCCCATAAAGTGAAATCCCTTCCCCTCAACAAATCGCTTCAGGATCGGTTCGATTTCCACCCAGAACCCTGATGTTTCAAAGATCTGCGGCGGTAAATCTTCCAGGGGAAAGACCCCCATGAGCCCCTGTCCGGGCAGGGACCGCTTTTCGTAACCGGTGATGATTTCGGTTACCTTGAGGATCCCCTCCCGCACGATGAACTGGCCCCTCGGCCGGCTTTGGTGTACCTTGATGATTTCCGTTTCTTTCTCTCTGCGGGCCCTTGTAAAATACTTCAAGTCCGATTGGTGAACCACCACGTCTTTTTTGTCCAGAAACAGGCGTTCCACTTCATATTGACGGGCCCGGTGCAGATAGATGGCACCGGGATGGCATTCCTTCGATGCCTTGAAGCCGTCAACCGTTCCGATAGCCTGGCCGGTTTCGCGCTCGAAAATGGTAAAAGTTTCTCCGGAGGACCGGATGTTGACGGAGAGCTGGGGATTCCGCCGGGTGGAAAACCACATGGGATCTCCTTCGGCGGTTCGGCTCAAGAGCCCCTCGGTTTCCAACTGGTCCAGGAGAGTAGACAGATCCTGGGGCCAGAGGCCTTCGTCCTCGTGGGTCAAAGGCAACTCCGCTGCGGCGCACACCAGGTGGCTTTTGACCACGTACGGGTTGTTGGGGTCCAGGATGGCGGCCTCAAAGGATCGTTCAAAGAGTTCATGGGGATGTTTCATGAAATACTGGTCCAGGGCATCGGGTTTTGCCACCAGGAGAATCAGGGATTCCCTGCCCGAGCGGCCCACACGGCCTCCCCGTTGCCAGGTGTTGATGATGGTGCCTGGATATCCCACCAGCAGGCAGATATCCAAGAAACCGATGTCGATGCCCAGTTCCAAAGCACTTGTGGATACCACCCCCATAAGATCTCCCCTTGCCAGCCGCCGTTCAATGCGCCGTCTTTCCTCAGGCAGAAACCCCGCTCGATAAGAGCTGATTTTGTCGCGGATGGCGGGGTTGAGCTGGTTTACCCAGAGATGAATGAGTTCCGTGACCTTTCTGGCCTGGGCAAAGACAATGGTGCGGAATCCCTTGAGGACACATTCGGTGAAGAGCATGGCAGAGGAGAAGTTGGGGCTTCCTTCGGGATTCAGGAAAACCACGTGCTGCCCGGATTTTGGGGCGCCGGTGGATTGGACCACTTCAATTTTCTGTTGGATAAGATCTTTCCCAAATGATTCGGGATTGGCAACGGTGGCGGAGAGAAGCACAAATTGGGGATCGGCCCCATAATAACGGCACAGCCGTCGCAATCGTCTGATGATCTGGCTCAGGTGGCTTCCGAATATGCCCCGGTAGGTGTGGACCTCATCCAGGACAACGAACGAGAGGTTTTTGAAGAGGGCTTCCCAATTCTGATGGTGCGACAAAATGCCCCGGTGCAGCATGTCGGGATTGGTGAAAAGGATGTGAGGTGGCTTCTGGCGGATCTTTTTTCGCTGGTGTGGCGTGGTGTCGCCATCATAGATGGCAGCATTGATAGACAGGCTTCCAATTTGATCAAGCCATTTTGAAAGATTTTTGAGTTGATCATTCTCCAGAGCTTTTAAGGGGAAGAGAAAAAGGGCCCTGGCATTATGGTTCTGAAGAATCTTTTCCAGAACCGAAAGGGTATAAATAAGGGTTTTTCCGCTGGCGGTTTCTGTGGCCACCAGAACGTTTTTCCCTGCCCTCAAATGATCGATGGCCTCAATCTGATGGGTGTACAGCCTACCCATTTTCAGCTCGTCCAGGGCCTTTCGGATATCGTCATGAAAGGGGGGTGGTGTTCCGTATACCGCGTCGCGGGCGGGGACAAAATGTTCAAATACAAAGGCCTGGCCGAAATCGGCGTGGGTCTTCAGGGTGTGGATGAATCGGGAAAGTTTCACGTTGCTTATTTTTTTTCGGTTGATGGGTCCTCTGAGGCTTTTTTCTTTCCGAACTTTTTCTCAAGGGCCTCCCTGATGTCTTCATCGTTCGTCTTGGGCCGATCTCTCATGATCATTTGAATCTGTTCATGTGTTTTTTTTAGAATATCGCTCATGAAAGTGTCATTTTCGCTACTCCAGGCGCTCCAACCGTCGATGCCGATATATTCGTCATAGGAGGTTTCGTAGTAGGGGTCATAGATCCTGACCCCTTTCTGTTTGTCATATTCGTAGCGAACAAATTCTCCATCAAAAAGTTCAAAATCTTCATCCTTGAGCCCCAGAATCTTTAAGAGGGGCTTATGTTCTTCCTTTACATCCATTTTATGACACTCCTAAATTCCCAAGCTTGCTTCGGCGTCTGCCATTTTATCATGACATCCTTCCCATCTTTCAAGCTGAATTTCCAGTTTGCTGCTGACGTCTTTGTGTTCGGTCAGAAGCGGTACGCTTTTTGTGCTGTCTTCAAAAATTTTAGGATCAGCAAGAAGATTCTCCACTTCTTTCTGCCGGGTTTCCAGTTGAGAGATAAAGGTTTCTGTTTGCTCAAGCTCCTTTCGAATCGGCCCCAGGATATCGTGAACCCGCTGCCTTTGTTCAGCTTCTTTCCGTTTATCCCTTTTTCGGTTCTTGCCGGCGGAAGATTCCTGGTCTTTTTTCAACCCTGTTGAAGGATTTTGAGGTTCCAGGTGAATATCCCCTTCGGTTTCGCCAAGGTGACGGTAATACTCTTTGAGCTTGCCGGGGTATTCGATCAATTCCTTGCCCCTGATGTCCCAGATCTTTGTGGCCAGTCGATTGACGAAGGATTGATTGTGAGAAACAAACAAGAGGGTTCCGCCGTATCCCGATAACGCGTCAATCAGGGTTTCCGAACTTTCGATATCAAGGTGGTTAGTGGGCTCATCCATGAGCATGAAATTACCCGGTTTGACAAGGAGTTTCGCCAGGGACACCCTGGCCCGCTCTCCACCGGAAAGGACACTGATGGGCTTGTCCACATCACTGCCCGAGAAAAGAAATGCGCCGCAAACCGACCTCACAAATCCAATGCTCGCATCCGGTACCGACTGGTAGACCTCCTCCACCACTGTTTTCTGAGGATTGAGCAGATCCGAATGGTGCTGGGCAAAATAGGCAACATTCACCTTATGCCCCAGGACAATTTGTCCCCGGTCAGGTTTCAGTTCTTCCGCGATGGCGCGAAGAAGGGTGGTTTTCCCACAGCCATTGGGGCCGATGATGGCGATTTTTTCCCCGCGCGTCACTCTCACGTTAAGATGCTCATATAAAATGTTGTCGCCAAACCATTTCGACACATCCCGAATGGCAACCACTTCCCCCCCGCTTCGAGGGATGGGGGGAAAGGAAAAGCGGATGGTCTTTTCCCTGCGATGGGTCTGAACAAGCTCCATCTTTTCCAGCAGCTTGATTTTGCTCTGGGCCTGGCGGGCTTTGTTGGCTTTGGACCTGAATCGTTCAATGAATTTCTGAGCGTCTTTGACCTTCTGTTCCTGGTTTCGGGCCTTGTTTTCGAGAGATCTAACCTCTTCGCGACGGGCTTTCAGGTAGAAATCATAGTTGCCGCTGTAAGACCGCATGCCTTCGGTCTCAAAGGAAACGATGCGATGGATCTGGCGGTTGAGAAATTCCCTGTCATGGGAGACCAGTACCATGGCGCCTTTAAAGCCTTGAAGAAAGGTCTCAAGCCACCTGACCGAAGGCATATCCAGGTGATTGGTGGGTTCGTCTAAAAGGAGCAGGTCGGGTTTCTGGTACAAAAGCCTTGCCAGGGCCGCCCGCATCTTCCAGCCGCCGCTGAGCTCTGATACGGGTTTTTGGAAATCCGGCACGCCAAAGCCAAGACCCAATAGGATTTTTTCCGCTTCGTGATGGGGGAAATCGAGATTCAGGCGGTTGATCTCCTGGTGTATGTTGGCAATCTGTTTGCCAATGGTGTTCTGATCCAGTTCATCGGTTGTCTTTTCAAGGGATCGTTCAGCTTTTTTTAAGCCCTTTTCCAGCTTCAGCCGCTGTGGTATGGCGCTGAGGACCGATTGAAGCAGGGATCCCGAAACGGCTTCCTGAACATCCTGAGCCAGGTACCCGGTACGGGAATTTTTGGCAATTTTGATTTCTCCCCCGTCGGGTGTGATTTCGCCCATGATGATTCGAAGCAGGGTGGTTTTTCCAGACCCATTGGGACCCACAAGACCGATTCGATCCCCGGGATTGATTTGCAGGCCTATCTGGTTGAAAATCTGTCGTTCAACGAAATTGAGGGAGACTTTGATGGCGGTGACAAGACTCATGGCTTTTTAAAATGATCTTTGCTATTCTGCGAGCGTGTGGGCGAAATCGCTTTGGTCGCTTATATATAATGGTTTATGCTAAATTTGCAAGGATCATCGATTTTTGGTTGATGGGAAGCTTTGGTGAGGCGCAGGGTGAAGTCAGAACCTATACAACGTAAACTCGCCGCTATTTTGAGTGCGGATGTAAAGGGATACAGCCGGCTTATGGGGCAGGATGAAGCGGCCACGGTGAAAGCCATCAGGGCGTGTCGCGAAATTATGGCTTCAGCCATTGGAAGCGCGAGGGGGAGGGTGGTGGATTCCCCGGGGGATAATGTCCTGGCCGAGTTTGCCAGCGCCGTGGATGCCCTTGAATGTGCCGTGGCCATACAGGAGGCGCTGGAGAAAGAAAATTCCCAATTGCCCGATGATCGCAAAATGGTTTTCCGCATCGGGATTAATATCGGGGATGTGATCGTTGAAGGGGGGGAGATCTATGGCGATGGGGTCAATATCGCCGCAAGGATTGAGGGGCTGGCCGACCCTGGAGGCATCTGCATTTCGGGAACCCTGTATGACCAGGTGAAGCGAAAGGTCCACTATCGATATGATTTCATGGGCCGGCAGGAAGTTAAAAATATCTCCGAAGCGGTTCGGACGTATCGCGTGGTCTGGAAAGACGCGGATATTTCGAAAGGAGCTGAGAGAAGCAAAAAACCGGGCCGGCTGGCCCCATTGGTTGGAAAAGGTTTTGGATTTGTGTCAAAAGTGATCGCGACCTGTCTTTTGATGCTTCTGCTGATGCCTTTTGTGAACCATTTCAAAATCAACCTGCTGACGAAAATGTGGCAGTGCCGCCTCTCCCTGTTGCCCAACACCCAACAGGTGACCGTCGTCACTATCGACAAAGACGAATATCGTAAAATGAATGTGAAGGGCAAAGAAGCCTCGTCCCCGGATGATGTGAGTCCGAAGCTTTGGCGGCGGTACGATCCGACAGTTATCAAGAATCTTTTCGAAATGGGCGTGGGTGCCGTGGGCTTCGATTTCTGGTATTCACCTGCCAATGACGCGGCCGAGAAAAAGGCCACGAAACGGTTTGTGGAGAGCCTCAAATGGGCCAGAAAAAAAGGTTTCCCCGTTATTCTGGGCCAGTATCAGAATACACAGGACAAAGCTGTTTACAATGAGGCCCATTGGGGGTTCATTTCCGTATACAGGGATTTGACCTGGATCAACGAGGTCATGTATCTGATGGCCTGGGATAAAATGGCGGTGTCTGGGGAGTTGATGGATCGTCCGAGTTTTTTTCTGCAGGTATTGGCGGAGAAGTTGAGATTAAAACCGGTGCTGAGTGTGGATGGGGTGAGGCTCATTGGGCCACCCATTCCGAGGCGGTTGTGGCTGGCCTTTGCCGAGACGCCTTTTGCGAGGGTGCCCTATCACGAAGTTTACAATGGATGGGCTGACAAGAAGCTGTTCTCGGGACGGATTGTCCTGATCGGAATGGGAGGAAGTGAAACGGACTATTTTCACACTCCTTACAGCCCCACGGATTTTACACCCCATGACAAAAAAGATGGTTACGGAATGCCGGGTGTATTTCTGTTTGCTCACGCCATCAATCAGGTTATTCAGGGGTATTATCACAAGGAAATAAATGATGAATGGACGTTGAATTTTTCAGGCGAAGGGATGTCACTTTTTCATCTGGAGAGTATCCTCTATCTCTTGATTGAGATCATCGGTACATGTCTGCTACTTTATGGGGTGTCTGTTTTTTCCCGAAAAAAGGGGGGACGATTGAGAACCCTTTCTTTTATGGGGTTGTCAAATGCAGCGCTTATTGTGGCCCTGGCTTTTACCCCGGTGCTCTTCGGGTTGGCCAATTTTTTCTTTGCAGGTCTTGCTTTTTCGCTGATGTCTGTCTGGAAAATGAAAAGCGGGAAACTGCCGTGAAATATTTTTAGATGGCGATAATGCATTGAAGGGGGGGGTAAAGCATGGATGCTAAGAAATTGAGAGGGGTTTTGCCTTTGTTGTGCGTGGTGGTTTTGTGGGCGTTTCAGGGGTTCGCCGCGGAAACGGCAGGCAAACAGGATCAGACGAATTCGGGGATGATTGAAATTGAATGCAACATCTCACGACTGGAGCTACAGCTCTGTCCGCAGGAAAAGTACCAGAAAAATGAAACGTCGGTATTTTTTGGACTGATCAAATCGGAGAAGTACATATGTTCCGACGGAAAAATCCCTCTGGGAAAGACGCCTGTCAGACCGGTTTACATGCCGCCCGGAAAATACATATTGTTGGTCCCTCAGGGTTACCGCTGGGAACATGACGGCCCCATTGAGATCGATATAGAAAGTGGAGAAAGGAAGTTTTTCTTATTGAAACTTTTCAGCACCCGGGCCGACGGGGGTGGTGACGACCATGGTGCCGGTGGTGGTGGTGGCAGCGCTGGGGGGGGGCGCCCTTGACCATTGCCGATTTCATCTGTTATCGCCCAGGATATTTTGATGTTCCACTTTGACACATCGGTTCATGACCACCTCTATGCCGGCTTCCCTGGCCCTTGATGCGGCGTCGTTGTGAACGACACCCAACTGCATCCAGATTGTTTTGACCCCCATGCGGATGCACTGCTCCACCACCGGCGGAACACGGGTGGGATTGATAAAAAGGTTGGCCATATCAACGGCAAAGGGGATGTCTTCAAGGGTTTTGTAGCAGGTTCTTTCCAGTATCTTCTGCTGGCCCGGGTTTACGGGGATTACGTTGTAACCCGCCTCCAACAGGTACCGGGCCACCTTGTTGCTGTCCCGGGATGTTTTGGGGGAAAGACCCACAACTGCAACCCGTTTTGAATTCTGCAGGATTTTTTCTATTTCCTTTGGAGGGGGGGTATAATCAGGTATTTCGCATTCGGTGTTTTCCATAAACATCCTATTTTAGCAGATTTTTTACGGTTTCTGCCTTTTTCTTCATATCCATGGCTTTCTTGACCCCCGGGACCTGTTCCATGACCTTGTCCACAACCTTGCTTTCCATGGTCGGCGGCTTCTCGGGCTCCGGGGTTTCAATTTCCTTCGCGGATGCGTCGTCGGAGGCTTTTTCCGGACTCAATTCTTTTTTGACATTTTTGAATTCCCTGATGGCGCCGCCGAGACCCTTCCCGATATCCGGAAGGCGTTTGGCGCCAAAGATCAGGATGACAATGATGGCGATGATGATCAGTTCCGTAGGACCAAGCCCGAACATATGTATAACTCCTCACAGTTGATGAAGCTTCTAAGCCACGGCAGAAA
The DNA here is from genome assembly GCA_964588535.1 of uncultured Desulfobacteraceae bacterium. Taxonomy (GTDB): domain Bacteria; phylum Desulfobacterota; class DSM-4660; order Desulfatiglandales; family Desulfatiglandaceae; genus NaphS2. The sequence continues at coordinate 34,009 of CAZPQA010000030.1, forward strand.
GTGTACGCTTTTTCAGGTTATTCCGACGTCTAGCATTCGGCTTCTATGGATTGAACTCCCTCAAATTGAACGGGGTCTTCATTTTCTTCCCGTGCTTCAATACGCCCGATACAGCTTGCTGTCTCTCCCATGGCTTTCAACCTCAGGAGGACCTCATCGGTCTCTTCCTCATTAACAACAATCAGCATTCCGAGACCGTTGTTAAAGGTCCGCATCATGTCGTGGTCCGATACATGGCCGGCTTTTTTGATATATTGAAATACAGGGTGGGGTATCCAGGCGGATATATCAATAATGGCCTTGCAGCGTGATGGCAATATGCGGGGAGGGTTTTCGATGAGTCCGCCGCCT
>CAZPQA010000031.1:0-22585 GCA_964588535.1 uncultured Desulfobacteraceae bacterium
TGATCTTCCTTGATCTTGACAAAAAATCCTAGTTTTCGTTCAGACACTAACTAAGGCTATGGCTCTAATTTCTTTGTGAGATGAATAAAATCGCTCCGATCGAATCCGAGCGTCTTGAAAAAAGATAAAAGATCAACAGAGTCCCAACGGACAGTCGTAAAGATATAATCGATCCCCTTTTCGCGGTAAACTGATAACAGCTTTTCCGCCAGCAAACGGCCGATGCCCTGGCCCATATATTTGGGATCCACACCCAGGGTGGCAATCCAGGCGCTTTTTTGAAGACCGAATCCTCCGAAAACAATATAGCTGATCATGTACCCCACCACTTTACCGTTCAATTCGGCTGAAAAGCTGACCTCCCCGTTTTTCTGGACCTGCTCTTCAATGATATGCCCGAAATCAATACCCGGTGAGGTCTTGGTAATGGAGGACTGAATGGCTGTAATCTCCGGGGCGTCTTCGAGTTTAATTTTTCTGATCAGCAAGCTGTTTTCCGCATCATCCATGAAGCAAGTTCCTTAATCCACTCTGACAATTTTTACGCGGCGCCCTACCCAGTCCGGCGGTAGATAAACCCGCCCGCTGTTTCCGCTCAATTTAACGATTTTTTCAACCATCTCCTCGCCATAGATCTCCAGCTTGACTTTCCCCCTGCCTTTGGCCGGAGGAGCTTTGGCCGGAGGAGCTTTGGCCGGAGGAGCTTTGGTTGGAGCGGCTTTATCTTCTTTTTTTAATTTCTTTTCAACCGGCATTTTGTTAGACTTTTCGACAATTCCTCTGGGAATTTTAATAGACAGAAAACTGCTGATTTGAATGATAATTTTAAAGCAGTCATTGATAGCGAATCATTAAATATGATCACAACATAGCTACATCGTAACTATGCGTCAAGGAAAAAATTGGCTTTTTCACGGCGGCCATACATTTTTTAAACAAGGAGTGAATGAACATGCAAAAAATGGATCCTCAGTACTTGAACCCCACCCATATCATCGACAGCGATCACCCGGCCATAAGCGCCCATGGTGAAAAAACCATCAACGGCAGCAAGGACCCCGTGGATAAGGCTGTGAAATTGTATTACGCCGTGAGAGATGGCATTTGGTACGATCCTTACTATCCCTTTTATCTGCCGGAGCACTATCGTGCCAGCAACGTTTTAAAAAGCGGCCGGGGATACTGCGTCTGCAAAGCCTCGTTGCTCTGCGCGCTTGGAAGGACCTGCCAAATCCCCTCCAGGATCGGTTTTGCAGATGTGAAAAACCATCTGGCCACGCGGCAACTTCTGGATTACCTGGGAAGCGATCTGTTTGTATACCACGGTTATGTTGAGTTCTTTCTGGAAGATAAATGGGTGAAAGCAACACCCGCCTTCAACCGGGAACTGTGCGCGCGGCACAAGGTGGCGCCTCTGGAATTCAACGGCCGGGAGGATTCCATATTTCACCCGTTTAATCTGGAGCATAAGCAGTTCATGGAATACGTTGCTGAACATGGGGTCTATGCGGACATACCCGTGGACATGCTGGTGGCGGGCTGGAAGGCCGTCTATGGGGAGGAACGGGTACTGGGCTGGATTGAAATGTTCGAAAAGCGGGGCGGTATTTCCGGCCGGGACTTTTCCAAAGAGGACGTCATTAGACACTAAAGCGGCAAGCCGCAGTTTAAAGTTTTAAGTTTAAAGTTTTAGGTTTTCAGTCAATGACCTTCTTGTTTTCCGTGACAGAAAACCAGGTGATAAGGGCCTAAATTTCTATTTTGTTCCCACCATGATGCCCGAATCTGTGGGGCCTTTAAAGGGGAGCCGCTCAATACGGTGCAATCCCGCCTTCTTCATCATCTCGTGAATTTGGGCTTCCGTATAAGAGCGACCCTTTTGGGTGTTGATCAACATGTTCAGATAAAAAAGAGCCGGAAAGAGCGGACCGTCGGAAGTGTTGTTCAAAATGAAATCGTGAACAAAGAGGCTCCCGCCCTCAGCCAGAGCCGACACCGCTTTTTGTAAAATCATTTCACATTCGTCAGGTCCTTCTCCGTGCAGGATATGGGAAAGCCATGCCACATCATAGGTGCCCTCAATCGCCTCATTTAAATAGTCGCAGGGCACAAAACCAATCCGGTGGGAAAGATCAAACCGTGCAATGGTTTTTTCCGCAAAGGGGCGGGTGGCGGGAAGGTCCGCCACGGTGGCATTCAACTCCGGATTGGCCAGGCAGAAGTGAATGGCATAGGTGCCGGGGCCCCCACCCAGGTCCAGGAAACTCTTTTTCCCCTGAAGATCAATCTCCCGGGAAACCCCCGGCGCAATGGCCATGGCCATGTTGAACATGCCCATGAGAAAACTCTCCCGACTTTCGTCGTCATGGACGACCTCCCGGGAAACGGATTGTCCCGATCTGACGGCCTCATCCAACCGGGACCAGGGTTCCACCAGGTGATGGTGGTGCATGATCATATAGCCGATGTAATGGGGCGAGTGCCTGACCAGCAAGTTGCGGCCTTCAGGCGTGTTGGCGTATCGGGGCCCGGCTTTTACCAGAAGCCCCATGGCTGAAAGCGCGTCCAGCAGCGCGGTCACACCTCTTGTATCAACACCGATTTTCTCTGCCAGTTCACTGGCGCTCACCCGGGTCCCGTCAATCTCCGAAAAAATTCCCAGTTTGACACCTGCGTGAAGGGTACAGGTGTGCCAGTACTTACCCGATAACGCCAGTAACTCTCCTGCATTCCATTGGGGCATGGTCTTTTCTCCAGTCTTTTTAAAGAAGAACCTCCGAGGCCATATTCTCCCTCATCTGACTTGAAAAATCAAGGTTTGAAACCGGTAATAATAACCGCCGAGTTTATTCCCGTGGCCGAAGACAGCGCCCTGGCCAATGCTGCGGCGGAAGGCACCCTTTCCATCGAAAAACTGGAGGCCATGACCTCGGTGTGTTCCGTGGGGTTGGATATGGTCTGCATCCCCGGGGATACGGATGCTGATACCATCAGCGCCCTTATTGCAGATGAAATGGCCATCGGCGTCATCAACCAAAAAACCACCGCCACCCGGCTGATCCCGGTACCCGGGAAAAAACCAGGGCAGTGGGTGCACTGGGGCGGACTCTTCGGGGCCTCTCCCATCATGGCCATACGGGCCTCCGGCGCATCCAGCGCATTTGTTCAATGCGGGGGCCGCATACCCGCGCCGGTTCATTCCTTTAAGAACTAAGGGTTCGTTCAAACGAGTTCAACAGCCTCAGGATTTAAACCGATCCCCTTCAACCAGTCTTGAATGGCCCTGAAAAGCAGCCGGTAGTAGGTATCCATACCACCCAGCCCCCGTCTTCCAAAAAAGTAATTGATCTCCAGAAAAAGCGGTCCGGGATCTTCTTTCGAAAGGGGGAATACAAAATCCACAGCGGCCAGATCAATCCCCGTGCGCCTGGCCAGAATCTGCGCCTGCACCTTTCCCTTTTCCTGAAGGGCAGGTTCCCAGTCATGGTCAATGCGGGCACCTCTGCTGATGGTGGTAATGATCTGCCCCGGTTTAACAGGGCGTTTCCAGTAGGTTAGAATCTGTTTCCCCATAATGACCGATCTCAGAACATTTCCGCTGGAGGCCACAAAATCCTGGGTTACAAAGCCGTTGTTTCCGCTACCCTCCTTCAAAGCCAGAAAATCCAGTGCCGCCTCCAGGGATTTCGGACCGGTTACCACAAAAACCCCTTCGGCTTCGTGGCTGCCATTGTCCTTGATCACAAAAGGAAATTCATGGGGTGGCCTCGGCACTTTGTTAAACAGGTCCACTTTTTTCCAGCGAAAGGTCTTGGGATGGGGAAGTTGAAATGCATGAAACAGACGACTTTGCCCCACCTTACCGGGATATGCGTGGCGCATTTCATAGTTGGGAAACATGGGTGCTTCGGCATTCTGACACGCATGAAACACCCCATCGGCCCGCCCTTGCGGTAAAATGACCGCATGGGCGCTGCGAATCAGCCGGCGGTCCTCTTCATTGAGAGAGCGGTCCCCCAGAATAATCTGGTGGTCGGCCGTAAAACAGGGATGAAAGGAAAGGATCATGGTTGTTTGACTTTGCTTCTGTTCGTGACTATATTCCGTGCTTATACGACAAATGCAAGGAGCAAAACAATGCCTATTTATGAATTCAGATGCGCCGAATGCGGTGAAGTTTTTGAAAAGCTTTTTATGGGCTCGGATGAAAAAGCAGATCTTTCGTGCCCCAAATGTTCGGCGTATACGCTGGAGAAAGTAGCCAGCGCCACCAATTATGCCCTTGGCGTGGGCCCCGGCGGTAACCAACCCAGGATTTCAACCAAATCGTGCGGATCAGAAAACCAGTGCATGACCCTGGACCTTCCGGGACCGGCAAAATGATGGATCATCAAGCCCCATCCACGGTGAAGCTGGAACTTGACGATGATGACAAGTTCCATATCACCGAAATTTTTCAAGGGGAAATTGCTGACAGGCTGATGCAAATGGATGCGCGCAGCGGCAATATCAGTTGCGAATTTGCCGGCCCCTCGTACCGAAATTGGGTTATCGAATTCAAATCTTCCCGATGGGGCCTGGAAATTGTCGGTTTTGAGTACGACGAAGATACCCGAAGTTTCAACCTGCCTTCACCCGTAACCCTATTGGAACACCAATAAAAATGCTTGATCGAAAATTTTTTGGAAGAGAACCGATCCAAAGGGCCAAATGCCCTTTTTGTGGTCTGCCCGTTGAAAAGCCAAAAGAACTGCCCACCAGAAAACCCGGTGAGATGCCTGTGGGGATGTGTTCGTGCGGTGCGGTCTATGCCTGCGATGAAACCGGACACAACTTGGGCGCCGCCCTGATCGAGGCCCTTTTGTTCGGTTGCAACATGGACTGGGACCTGGCGTGGGGGTTGGTGGCCGATGACGACTATAAACAGGAGATTGTGGAGAATTACGATCTCAATACACACCTTGTTATATCGTCTGGTACCTATGAGGGTCGAAAAACATCCGGGGCACTTTATTTTATCAGGTTGCATCAGGAAGTTCAGGAAGTCACGGCTGAAGGGGCCAAAAAACGTCTCGAGAGCACGCCGGTCGATGTGCCGGTTACCCGGCGAAAACAGGCCCCTGCGAAACGAATGTCCAAAAAGGAGGTGGAGGCAAAGGTCAAAAGCTATCAGATTGACCCCATACTGGATGCCGCCCAAGACGACAAGAAAATCATCCGGTATCTTCAACGCCTGCTCTATTCCGGGGACAGCCTCCTTCGCCAAAGAGCCGCCGAGACCCTTGGTGGTGCCTGTGCCATTGTTGGAGACGAGGACCCGGGGATCGTTTCCAAGCTCCTGCAGGGGCTCTTTTATTCTCTCACAGATACGGCGGCGTTTCCCCTGGGCGCTTTTGAGGCCATCGGTGAAATCATAGCTCAGCGGCCCGATCTGTATGGCGGATATACGGCTCAACTCTACCAGTTCACGGGGGATGTGAACCGTAGAATTGATGCGTTGAAGGCCCTGGGCAGGATCTCGAAAACCCAAGGGCCTTTCATACGCAAGCACACCCTGTACTTTTTTGCCTTTCTTGACGATCAGGACCCTTCAGTCCGTGGCTACACCGTGTGGCTCATGGGTAATCTGGGCGCTCACGAAGCCAGAAAAGACATGGAAAAACACCTGGGTGAATCCCATGAAATCGAAATCTATGAATCGGGGCACATCCGAAAAATGTCGGTGGGCGAAATCGCCGAAGAAGCCATGAACAAACTATGATTGTTGCGTATCTATTCTCTTCTCCTGAAGGCGACATTTCCCTCGACCCCGAAGATCTGTCAAGACCGTTCCTCATAACCCCCGAAAAAGCCCATCCTCATCTGACCCTTGGCAACTATTTTGATACCGTCAAGGCATGTGTTTTAAAAAACCAGGGTCAACTGCTCAAACGTGTGCTGAAAAGCAGATCCCATGAGGATTTCAGCCTGGAAGATGTACGGAAAATCCAGATACGCAGCGAAAAGCACGGCATCTTGTATCACCTGGCCAGCGTGGAAGTATTCATGGCAGAAGAGCGTCTCAAATTCACATTGAGCACGGCCATTTCCGGAAAAGGCGTTGAATGTATCATGCATGAGCATGATATCCTGGACCGGCTGAACCGTAATTCTGAATTTTCATTTTTGCCCGAAATCTACGGCATCAGAAAAATGACCTGTCATGCGGCCCAGGGGAAAACTGAAGAAATGGTCATGCTGGCAGCCCAGTGGTTTGAAGATTACCATGAATGGCATATGGCCATGGACCCTTTAGACGGCAGACAAAAAATTCAGGTATGGGACCTGAAAAGAGGCCCTCGATATGCCTCAGCCACGGAAGCATCTATTATCATTGAAGAATGCTCAAAAATCCTGACCCTTTACTACGATTTTAGGGATTTCAGCCATATCGGTGCATGGCATCATGCCGCCGGGGATTTTATCGTCAATACCCAACGGTGTGGGAAATTGAATGTCAGGCTGACCACTGTTCGGCAATACGAGCCACAGCCGGCAACGGAAGATGCCAACGCAACGATTGCCGTCATCTATTTTTTCCTGGATACAACGGTTAAGATGCGACTCGACAGGCTGGATGGGGTGGGGGAAATGGTCTGGCTGGACGATTTTGCCGTCACCGCCACCGTAAAGGGGTTTTTTGAAGGACTTCGTGCCCGGGGGGAAACAGAAGGAAGTGGTGTTGCAGGGATCCAGGTGGCAGACCTTCTTTCCCTGCTTCAATCCTTTGACAAGCCGGAGCTCAATCAGGTTTTCGAGCCGCTTCTAGCCCATTACGCGGCACAAAATTCAAATGGTATGGACCTCATAAGCGCCCACATTGCCGATCACATCAGTTCTCTACGCCAGGCCCTTCAGGATTTTTTATTGTTCTCGTAACCTATTTTGAGGTTTTGCTCAACCGCTCAATCTGAAAACCTACATGCTGTCTCTCCAAATAAGGATAGCGACAAAAAATGGGGGGATTGCACCCCTGTTAACACCACAGAAAACCAGGTGTGACTTAGCTGAAATATGTGGCATGATATTCTCAAGATATTTGGGGTGCGTAGCGAAGTGCATTGACTACGGGTGAACATCAGGGTAACTGCTTTTTCACACCGCTGGCTTGATATTTCATAATCTAGGCGCCTCCTAGAAAGTTATGGGAAAAATGCTTTTGATCCTGAGGGCGATCATCCGGCCACTCCAAGTTATCTTCTTTTCAAAAGAGACTCCCCCCTCTATTTTACTTCCCAATCCGGTCGTGAATGCTTGCAATTCTTGAACGTAACAAAAAAATTTGACGTCACCAATAAATTACGCTACGCTTTTTCCATAAACCTTCATTAAGGAAAAGATGTAAAGTAACCCCACCACATGGTAGCAACTAACAGTTCAAGAAATTGAGGGATCACATGCCGAAAATTCTGATTGTAGATGATGAATGGCTCACAAGGCTCGAAGTCGAAGAGATGGTCAAGGATCTGGGTTATGATGTGGCCGGGCAGGCAGAAACTGGTGCAGAAGCCATTGAGATGGCCCGGAAAATGAACCCCGATCTTATTCTCATGGACGTGAAAATGCCTGGAGAGATGAATGGTATAGACGCTGCCAGGGTGATCAAGGCGGAGTTGGGGACCCCCATCGTTTTTATATCCGGATATGGTGATCCAGAGTACATCGAAGCAGCAAAGGAAACAGCCCCCTTTGGCTATGTGATGAAACCTTTTGATGAAAGAGAGGTCCATGCCTTTGTGGAAATCGCCCTTTCTAGGAGGAAATTGGAACTGAAACTGGAAAAAGCCCATGAACGCCTTGAACAAACCAACCTTGAGTTGCAGGAGGAGATAGAAGCGCGAAAAAAAACTGAAAGGACGTTGCTGGAAAGTCAGAAACTCTACCGGGACATATTTGAAAAAAACAACGCTATGAAGTGGTTGATAGATCCTTCATCCGGAAAGATTATTGATGCCAACCCCGCCGCTTGTGAATTCTACCAATACAGTCATGAAGAGATTACGAATCTTCTGGTCTGGGACATCAACATGGAGAGTGAAGCTGAAGTAAGAAAGATGATTGCCAGCGCAAGCTCAGATAGAAATACTGAGTTTACGTTGAAGCATCGCTTGGCTTCCGGTGAAATTCGGGACGTCCATGTCTACACCGGGGTTTTAGAATCTGGTGGGAAAAAGTTGCTTCATTCTATTATCATTGACATCACCGACCGACTGCGTGCTGAGGAGGCATTAAAACATGCCCATGATGACTTGGAACGACGTGTGGAAATCCGCACTGCAGAATTAGCTGAAGCAAATAAGCAGTTAAGAAAAGAAAATGAAGCGCACCAACGGGCTGTGGAAGCGCTTAGAGAAAGTGAAGAGAAATTGAATGCCATTTTGGATGCCACCACCGAGACAATAGTTCTTATAGATAAAAAAGGCATAGTTCATGTGGCCAATAAGACAGTCTGTGACAGGCTCGCAACTACGAAAGAAAAAATTGTTGGGAAAAAGTTATACGATTTTTTCCCGCCTGACGTGGCAGAGGGCCGAAGACAAAAGTGGAATAAGGTTTTTGAAACAGGCAAACCTGTATTCTTTGAAGACAGCCGGGCAGGAATGATATTTGAACAGGTGGCTTATCCGATCTCAGGTGACGGAGGTCAGGTTGAAATGATAGTTTCCTTTGCCAAGGACAAAACCGATCGCGCGCAAGCCGAGCGGGCGCTGTGTGAAAGCGAGAAACACTTCCATTCGTTTATGGAAAGCGCCAAAGGTTTCGCGGTCTATAGATTGAAGATTGATCCTGAAAATTATTACAGGGGGCATTTGGTTTTTGCAAGCCCGAGCCTCGAAGATATTGTCGGTGTATCACCACAAGAGGAATTCAGCCAGTGGTTTAGAAATGTTCATGAGGATGATTTACCGTCGATTATAAACGCCCAAAACGAGAGTGCTCAATCCGGACTTCCATTTGACCAGGAATTTCGATTAAGGGGTCTGGAGGGAGAATGTCGGTGGCTTCATGTAATTTCAAACCCTGTATTTAATTCAGAAGGAAAACCTGAATGTTATAACGGGATCATGATAGATGTTACCACACAGAAGCTGATGGAGATGGAATTGCAGAATAAAACCCTTGAGCTTTCGGAAACAAACACTGCCCTGAAGATCCTGCTTAACCACAGGGAGAAAGACAAGGAAGAACTCGGAGAGAAAGTGCTATCCAATGTGAAAACTTTGGTCGTGCCCTACCTGAAAGAGCTTAAAAATAGCCCAGTAGATCAAAAACAAATCGTATTCTTAGGCTTACTGGAATCTGGCCTTAAGAATATTCTCTCATCGTTTTCGAGCAAATTGTCTTCAAAGTATTTGGCCCTTACCCCTGGAGAGCTTCAGATAGCTTATCTTGTAAGGGAGGGTAAAAGAACGAAAGAGATTGCAGAATTACTGAATTTATCCGGTAAAACAATCGAGGATTACCGGAAGAACCTGAGGAAGAAGCTCGGCATAAGAAATACGAAAGTCAACCTCAGAACCCACCTTTTGTCTATCCAGTAATAGGGTTTTTATCACCCCATTATACCCCGAAAAAATCAAACAGATGTTTTATACAGGAACGTAGCATTTGGACTCAACGATAAACGCAACATGACTCAAACCATGATCAAGGCTGGCTTTCTACGGCAGGCCCTTCAGGATTTTCATTGACCAGGTCTTCCACCGGGGTCTTTATGATTTTTGGAATGGAGATCAGAAGGGATGCCCTTTCTTCCGGGGCATCTATTTTTGCGTTTTCCAGCAGATCCTTCGACAACTGAAACAGCTCTTTCTGTACAACATTCATATTAAAGAAAGGATACCCCTGATCCTTCTTGAAGCCCGTACTGCCGCAAATCCGCGGAACCCCCTGAACCATGGTGGGAATGCCGTAAACCCTGCATGTAATGGGGCGGTAAGGGTAGAGGATGCAGGCATCGTCATCATTGAGCAGAGGACAACGGATTCTCGTTTTGGCCATGGCATAGGCACTCATCCGGGAATCATCCTTGAACTCTTTAAGGGTCCTTTCAAGGGTCTTGAGCTCTTTTTCAGCCGCAAGACCCCGCTTAAGCGCTTCGGCCTTCTCCTTTTCCCCAAGCTGATCGAAATCATTTTTTAAAAACACCGCTTCCACAAGGAAAAGCCCGAATACCGCGTGACAGCAATCGGCACAACCCGGTTTACAACTGATACACTCCGGATATTCTCCGGCAATGCGCTCAAACGATCTGTCCGCAAGACTCACCTGCCGGTCATACGGTTCAAACAAATAAGAAAAGTCCATTGCTAACGATGCGGCTCCAATGCTTTTACAAACTCGGGATGGGGCGTAAAACCTAAATCAACCGCCTCATCCAGATGTTCAATGGCCTTCTGGTAATCGCCCTTGTTGTAATAGGCACTTGCGAGATTGTTCTGGCCGAGAGCAAATTCGGGCGCGATTTCCACCATCTTTTCGCCCGTTTCGACGGCCTTTTCCACCTCATCATTTTGAAGGTACGCGTTGGTCAAATTGCTCCAGGCCTGAACAATCTCAGGATTCAGTTCAATGGCCTTGTTGAGGGCATTGATCGCCTCTTCGGTTTTCATCATCTGGAGAAAAGCAAATCCCAGGTTGGCGTACCCCCGGGCATACCTGGGCTCAATCTGGATGGCTCTGTTGTTGACCTCTATCACCATATCCAGATCGCCTTTTTTGAAATAGATGTACCCCAGATTAACATAGCCCTCAAACATTCGGGCGCTGTTGGCGACAGCCTCATTAAACGCCGCAATGGCCTCATCCAGCTTTCCCTCTTTCATAAGGGAAACGCCAAGGTTATATTGCGTATTAGCACATTCCGTATCTTCATCCCGCAATGCTTTTTGTTCAAAAAGAAATTCTTCCGATCCCTGTGGACTCTTCATAATACGCCTCTGAACTCTATGAAGCAAAAAGGTCGCAACCCAAGCGGGACGGCGACCTTTTCGCTATCATTTCGTCATTTCTGGTTAAGCAGCCGATAAAGATCTTTTCTAATAATCTTCGGTTTGGCCTTTCCCCTTCATGCCATACAGGGTGCTGCTGCCGGTGGAAAAATAGATCAATTTTTCTTCGTTGATCAATGCGGTGGCAGCCTTTTTGATCGCTCTGGCTTTGGCCTCCGGAATCACTTTCTGAACCGCTTTCTGGATGTCGTTAAAGTAAAATTTGCTTTTCTTGCTCTTTTCGGCAAATGCCATAATGGCTTCTTTCATCTCTTCCATTGTTGCTCCTTCATTCACATTTCACCCGGGGAAGAGACATCTTACGGTGATGGCTTTTTCCCCGGATGAAGCTAGTTGAGCGTTCGTTTATTTGATGCCGTTAACAGCTCTTGATACGGCCCAGGATGCCTCAGTATATTTGAACTGGGTGGACGTCCTGTAGGTATCATACTGCAGACGGTAATCGTCAATGAGATGATCCGTAAAGGGAAGATCGCATTTTTCGAAGAATCTTTCCCATCCAATTCGCTCGGCCCAGTCGCCAACACGCTCGTACTTATTGGCGCCCGCCGCGTAAGCGTTAACTATTTTCTTGATATCCTCACACACCTCGGGGAACCTCGGGTAATTGTTGGGCAGCGCCGGCACAACGACCTTGGAGAATTTAGGCGGCGAAATCCGGTTACTAACCTTACCGCCGGCCATGATGGTCACACAGTCACCTTCCTGGTCCGCAAGGGGCAGGGCCATACACATGGTGTAACAGTTGCCGCAGAACATGCAGCGTTCGTTCTTAATCTTAACCGTTTTTTTGCCGGATTCGGTCTTGGCCGGCGAAATGGCGGCCGTGGGGCACGCCGCAATGACCAGCGGAATTTCGCAGTACTGGCCAAGGACTTCGTTGTCGATCAAGGGCGGTTTCCGGTGATACCCCAGAAGGGCGATATCGGAACAATGGACAGCCCCGCACATGTTGAGGCAGCAGGCCATGGAAATACGAACCTGGGCCGGCATGTTCATCCCCTGGAATTCCTCAAAGAGATCATCCATGACGGCTTTCACCATACTGGACGCGTCCGTGGCCGGGGTGTGGCAATGGATGAAGCCCTGGGTATGGACGATATTGGTAATACCGGCGCCGGTGCCGCCGATGGGGAATTTGTAGCTTCCGGTGACATGCTTGCGGCTCTCAAGATCCTTTTTCAGGGTTTCCATCTTGTCCTGGCTGTCCACCATGAACTCGATGTTGTTCCTTGTGGTAAACCGCATGTAACCGTCGCAGTGTTTGTCGGCGATGTCACAGATCTCGCGCACGTTTTCAACGGTCATGAACCGGCAACCGCCAACCCGGACGGTAAAAACCTTGTCGCCGTTTTCAGCCACATGCACCAGAATTCCGGGCTCCAGGATTTCATGGTAATCCCATTTGCCGTAGTTGTTCTGGATAATGGGAGGAAAATACTGCCAGAAATGCCGCGGACCCAGGTCCGTCAGCCTGTTTTCCATGGGTTTTTCGGGATTATAAAGCCCTAGTCTTTCAGTTGATAATGCCATTTTTTGATTCCTCCTATCTCGCATGTCTGGATCGGTAGTCGTCGATATCGCGGTCCCATTTGCCGGGCACATCTTCTTCATTCCAGAAGATGTAGGGATTGCTCCTCGGCTCTTTCACCATCTGCGGCATGGGCGGAATCTCCAGGACCTTCAGCAGCTTGGCGATGCCCTGACGCTGGATCAGTTCACCCAGACGCTCACGGTTCTTTCCTTCTTCCGGCCACCAGTCCCAGATCTTTTCCACGACTTCCTTGATGTTGTCATAGGGCGCTTCGCATTCCATGAAAGGAATGGTCAGAACGGACATCTGAGCGCCGTCCAGAATGGGGGCTTTGGCGCCGAACAGGATGCTCACGCCGGTTTCCACACCCGGCTTCAGGGCTCTCGGCATGGTGTTGATGCAGTGCATGCAACGGGTGCATTCCTTATCGTCGATCATGAGTTTGCCGTCTTCCATCCACATGCAATTGGTGGGGCAGAGGTTGATCACTTCTTTATCAATATCGAATTTACCCCAGTCTTTGCCGGCATGGGCGCCACCGTTGGGAACGATCTCGCCGCCCATATAGGCCTGTACCGCTTCCTGGTCGATCCGGATGTTGTCTTTCCATGTGCCGATAAAGCTCATGTCCGACCGGGCAATGGAGGCCACGCAACCGTTGGGGCAGCCGTCAAATTTGAACTTGAATTTATAGGGGAAGGCCGGACGGTGCAGCTCATCCTGGTAGTAATGGGTTAGCTCGTAACACATGGCCTGGGTATCGATGCAGGACCATTCGCAACGGGCTTTACCGATACAGCAGGCCGGTGTGCGCAGATTGGAGCCGGATCCGCCCAGATCCTGCTGAAGGACATGTCCCAGTTCATAAAAAATGGGCTCCAGCTGTTCGGTAAAGGTGCCGATGCAGATGATGTCGCCCGTGGAGCCATGCATGTTCAACATGCCGCTGCCCCGGTATTCCCAGAGATCGCAGATGCACCGCAGGTAGTCGCTGGAGTAAAACTTGCTGGCCGGCTGGTTGATCCGCATGGTATGAAAATGCGCAATGGAAGGGAATTTGTCAGGCAAATCTGAGTATCGGCCGATCACGCCGCCGCCGTAGCCGAATACGCCCACGATGCCGCCATGCTTCCAGTGGGTTTCACCTTCGTCAAAAGAGACCTGGAGCTGTCCCAGCATATCCTCGACAACATCCCGATCGATCATCATCCGATCGTCGGCCAGATTCCTTCGGTGAAGGGCCTCGCGTTTGGCGTCCGCCACAAAGCTCGGCCAGGGCCCTTTTTCCAGTTCGTCCATATCGGGGATGTCATGTTTACATTTGTAATTCTTGAGCTCATCCTCCGTATAGTTGTTCAGCTCCTCATCGCTGTAGATGCGAAGCTCGTCGTACTTTAACTCTTTTTGTTCTTCGTTGGGTTCAAACGCCATTAGACTTGCCTCCTTAAAAATATTATTATAAAAGGAATATATCCTAAAATTTGTGCCGACCGTCACCTCCTCCCTCAAATAATCCTAATCCACGGCAGGGATTCAAAAAAATTTGACCATATTCCCACCGAATCCTCAAAATAATCGATCCGGTTCCAATCGCTCTTTCAGTAAATACCAATTAACCAATTTTTCAGATAGTTAATAACCAAAAGGTCGACAGGATGTCAATAAAAAAAACAGAAACATCCTACGACTTTTTTGTTGACAATTTCAAACGACCATGTTCCTTATTCCCAGCAGTTTTTTATCCATTAATTTGGAACCATACAAAACCGAATCCATAGAATCAGAGACTGTTTTATGCATCCCCGTATCATTATCGCTGCCCTGAAAGGCGGCTCCGGCAAAACCATTTTATCCATTGGCCTTACCGCCGCATGGCGGGAAAAGGGCCTTCGGGTGGCCCCCTTCAAAAAGGGCCCGGATTTTATTGACGCAGGCTGGCTTTCCCTGGCAACAGGTGCGCCCTGTTATAACCTGGACTCTTTTTTGATGGATGAAAATCAAATCCTGGATTCTTTCCTGCGCCATTCCCATCATGGACAGATCGCCGTAATTGAAGGAAACCGAGGGCTCTTTGACGGTCTCGACATTGATGGGTGCTGCAGCACTGCAGAGCTGGCAAAGCTTCTTCAAGCCCCCGTGCTCATTGTTTTAGATGTGACCATGACAACGCGGACCATGGCCGCCATTGTTCGGGGATGCCAGGTATTTGACCCCGAACTGAATATCGCAGGTGTTATTCTGAATCGAGTGGCCGGACCCAGGCAGAAAAACCTGATCACCGAGGCCATTTGGAAGTACTGCGGCATTCCGGTGGTGGGTTCGGTTCCGAAACTGAAGGAAAACCCCTTTCCGGAAAGGCATATGGGGCTGGTTCCCCACCAGGAGAGCAGCCGGGCACAGAAGGCTATTTCGTGGGCTAAAAAAACCGTCTCGGACAACCTGCAACTGGCGCGTATCCAGGAAATCGCCAACCGAGTTCCCCCACTTGACAGCATCAGTTCCCTTGGTGAAGTGGAAACCTATCCTGGAAATGAGACATCGCGCCCGCGAATCGGTTTTATAAGGGATCAGGCACTATGGTTTTATTACCCTGAAAACCTGTCTACGCTTGAAAAACTGGGCGCTGTTATGGTTGAACTCAATGCCATTTCCGCCAATGCCCTGCCCAAGCTGGATGCACTTTACATCGGCGGCGGCTTTCCCGAGACCCAGGCGCAGTCCCTGGCTGACAATGGGGTATTCAGAGACGCTCTGAAAGGGGAAATCGAAAAGGGTCTTCCCGTTTATGCCGAGTGCGGGGGACTCATTTATCTGGGGGAGCGAATCCGCTTATCCGGCAATCATTACCCCATGATCGGGGCACTGCCCCTGGATTTTGTTTTCCAGAAAAAGCCCCAGGGGCACGGATATACCATTCTGGAAACCTGTGATCAGAATCCCTATTATTCAGTTGGGAAAATTCTGCGCGGTCACGAATTTCACTATTCCAGAGCTGTATTTACGGCTTCGAAAGAGCCGGTACACTTCGCCTTTAAGGTACAACGGGGTCATGGCATCGACGGCGAAAAAGATGGTATATGCAGAAAGAATATATTGGGGACCTATACCCATGTGCATGCCGCCGGTGAGTCCGATTGGGCGAAGGGTCTTTTTAGGGCAGCGCTTAATCACAAAAAAATGGCCAAACCCTGAAGAAGTCGAAAAAGAACATTTGACAACGTATAAAACAGGGATTATACTGCCCCGATTGTGTGTGGTGTTAGCTGAAGAAATATTCAGACGTGGTATTTTACAGGGTATTTTATTTAACAAAAAAGGAGGCAGTTTAGGTATGGCAACAATAGAATTTGAGGGAACCAGCTATGATGTTGATGAAGACGGATTCATCGACGACTTCGCCAACTGGGACGAAGGATGGATGAAGTATGTAAAATCAAGTGAAGGCATTGAAGAAATTACGGATGAACATAAGAAGGTCGTTGACGTTTTGCAGGCGTACTACAAGAAGAACGGCATCGCTCCCATGGTCAGGATTCTGTCTAAAGTCACCGGCTACAAACTGAAATATATCTACGAGCTGTTTCCTTCAGGGCCGGGCAAAGGCGCCTGTAAAATGGCTGGACTGCCCAAACCGACCGGTTGCGTATAATCTTACGAATGGAAATTCTGGGAAAGCAACGTGTTTCCCGGAATTCAAAAGCACTGAAACAAAAAGGCGTCAAGACAAAAAAGGTGCGGGGAAAACGGTAATGCCGTTTCCTCGTGCCTTTTTTCGTTCTACCGACCGTTGCCGGGTCGATCCTCAATGTACTTTCTGTATTCCTTCAGCAGGACATAAGCGTATTCTTTGCGAACACTTTCAGACGGAGGAATAAAGTTCTTTTTTGCTTCCAGCCTTCTGAAAGAATTGCTCTTATGCCTCTCTTCGAAAAAATTTAATGCAGGTTTTAGGTGAAAAAAAGGTTGACATTTATAGACGACCGGTCTACTATTGTCAAGCATTTGGAGACAAGCGGGGATTATGAAAACGGATACCAAGCAAAAGATTCTTGAAACCGGAGCGGAATTCATCCATTTGAAGGGATTCAATCACACGGGTCTTCAGGAAATCCTCAACGCAGCCGGAGTACCAAAGGGGTCGTTCTATAATTACTTCAAGAGCAAAGAGGATTTCGGACTTCAGGTCATCGACCATTTCGCCGGATATTATGCTTTCATCTCACGGCCGATCCTGGAAGATCCCGCCCTTTCTCCCTTACAAAAAATAGAAAGCCTCCTTGAGTGGTTTATGGACTTTTTTAAGTCAAAAGATTACGCCTATGGTTGTCCCATCGGCAATCTTGCCCAGGAGATGGGTGATTTGAGCCCGGCATTTCGAGATAGGCTCATGTCAGCTGTGAACATTATGCTTGATGGCTATTCCGAGCTGCTGGGCGAAGCGCAAGAAAAAGGCGAGATTTCTCAGCAGCTGGATGTGAGGGAGACGGCCTATTTTCTGGTGAGCAGCTGGCACGGCGCGCTCTTGCATATGAAGGCGATAAAAGGTCCCGAACCGCTTGAGAACCATAAACGGTTTATATTTGATCATGTTTTGAAGCCCTAAGGGCTTATGGTGCAAAAGCGTAGGCCCAAAACCATTTATTTTATCCAGAAAAGGAGATGCAAATGTCTGAACTGAAAAAGAAAATTTTGGCAAAAATGGATCGCCCTACCTTATCCGTCCTTTCTACCATCACGGAAGACGGAAAACCCTGGGCCCGTTATGTCACCCCCATGGCTGATGAAAACCTGACCATCTGGATGGCCACGTTTGTCCAGTCACGCAAGGTGGCCCAGATCCGTAAAAACCCTGAAATCCACTTGACCACCGGTGTCACCGATATGGGGACAGCGGAATCGTATCTCCAGATTCAAGGCAGAGCCGAGATCCTGACCGATGAAGCGAGCAAAAAGGCGGCCTGGAATGACCATCTTGAAAGCTACTTCTCCGGCCCGGACGATCCCAATTACTGCGTCTGTAAGATCACCCCGTACCGCATTGAATACCAGGGCATGGGAATGGTCCCGCCTGAAGTGTGGGAGGCTTAAACTCAACCACCTTTAAACAATGGGAGGCCTTCTTTATGAAGCTTAATGAACATCCAACAGTTATGCAATACAGGGAAAAGGTTGAGGAAGATTCCATTACCGTGGTCCAGGAAAAGCTTGATTCAGTGTGGCTCAAGACCATTGCCCTGGAAGCAGGGGCTGATGATGCTGGTCTGGTGGAAATAGGTCGTTCGGAGCTTGAAGAACATGCGGAAGACATTCTGAAGATATTTCCCCGGACCCGCAGTCTCATGAGCATTGTCTGCCGGATGAACCCGGAGAATATTCGATGCCCATCCCGTGACGTATCAGATCTGGAATTTCTGCAATCGTTTGAACAAACAAACGCTGTATCACGCAGGATCGTGAAGGTCCTGATTGAAAACGGTGTAAAGGCAATGAGCCCTTCCGCAGGGTTTCCCATGGATCTGGCAAAGTGGCCGGGCAAGATGTGGCCGCTTTCCCATAAACCCATTGCCATTTCGGCCGGTCTGGGGGCCATGGGTCATCACCGTTTGGTCATCCATCCACGATTCGGGAACTTCATCGTCTTGGGCACGATCCTCCTGGACTGCGAAGTGACAGCATATGACCCGCCTCTGGACTTCAACCCATGCATTGAATGCAAGCTTTGCGTCTCCGCCTGTCCGGTCGGGGCCATCTGCACTGACGGTCATTTCAATTTTGCGACCTGTATGACACACAACTACCGGGACCGCCTGGGCGGCTTCATGAACTGGGTGGAAAATATCGTATCAAGCAAATGCGTCAGGTCCTACCGCAAGAAGGTCAGCGATCCTGAGACGGTCTCCATGTGGCAGTCCCTGAGTTATGGGATCTGCAACAAGTCCTCTTACTGCATGGCCGTTTGTCCTGCGGGAGAAGAGGTTATCGGTCCGTTTCTGGACGACCGAAAACATTTCCTCGCCCAGGTGGTGAAACCGCTTCAGGACAAGGTGGAAACGATTTATGTGGTTCCTGGCTCAGATGCCGAGAGCCATGTTGGAAAGAAATTTCCCCACAAAGCCATAAAAGGGGTGGGTAACGGCCTCAGGCCGGGTTCTGCAGCAGGTTTCCTGGAGAGTCTGCCCATTGTTTTCCAGCGCGACCAGTCCGAAGGTCTCAACGCCACGTACCATTTTACCTTTACGGGAGAAGAACAATGTGAAGGGACCGCGGTCATCCGTGACAAGACGATTCAGGTCCAGAGCGGTCTGGTGGGTACCCCTGACATGCATGTCACAGCAGACAGTCGGACCTGGCTGGATTTTCTGGCCGGGGAAAAGAATCTCATCTGGGCGTTGCTTCAGCGAAAGCTCCGCCTGAAGGGGTCTCCCCGCCTGATGAAGACTTTTGCCCGTTGTTTTCCATAATTGGCTCGACTATTCAGTTAAAACCTTTGATTCAAGGATCCGGCGGATCAATAATTCCATGCAGTGCTTTGTGTTTTCCGGACTGAAGATCGTTGCTTCATCCATAAAATACCTTTGGAACAGAACCTCTGCCGCTTCAGTAATCCCTTCCTGAGATTGAGCCCGGCCGGTTACATAATCGGTAATCCAGTCCAGCTCACGTCGTGATCCCGCTATGAATTGCGTTGCCTCCTCGGCGCCATAGGCGCCGCAGTGGCCGGGACAGATCCATTTGGGTTTAAGAGCGCGAAAGGTTTCAAAGGTTTTGCGGTAGTCATCGTAATCCACATAGAAATTGGAAACAAATTTTTCCGGGGGTAGATGAAACCCCAGAGAATCGGAGCAAAACAGTATCCTTCCCCGGGGATCCCAAAGTGCGATGCCGCTCCGGCAATGTCCCGGTGCATCCAGGATGTGAAGGGACAATCCGCCGAGATCGAGGACATCTCCAGGTGAAACGATTTTTTCAAAGGTAAAAGGGAGAGGCGTTGGTTGTGATGTGTCGGGGTCGACAGCCTTAAAATCCAGAAGACGGTTCGATGTATAGGCATCTTCCCGGGTGAAAAAGTCGAATATTTTTTTCCTGGAAAGCAGATCTCTGGCTTCAGATACGCCGGTAATTTTGATTTGAGGAAATGATTTCTTGATTAGGGGTGCGCCCATGACATGATCCGCATGGGTATGGGTGAGAACCAGATATTTGAGAGTTGCGGGGTTAATTTCAAGGTGTTCTAACTGGTCTGCGACCTGTGGTGCCATTACGGAAAGCCCTGCCTCCACCAGAACGGAAAATTGATCTCCCTTCACCAGATAGATGGAGGCATAGTGATTGCCGAGTAGAAAAACCCTGTCTGTGAGTTGCTTCGGGTACGTCATTTATGGTTTTTGGAATCAGCCAACTGCTGCCTGTTGTTTTAACGCCTCCTCCGATTCCGGGTCCATATTATAACAGGTAATACAACAGGAGAGACAACGTTCGCTTTCCGTCAATGCCTGTTCTTCGGTCAGGACCTGATCCACTTCCACAAAGGATTTGATTCTCTCGTCTGCCGGCAGCTCCTCCATGGGAGACCTAGGCTTTTTGACGATGCCGGGGACATGGTCGAATTGAGATTCAGGGGTGAGGTCTTTTCCCATATGTTCCATCGGCCCTGCTTTGACTTCTTCATCCATCACATATTGATGGATCGATCTGGCGGCCCTTCTGCCGCCGCCGATGGCGGTGACCACCAGGGCCGGGCCCGTGGCCGAGTCGCCGCCCACAAAGAGGTAGGGGATATTGGTTTGCAGGGTTTTGGGGTCGGCGTCAACCGTGTTCCAGCGGGTGGTTTTTAATTCGGCCAGACGCTTCTGATCACGTTCCACAAATGACACGTCCGGCGCCTGTCCGATGGCGGTAATGATCATATCGGTCTGCAGCCGGGTTTCCGAACCTTCGATGGGGACGGGGCGGCGTCTGCCACTGGCATCCGGTTCGCCCAATTCCATTTTCAGGTATTCCAGATGGGTGCAGTGCCCTTTATCGTCGCTGATCACTTCCTTGGGTGCCGTCAGGAAGATGAATTCCACGCCTTCGTGTTCGGCGGCCTCGATCTCAACCGGGTTGGCAGGCATCTCTTTCCGGGTTCTTCGATACGCCAGGTAGACCTTTTTGGCGCCATAGCGAAGGAGGTTTCGGGTACAGTCGATGGCGGTGTTTCCGCCGCCGATGACCACCGCCGTATCTCCCATGGGCAGCATCTCGCCGCCGGCCAAACGGGAAAGGAAATCGATGCCCGTGTAGCATCCTTCCAGATTTTCCCCTTCCACGCGCAGCAGTGAATCTTTCCACGCGCCGATGCCCATGAACATAGCATCGTATCCTGCGGCCACAAGGGACGTGAGGTCAAAATCATCACCGAATTTCACCCGGGTATGGCTTTCGACTCCTAGGTTGAGTATGCCTTCAATTTCCCAGTCCAGCGTCTTCTTGGGAAGCCTGTATTCGGGAATGCCGTATCGGATCATGCCGCCCAGTTTGGGCATGGCTTCGAATATGGTCACGTCATGACCCATCCGCCTGAGGAAAAAGGCACAGCTCAAACCGGCCGGGCCCCCGCCGATGACGGCGATTTTTTTCCCGGTATCGGGCGCCACGGAAATGGGAAACCGCTTGCCGGAAGTCATCTCATAATCGGCCGCAAAGCGTTTCAACTGATTGATGGAAACCGGTTCATCTTCCACCCCGCGGCGGCAGCTGTCTTCGCAGGGATGGGGGCAAACCCTGCCGCAGGATAGCAGCAGAGGGTTGCGTTCACGGATGGTATGGACAGCCCCTTCGTAATCGCCTTTTCGAATCTGGGCAATGTAAAGGGGGATATTGATCTGGGCCGGGCAGATCTGCCGGCAGGGCGCCAGAGAGTCCTCGTGGGCATTGAAATGAAGCAGGCGCTCGGACGGGGTTTTTACGGTGAGTATGTCTTTGGGACAGGTTCGTTCACAGGCGCCGCATCCCACGCATTTTTCCTCATCTACAACGGGAAACCCTTCAGGTCCTATTTCCAGGGCGTCAAACAGACAGACCTTCACACAGTCGCCGTAACCCAGGCACCCCTTGTCGCAATCACGCTTGCCATCATCCAGTAGCATCTGTGCCCGGCATGAGGGAATGCCTTCGTAAAGATAGCGGACTTTTGAACGATCCCCGCCTGTACAGGGGTTTGAACAGTTGGACGCTTCTGCGAGGCCCCCGGCTATTCCCATGACGGCGGCGACGGCCTGGGTGGCCTCATCTCCCGCCACAATACATACATTGGCAGGCGCCTGCCCTGCTACCACGGCAACCGCCGCGGCGGAACAGCCGGCATAGCCGCATCCACCGCAATTGGCGGCGGCCAGGCAGTCCTCTACCTGACCGATTCTCGGGTCTTCATAAACATAAAAAACTTTGGACGCGAGGCTAAGTACAATACCCAATACCGCTCCCAGACCACACATGACGAGCAAGGCTGGAACCATTATGAAATCCTCCAATTTGAAATTTGAGATTCTACACGGACATATAGACAGAACAAGGTTCACATGTCAACCACAAAGCGATTTTGAAGGTGTGCTTTATTCGTATTCCCGATCCGTTTTGAAGACGGACGGCACATCGAAACAATTCCGGATGGCTTCAATGGTCGGTGCCAGTTGTGATGAAGGGACGACGCCGGTAATGGAAGCGATGGTGCAGCTCAGTCCCATAAGATCAACGCCGGCGGTTTCGAGGACGTCGAGCAGGTCCCTGACGATACCGTATCGATCTCCAAAGTGGGGGCCGTTCATGGAAAATGTTCCCACGGGATCATCGGTTTCGATCCGCAACGGGTCAAGGATATGGGCAATGTTTTCTTTGTTGGATCCCCTTCTTGTCAGGGGCAGACAGAGATGCATGGCATCTGATTCTTCCCGGGATCGGCTTGCCACCAGGAAGGTGAGATCAAGCCCATGTGGGGAAACGCCTTTAAAGGCAGCACCCA
>CAZPQA010000031.1:22685-25545 GCA_964588535.1 uncultured Desulfobacteraceae bacterium
ACCAGGAAGGTGAGATCAAGCCCATGTGGGGAAACGCCTTTAAAGGCAGCACCCAGGGCTCTCATGTTTGAGGGCTCCAGCGTGATGTGGAACAGTTCCTGATGATCCTGGTATTCCAGGCCGTAAATTTTCGGGTGTTTTTCCTGGTAGCTTGCGACCACTTCTTTGAAAAGCGTTTCCTTTCCCTTCTGGGCCAGTTTCCAGTCTGCCGGTGTTCGGTAAGCGCCAAAATCGAACGGGCCGAAAAGGGCGCTGCTGGCTTGTAACAGGTGCTGCTCTTTCAGAACCACCGAGATGGCTGAAGGGGAATGGGCCACGGCCTTCGGATGGATGCCTTCACGGACAAAGGCCTCAAAGACGCCGCCGGTGATGGCGGGCTTTTTCCGGTGGGGGAATATGGAAAGGATCGCTGCGCTCGATTGTTGCTCGTAGCTTCTGTTGAGGGTTTCTGATAAAAGCCTGCGGGCTGTCCGCGCGTCTTTGAAGTCAACGGCCATGTTGACCTGCCATCTCCCCGAATTTTCCAGAACACAGGTGACATAGGGGAGATTAATTTCATGTTCCGCTAGGACACGGAATAATGACACAGGCAGGCGCCTGTCATGCTCAAAGGGAGCCGGAGATAAGAGTACTGTCTCTTTTAAAACTTTGAATCCACCCAGCTTTTCCGGATCAGACATGAAAGTTCAGCGAAAGGTTCAGAAGTCCGGGGTTCAAGGGTCGGTGGTAGAGACAAGGCATGCCTTGTCTCTACTTTTTTCCATCCCGGAACTCAGAACGATTATTTAGAGCAGATTGCTGACGACTCCCCACAACCCTTCCGTATCAATGGGCTTGGCGATATAGTCATCCGCTTCAGTGGACATGCCGTCGGCATGGGTGTAGGTGGTGGTCGGAACCGCTTCTCCCACGGCGGTCAGGAGGACCACCGGGATATTCGCCATTTCCGGGTTTGCTTTCATCTCGGCACAAAGCACATAGCCGTCTTTCCTGGGCATCATCACATCGAGCACAACCAGGTCCGGACGTCTTTCTTTTATGGACTCTTCCCCTTCCACGCCGTCATAGGCTCTTCCCACCTCACATCCTTTGCTTTCCAGCATCATGGCAACGGTTTCCACGAGATCGGGATCGTCATCTACCACCAGAACATATTTTTTATCCATAACAAAACCTCCTTTCACCAGTCATTATAAATCGCAGTCGCATGGATAGCGTATATTATCGGCTGTTGCAAGCTTATTCTGGAAAAAGCCCGCATCAGCTCATAAATTTCGTAAATTTTTATTCTACACTTCAGGCCTGGGATAAAGTCCGCTTCGCTCAACAATTCCCGGCACTTTTTCTTCCCATTCAATGGCCATGATGTGAAACCCACTGACCCCTTCACATTCCTTTAACCGCTCAATGCTTTCAACGCAGATGTTGATCCCCTCTTCTGCCTGTTTCTCCTTGGGAACGCCGGCCATCCGTTTGACCACCTCATCGGGGACATCCATCCCCGGGACCCGGTTTTTCATGTATTTGGCCATTCCTGCGGATTTGAAAGGTGTAACCCCCGCCATAATATAGGTTTTTTCGTGGAGGCCGCGATCACGGGCCTGTTGCATCCACAGCTCGAATTTCTCCAGGTTATAGATGCATTGGGTTTGAATAAACTCGACGCCGGCTGCGATCTTCTTGGCCAGCCTGGGGGTTCGGATTTCAAAAGGATCCGCAAAGGGGTTGGCTGCAGCACCCACAAACATGTTGGGCGGTCTTTTGATGTCGTCACCGCCCAGGAATTTGCCTTCGTCCCGCATATGCCTCACCGTCTGGATCAGCTGCATGGAGTCGATGTCAAAAACGTTCTGCCCCTGAGCGGAGTCTCCAAATTGTTGATGATCCCCTGAAAGGCACAGAATGTTATGGATGTCAAAAGAGGCTGCACCCAGGATATCGCTTTGAAGAGCGATTCGATTTCGGTCCCTCACCACCATCTGCAGGATCGGTTCCACGCCCATGAGTTTGAGGTGAATGCAGGAGGCCAGACTGGACAGCCGGATAACACTGGTCTGGTTGTCCGTGATGTTGATGGCATCCACATGATCCTTGATCATTTCGGCCTTTTTGGTTATGGCCTCCGGGTCACTTCCTCTTGGCGGACCACATTCCGATGTAACCGCCAGATGCCCTGCGCTTAGAATTTTTTCCAGTTTGCTGGGGGTTTTTGTTTTCATTGCATTACGTCCTCCCTCACCACTTTTCTCGGGCCGCCGGCCCGCTCTGTGGACCAGTCCTTGATGGGCATGAGGACCTCATAGTCGTCCAGCTTATCCAGCTTTGTTAAACGGTCTACAATGAGCTGCCAGCCGCAGATCACATCCTTGTCGATTTCGCAGTGACCGTCAGTGGATCCGCCGCAGGGCCCGTTGAATAGCCGCTTGGCGCAGCGGGAAACCGGGCAGATGCCCGCGGTTTTGGCCAGCATGCAGCTCCCGCAGCCCTGACATCGTTCAGACCACACACCCCTTTCTTCGGTAACACCCATGAAACAGGTATCAACGCCTGGCAGTATGGGCATGCTCATGTATTTTTCCGCCATGAACTGAACCCCTACACCGCATGCCAGAGATATCACCGCATCATACTGGTCGATCTGGTTTCGCAACTCTTCCAGGTATTCGTGGTCGCATTGACGTTCCAGGGTGACCTCATCGATTTTAATTTCTTTTCCCTGGTTCACAAAGTGCATGCGCAGTGCGGAGGCCAGGACCGCCACTTCCTTTTTACCCCCTGCTTCACATACGGTGACGCATTCGTTGCATCCGACCATGAGTATCTTTTCGTACGCCTGGGCTTCCTCAATGATCTCCTCTAT
>CAZPQA010000031.1:25645-31633 GCA_964588535.1 uncultured Desulfobacteraceae bacterium
ATGGGGTTGGGACCCATCTCTTTTATTTTTTCGGTCAATTCAGAGATCACCTTGACGAACTGAGGCGCCTCACTGGAGGAGAGGTTGAACATCTGCACCCGTTCTCCTCCGATCTTAATGCTGTCAAGAATTCTCTGGGCTTCTTCCACCCGTTTGCGAGCGCGAATATTGCCGCTGGTAAACTGGCAGGCCCCTTCCATACAGCCTATCACACAAACCCCGTCGGCCCCCTTCTCGAAGGAACGAAGAAGATGGATCAGGTCCACTTTTCCGGTGCAGGGCAGTTTAATGATCTTGACGTTACTGGGATATTGAAGTCTCATGGAACCTGCCAGGTCCGCGGCGGTATAGCCTCAAAACTGACAGCAAAAGGCAATGATAATCGGCTCGAAATTGTCCATTACAGTACTCCTTCCAGTAGAGCTTCCACTTTGCTCATGACTTGATTGTCTTCATACCAATCCAACTCAATGACTTTGGCAGGGCATTCAGAGGCGCATACCCCGCAGCCACGGCACAGGGCCGCATCAATTTCGCTTACCCCATCCTCGTTGATCTGGGGTACGTCATAGGGGCACGATCGAACGCAGACGAGGCAGGCGGCGCAATTTTCCTGATCCACCGTGGCCGTGACCACGGATAGCGCAATCTCGTCCTGTGAGAGGAATGTGACGGCCCTTGACGCCGCTGCCATGGCCTGGCTGATGGATTCGGTTATGAGTTTCGGGCTGTGGGCCGTGCCGCACACGAAGAATGCGTCGGTGGCCATATCCACCGGGCGCAGCTTCACGTGGGCTTCCATGAAATAACCGTACTGGTTCTGGGCTACTTTCAAAATGGATGCCAGTTCTTCGTTTTCCTGCGCGCGCATGCCTGTGCTGAGGGCTACGATGTCGGCTGAGGCCTGGATTTCCCGCTGTAGCACATGGTCCTTGAAGCGCACCATGAGACCATTTTCACCCTGTTCAACCTGAGGTGGATGTTCTTTTTCAAACCTGAAAAAGATGACCCCCAGACGTCTGGCTTCCCGATAATATCGCTCCATCAACCCGTAGGTGCGGATATCCCGGTAAAGGACATAAACATCGGTTTCCGGACTCTGCTCTTTGATCTGAATGGCGTTTTTGATGGTGCTTTGGCAACAGATTCGCGAGCAGTTGGGGTTTTCCTCATTTCGGGAACCCACGCATTGAATCATGATCACCCGGTTCAGGTCTTCGGCGCCTTTTTCATACAGACGTCTGTCCAACTCGATCTGGGTCATGATCCCATCGTCCTGGCCGTAGAGATATTCAGTCGGTTTATATTCGTTGGCCCCCGTGGCCAGGATGGTGATGCCATGGTCAATTTTCCGTTCGTACATGCCCGGACCCACCATGATTTCGGTGGTGAAACTTCCCTTGAAACCGCCAAAACCCACAATAAGGGATTCGGTCAGCGTCTGAATCCTGTCGTGTTGCTCTACCCGGCTCACCAGGTCGGACAGGTGTTCCTGAATGTCCGCCCCTTCAATGGTTTCGGTCAGCTCCCTGGCCAGGCCCCCCAGTTGCGGGTTCTTCTCAACAAGCACCACATCAAAGCCCTGGTCCGCGACCCCCAGGGCAGCGGTCATGCCGGAAACGCCGCCGCCAATGACCAGCGCCCGTTTGTTCACGGTGATGGTTCTGGCACTGAGCGGTTCCAGAAGAGATGCCCTGGCCGCGGCCATGCGGACAAGGTCCTTGGCTTTTTCTGTGGCGGCCTCCGGATCATCCCGGTGCACCCACGAATTGTGGTTGCGGATGTTGGCCATCTCAAACAGGTATTTGTTCAGGCCGCTTTCCTCCAGACTGTCCTGAAAGAGGGCTTCGTGGGTGGTGGGAGAACACGCGGCCACTACCACCCGGTTGATATTGTTTTCGAGGACCACCTCTTTGATTTTTTCCTGGGTATCCTGAGAACAGGTAAACAGGTTTTCATCCGTGAAAACAACATTGGGCAGTGTCTTCGCGTATTCGGCCACGGCGGGAACATCAACCACCCCCCCGATATTGATGCCGCAGTTGCACACGAACACCCCGATTCTGGGCGCCAGTTCCGCCACATCAATCTCATCGGGAATGACTTTGGTTTGAATCTCGGTTCCGCGGCTTTCGCTCAAGGTCATGCTTGATGCGCATGCCGCGGCACTGGCTTCCATTATTGATTGGGGAATATCTTTGGGTCCTTGGAAGGCGCCGCAAACAAAAACCCCGTCCAGGGAAGCATTGACCGGAGAGAACGGTTCGGTGCTGCAGAAATTGTCTTCGTTCAGATCCAGCCCGATGTCTTCAGCCAGTTTGACCACCTGGGGCGATATTTCCATGCCCACGGAGAGTACCACCAAGTCAAATTCTTCTTCGATGAATTCGCCGGTTTCGGTTGCGTATTTCAAAATCAGGGCATCATCGTCAAGTTTGGGATCGATGGTGTGCACACGGGATCTTATGAAGCGGACCCCGTGTTTGTCCCTGGCATTGTTGTAGTAAATTTCAAAGTCTTTCCCATGGGTCCGCATGTCCATGTAGAAAATGGCGCAATCCAGGTCATCCCCTGCGTGCTCCTTGGCAATGACCGCTTCTTTGATGGCGTACATACAGCATACCGAGGAACAGTAAACATGGTCGCAGTTATGGATATCCCTGGACCCCACGCACTGAATCCAGGCGATTTTCTTAGGTTCCGCATGATCTGAAACCCGGACCAGGTGCCCCATGGTGGGGCCCGAAGCCGAGAGGATCCTCTCAAATTCCATGGAAGTGATTACATTGGGATATTCCGTATAATGATAGGTTTCCAACCCGGATGGATCAAAAGGTTGAAACCCCGGCGAAAGAATAATGGATCCCGTCTGGAGTTCAAGGGTTTCCGGCTCTTCCGCGTGGGTGATGAGTGTCACCGCGTCAGCCTTGCAGGCATCCACACACTGGAAGCACTCGCAACAGTACCCGCAGTTCAAGCACCGCTGAGCTTCCTGTTGACCCTCCGGTTCCTGATAGCCCAATTCCACCTCCCTAAAATTCCCGGCCCGATCCGATACGGGGAGCTCCGGCATGGGTTTTCTGAGTTCCAGGGGCATGTTTTCGGGAATGGGGCGGTAATCGGGCGTATCCGCGACCAGGGGCTTTCGTCCTTCGGCCATGTCCTCACCGTTTAGAAAGCGCTCAATGGAACAGGCCGCTTCCCGGCCCGCTGCAATGGCCATAATGGCTTGGGCCGGCCCGGTCTGAAGGTCGCCACCGGCAAATACCCCTTCCCGTCCTGTGGCAAAAGTCAAGTCATCCGTTTCAGCCGTACCGCGCGATGAAAAATCCAAGTTCTCTATGTGTTCCAGCGCTGAAAGGTCCGGTTTCTGGCCTATGGCCGGGATGAGCTGATCAATTTCCAGATCATACTCACTACCCGGAATGGGGACAGGGCGCCTTCGACCCGATGCATCCGGTTCACCCAGTTCCATTCTCAAACAACGCAGGCCCACCACTCGACCTTCCTGGACCAGGACTTCCTCGGGTGCCGCCAGGTAGGCGATCTGGACCCCTTCGGCTTCCGCCGCGTCAATTTCTTCCTCCCAGGCGGGCATTTCGGCACGGGTCCTGCGATACAGGATATGAACCGCTTCGGCACCCAGTCGAATCGCCGCACGCGACACGTCAATGGCGACATTTCCGCCACCGATGATGGCCACCTGCCGGCCGACCGGGGTTGTTCCGTCAAGGTTTACTTCCCGCAGAAAATCCACCCCCTGTCGAACGCCCTCGGCCTCTTCTCCCGGAATCTGCAGGCCAATCCCTTTGTGGGCGCCAATGGCCAGATAGACGGACTTGTAACCCTCATCAAACAGACTATCTACGGTGAAATCCACACCAAGGCGGCTGTCGGTTTTGATTTCCTGGCCCAGACGGGTGATGATTTCAATCTCCTGGTCCAGAATGTCCTGGGGCAGCCGATGGTCAGGAATTCCCACGCGGAGCATGCCGCCGGGTTTGGAAAGTGCTTCAAAAATGGTGCAGAAAATGCCTTTTTGCGCCAGATGATAGGCGGCGGAAAGACCCGCCGGCCCCGAACCGATGATGGCCACCTTTTCTGGTCGTGAAGGCAGACAGTCGATTTGGATTTCCCTGGGATCAAACGCATCCGCCGCCAGCCGTTTCAGGTTTCGGATGGCCACGGGGTTGTCCACTTCGCATCTTCGACATGCCTCTTCGCAGGCGTGCGGGCAGATGCGGCCCAGGACGCCTGGCAGGGGCAGATCCTTCATGATGATTTGAAGGGCTTGCTCATATTTTCCCTGGCCCACCATCTGGACGTAGCCCTGAACATTCAAACCAGCGGGACAGGCATCGTGGCACGGTGCTTTGTCTGCTTTCATAATGGCAAAAGCGCTGGGGATGGCCTGAGCGTATTTCTTGAAAGTGGCGCGTTTCTGGCTCATTCCCTGATCATACTCGTTGGGAAGCGAAACGGGGCACACATCGGTGCAGTCCCCGCAGGCAGTGCACTTGGCGGTATCAATAAAACGTGGTTTCTTTTGAACCGTTACGTTGAAATTTCCCGCAGTTCCTTCCACCTTTTTTATTTCGGCGGAGGTAATCAGATCAATGTTGAGATGCCGGCCGACCTCGACCAGTTTGGGCGAGATAATTCACATGGCGCAGTCATTGGTGGGAAACGTCTTGTCCAGTTCGGACATGATTCCGCCAATGGCTGAAGACCCTTCAATAAGCTGCACATGGTAACCTGAATTGGCCAGGTCCAGGGCCGACTGCATGCCGGCGATACCGCCGCCGACAACCATTACCGATCCTGACTTCTGTTGAGACTGGTTATTGATCATGATTTAGGATTCCTTTCCGATATTTAAATCTGTGCCTCATTCAGGATTAAAGGGAGCTTGCTCTCCCAACCGACTGTTGAAATCAAAACGCCGGCCATTTCCATTGCCTTAACCTGTTTCAGGGTTTCGGCCGCGATTCGAACACATTCCTGAACTTTGTCCGGCGCTTTCTGAATGCGCCGGATCATATCTTGCGGGATGGAAATTCCCCTCATATTGCGATCAATATAACGGGCCATACCAGCGGATTTCAGCAGGAGAATAGTGGGCAGCACGGCAATTCTAGTTGTATCCACCCGCTTGATGAACTGTTCAAAACGTCTCAGGTCAAAAACCGGATTGGTGATGACGTAATCCACGCCGCCGGCAATCATTTTTTCAAGATGTTCCATTTCCATATCCAGCAGGTTCCCTGTGGCGCCGGCGTCAATGGCGGATCCAATGGAGAAGGAAGGTGCGCCGTTAAGTTCCACGCCGGCCAGGTCTTTTCCCTGATTCAGGGCCTGCAGGGTTTCAATCAGTTCTATCAAATCCAGATCATTTACGGTTCTTGCCTGGGGGTGGTCCCCGAAACGGGTCTCCACGCCACTGACCGCCATGATGTTTTTGACTCCCAAGGCTGCCGCAGACAGAATATCCGCCTGTAGGGCAAGACGGTTGCGATCCCGGCAGCAAACCTGAAGCACCGATTCA
The DNA here is from genome assembly GCA_964588535.1 of uncultured Desulfobacteraceae bacterium. GTDB lineage: Bacteria > Desulfobacterota > DSM-4660 > Desulfatiglandales > Desulfatiglandaceae > NaphS2. The sequence goes on from CAZPQA010000031.1 coordinate 31,191, forward strand.
ATCCCTTCCCTTTCCAGGCAAGCGCAACCTCCGAGCGAACTGGCCTTCAGAACCGCATTGGCCATCTCCGGTACCACCAGTGCGTCCAGCCGACCCCTGACAAGGTTGGCATCCCTGACAAAGGAATCGAAATCAGCACCCTTGGGTGGCTCGAATTCTCCCAGAACGATAAATTTTCCAGCAACAATTTTTTCCTTTAACGGCATGGTTCGAACCTCCAAGTTAATGAGATAACCCGTTAACAGCGTTGGCGATGGCCATTACGAGATCTTCGATTCCAAAGGATTTGATATGGTAATAGAAAATCTGGTGTTTACGAATTTCGCTTTCCAATTCAGGTGTGTTTTTTTCCGCGCAAACAATGATGGGAAGGTCTTTCCCCATCCCCTTTATGACCGAGATGAACCCGCAGTCCTCTGCCAGCAGGGCCGCATCCAGCACCA
>CAZPQA010000032.1:0-30079 GCA_964588535.1 uncultured Desulfobacteraceae bacterium
GCTGGTATTCGGGAAATATTTACAGTGCCGTGAATGCGACCCACAAGTGGAACCGTAAGGTTCGAGACGACTTTAGAAAAGGGCTGTTCGACAATGTGGATCTCCGCCTGTTAAGCTCCGGAAAAATGCCTGCCGGCCTGTTGGTGAGTTTCAGATTTTGACGCTTTCTCCTGTAGCTGTTGTGAAAATCCAATCCCCAGAACCAGAGAATTTCAATGAAATGCCGATTTAAACTTTTCCGCAACTTTAAGGAGATTGTTTTTCCAGTCCTCCGCCAAGGGGTCTGCGAAAATGACCTTCCCACCAATGGCGGCGGCGATGGTTTCGGCGCTTTTTTCTGAAAACTGAGGTTGTACGAAAATTACCTTGATGCTGTTTTTCCGGGCTTCTTTAATTAATTGGAGGAGTTTTCGGGGGGATGGTTTTTTTCCTTCCAGTTCAATGGGGATCTGCTCCAGTCCATAGTTTCGGGCGAAATAGCCCCAGGAGGGGTGGTAGACCATAAACCTGGCGTTTTGGCCCGTTGTTTGTAAAACCTTTCTGATCTCCATATTCAGGACCTTCAGTTCCTCAAGAAATGCCTTGTAATTGGCCTGGTAGGCCATACGGCCTTCCGGATCAGCCTTGACAAGACCCTCCAGAATGTTTTTGGCCTGGACCATGACAAGGGGAGGTGAAAGCCAGATGTGGGGGTCTTTTGCGCCGGCGGAGATTGTTTCATCACCATGCTCTGTTTCATGGTGCCGGTGCCCGCCTGCTTTCATGGGTATTTTTGTGATTCCGGACTGGGTTGTGATAATCGTCATATCCGGGTTGGTTTTTGCAAATTTCGGGAGCCAGTTATCCTCAAACGGCACACCGATCGCGAAATAAATTTCGGCTCGGGCAAGATTGACCATTTGACGGGGTTTGGGTTCATAGGTTGCCGGATTGGCCCCCGGAAGCACCATGACGGAAACGTTAACCCTGTCACCCCCGATTTTTTTGATAAAGTATTTCTGGGGTAGAATACTGGCGGCCACGTTGAGATTTTTTTCAGCAAAGAGTGTTGGGGGAATGGAAATTGCGGCGCAAATGAACCAGAGGCAGACGAATAATAGTAAGGTTCTGAAAGAGTGTTTCATCTTTTTTTAGGGTTACGGGCCAGTTAAAAAAATAACCGCCGGTCCTGCCTGAACGGCAGGCCGGCGGGGTTTGGAATCATTTTCGTCAATGATTCTGAAGGGCTATGACAATCGCCCCTGAGCAGGAATTTATCCCTTCAAAGAGTAATCCCCGAAAATATCGTTATAGTAAGCCTTCTCGGAAACCGTGTACCAGGGTCCCACCTGTTTTTGGAATGCCTCGAAGCCTGCGCTCACCTTTTTGCTCATGGCATCCTTGGCGGCTTGTTCCGCAACGACTTCCTTTGAAAGTTTGCGAAGGGCTTTCATGACGCTGTCGGGGTATTTCAACAGTTGTACCTTGTGCTTGTTGAGCAACTCCACCAGGGCTGCGCCGTTTCTGGCATCAAACTGGGCGAGACACCAGAGTTCGTTGGCCATGCAGGCGGTGTCGAGAACGGCCTGAAGATCCTTTGGCAGGGACTCGTACGCTTTTTTGTTAAAGAAATACTCCAGATAGGTCCCCGGCTCATGCCATCCGGGGTAATAATAGTACTTGGCCGCCTGGTAGAAACCCATCCGGTTGTCATGAAGGGGGCCTACCCATTCGGTGGCATCAATGACACCCCGTTCCAGATTGGTAAAGATTTCCCCGCCGGGCGACAGCACAACGGTGGACCCCGCCTTGGCCAGGACCTTGCCGCCCAGACCGGGGATACGCATTTTGAGGCCCTTGAAGTCTTCAATACTGTTGATTTTCTTGTTGAACCAACCCCCCATCTGGACGCCGGTGGAGCCACCGGGCCTGGGGATCAGGTTAAATGGTGCATAGGTTTCTTCCCACAACTTCAGGCCGTCGCCGCCATGAAACCATGCGGACATCCCTTGGGCATTCATGCCGAAGGGCACCGCCGAAAACCATTGTGCGGCAGTGGTCTTGCCGGCCCAGTAATAGGCGGCGCCGCTTCCCACTTCAACCGTTCCATTTGAAACCGCATCAAAGATTCCCATGGGCGGAACCAGTTCGCCCCCGGCATACACTTGGATTTTCAGGCGGCCGCCTGAAAGTTCCCCCACCAGTTTGGCCAGGCGTTCACAGCCGGTCTGCAATACAGGGAGCTTCGGGGGCCAGGTGGTGACCATTTTCCACCGGTATTTCTTCTGAGCCAATACTGCCGGCGCATTGACAGCGGTAGCGGCTACGGCTGCCGCAGCCCCGATGCCTGCTTTCTTCAAAAAGTCGCGTCTTTCCATGAAAAACCTCCTTCTTTTGATGGGTTTACAGTTACAGTCAGAAATTCAATCTCCATTTCCGACCCTATCTCGAAAAAACCACACTGGGAAGCCAGGTGGCCAGCAGGGGGAAAAAGGCAACAATGCCCAATCCGATCAGCTGAAAAAACACAAAGGGAATAATGCCCCGGTAAATATGCCCGGTGGTGACTTCGGGCGGTGTTACGGCCTTGAGATAAAAGAGGGAGAATCCAAAGGGCGGCGTCATGAAGGACGTCTGCAGATTGACCGCCAGGAGAATGCAGAACCACACGGGATCAAACCCGAATTCAAGCATGATGGGGGCCAGAACCGGCACATGAATAAAGGTGATTTCAATGAAATCGAGGAAAAAACCGATGAAGAAGATGACCGCCATTACGATGGCCAGAACAACGTAATGGCCGTGGGCCGAAGCCAGGGAACCGAGGAATTCCCGCACAAGCTCGTCACCTCCAAGGCCCCTGAATACCAGGCCGAAGGCCGCGGCGCCGCAAAGGATGATGAAGACCATGCAGGTGAGATTGGTGGTTTGCCGCATGACCTGGTTGAGCATTTCCAGGTTGAATTTTTTGTTGGCAATGGCCAGAAGGGTGGCGCCCACCGCGCCCACGGCGGCGGCCTCGGTGGGGGAGGCGATGCCGGTAAAAATCGAGCCCAGAACTGCGATCATGAGAAAAAGTGGTGGAAACAGGGCTTTTCCCATCTTGGCAAGGAGTTCACGCCGTGAAATGGCGTCCAATTCCTCTTGGGGAATGGGCGGTGCGATGCCAGGCCGAAGGTTTGCTGCCAGGAGGATGTAAATGACATATAGGGCAACCAGGAGAAGGCCAGGTAACACCGCGCCCATGAACAGATCCCCGACGGAAACCCCCACAATGTCGCCGATCAGCACCAGCACGATGCTGGGGGGGATAATCTGGCCCAGGGTTCCAGAAGCGGAAACCGTGCCGCAGGCGAGTTCTTTCTGGTAGTTGCGTCTCAGCATGGTGGGAACCGCCAGAAGACCCATGGTGACCACGGTGGCACCCACAATACCGGTGGAAGCGCCCAGCAAGGCGCCCACCACCACCACGGAGATGGCCAGCCCCCCCTTAAGACGTCCGAACAGGATGGCCATGGTATCCAGAAGTTTTTCCGCCAAGCCCGAACGTTCCAGCATTACCCCCATGAACACGAAAAGGGGGACGGCGATGAGGGTCACATTGGTCATGCGGCCAAAGATGCGAAGGGGAAGCAGATCAAAGAAAGACCAGCCGAAACCGATGAGCCCGAAGAAAAGGGATGTGCCCAGCAGTGTGAAGGCTACGGGAAAACCGGCCATCAGCAGGATGGTCAAGGCCAGGAACATCCAGGCAGCCAGGTATTCCATCAGGATGTTTCCTCCTCGAATGCTTCCAGGCCGACCAGCTGAAGAAGACTGTGCAGGCCCAGGGAGAGCCCTTGCAGGGAGAGGAGCGTAAATCCCACGGTGATGGTCCCCTTGATCAGGAATCGGTAGGGGATGCCGCCGGGATCCGGAGACCCTTCCATGATGGCCCAGGCATTGTGGGTGAATTTCCATGAGGTGATGATGACCATGAGGCAACCGGGAAGCATGAAGAGAAAGACGCCGAGCAGGTTGGTCCAGGCCTGACCCCTGGGTCCCAGGCGTTGATAGATGATGTCCACGCGAACATGGCCGTTATGGAGCAGGGTGTATCCGGCGCCCATGAGAAAAATAAATCCAAAGAGCCACCATTCCAGTTCCTGGGTAAATACGTAGCTGGTGTTGAACAGATATCGCATGACCACGTCCACGAAGACCACTGCTACGAGGAGCGTGGTCACCCAGGCTACGCCGCGTCCCACCCGCTCATTGAGCCAGTCGATACCATGGCAAAGCTTCTTGATCATATTCATAAAGTCAATGCTCCGGCAAAAAGAACTTTTCGCGTGGCTAAAATACCAGTCTTCCTCTAATTTCGAATGACTATAAGAAAAATCAACAAATGGGTCAAGCGGTAAAATGGTATTGGCGGTGTTCTTATTTCTGGTTGAAGGATTGCTGAATTTTCTCATAGGTATGAAGGAGCGAGAGCAGATTTTCAGTTGGTACATCTCTGGTGATATTCCCGAGTATTCCGTATCCTTCAGCCTTTTCATCCACCTCCGAATCGGAAAGATCGGTGACCATGATGATCGATGTCATGGGTGTGGCCATGACAAACGCTTTCATGACATCAATGGGATCTTCATGCTCCGCGTTATGGCCGGCAATAATAAGATCAAAAAGAGTTTGTTTTGATGCTTTGAGGGCTTCATTGCTGCTGGAAAAACTGGTTTTTTCATAGGATCTCTCCTCTAATGCCAACTGAATTTTATCCAGTACAGCGGGATCATTTTCGAGCAGCAGTACTTTTATTCTTGTTTCCTGGTTCACCATATAACCTCCTGAATTTTAAAACGAGCAGATTGCCGTGGCGGGATCTGCTGAAAGGATCAATCTTTTTTTAAAAAAAAGCCGATAATAGCCAGTAAGAAAACAGCAAAACCAAATCCAAAGTAAAGCCATGGAAAGAAGGGGGATTGTTTTGTGCCTGCTTCCAGTATATATGCTCGGTCAAATACATAGGCCCAGTAAAGGGTGAAGAGATAGTTGATCAAGAGGGCAATTTTCGGATTACCGAAAATGAGTGCTAAAGTGCTGAGGCCCAGCAGCAGGAAGATTTGATAGAAGGGTGCACAGAATTTGATTGAACTGATGAACTCCAACATGATGTCCTCCCGTTTCGCTGGTAGGGGCACAGGGGGGCACGGTGCGCCGTGCCCCTACTGCTGCTCTCTGTTCTGCCAGAGGTACAGCATGATACCCGTTGCCATGGCAGCATTCAAGGATTCAATGCCGTTTGCCATGGGTATTGAAACTTTGCGGGCCCCTTCAAAGCTCTCCGGTATGCCGGGCCCTTCCAGGCCGGGGACCAGACAGAAACTTTCAGGGAACTCGAATCGTGCCACATCTTTTCCTTCAGTGGACATTATGATCAAGGGGTTTTCAAACAGCGCGAGCTGGCTGAGCGCCGGACCCTGATAAAAAGGTGTTCTGAAAATGCTGCTTCCCGCCACCCGGACCGATTTGGGATGAAAAGGATGGGCGGCCTCCTTTAGAAATACTATTCGCGTCACACCGAATGCTGCGGATGCACGGATCACGGCCCCCACATTGCTGGGATCCTGGAATGGAACACAGAGGGTGCACCCCGGACTGTCCATGGTGCCGTCAAAATGCGGGAGGCTCTCCGCGCGCACGACCAGAACAGGCTGCTTTGTTCCGAAACAGTCCAACTGAGCAAAGAGATCAGGGCTCAGACAGTATCGGGGGATTGCTTCTGCCCCAGGGAAATCAGGCACGTCATGCCGGCTTGAAAAAATAATCCCGGTACATCGGTCCGGAAATTCCTGCAGAACTTCCCGAATCTGTTTTGGACCTGAGAGAAGTGCCCTTTCATGCTTTCGAATGTCCCGTGTACTTTTAAGACGCAGAAAGCCCTTGAATGTAGTATTTTGCGAGCTGTTGATCTCAATGATTTCCATGGTGCCGGTACTATTTCAACGGTTTCAGCCAAACTTCGATTTCTTCACGGGAAAGTTTTTCTCTGCCATAAAAAAGCATAAAAAGATCCCGAAATTTTCTAATAAGATTTTTGTCAGAAAGGGCTTCCTTGAGAGAAAGGGTTTCTTTGGGGTCGTAAAAATTTTTCAGTTGAAGGAAGAGTGTGCGTGCGTGTTCGCCGGGGTCTGTTTTGAGATGTTTGTTCCGGGAAAGGGTTTCAAGGAGTGTGGGCAGCGATTTTCTGCATGATGGCATCATTTTGTAATTGTAGTAAAATGCTTCTCTTTCAGAAAGATGTTCCCTCGGCGCAAATGTCTCAATGACATTGATGAACTCGTCAAAGCTGTCTTTTGCCTTGCCCCGTTTTCGAACCCTTGTAGTGGGTGAGAAGATGTTCCAGTTCATTTATAATTTTACTCCCGGAGTAGTCCTTTTAGCTTTTAGGAAATCCAAAACCAGGGAAATGAAAAATCCCACCCCCGCAACGAGAATAATGGTGGCCCCTGATGTGAGGTCAAACGCGTAGGAAAGCCAAAGACCCGAGAGCGTGAAACAAATGCTCAGTATTGAAGAAAGCACCATCATCTGACCCAGGGAACGGGTATATTTTTCAGCGATAAAGGGGGGAATGGTCAACAGGGCGATCACCAGGATCAACCCCACCACTCGAATGATCATGACGATGGATAGCGCCGTCATTCCCAACAGCAGCAGGTAGAGTGTTTTGACCGGAACACCCACGACAAAGGCGAACTCTTCATCATAGGAGAGGGCCACGAACTCTTTGTAGAAAAGCAGAACCACCAGTAATATGAAGCCACAAAGCGGCAGCATGAGCCAGAGGTCCGTGGCGGGTACGGCCAGGATGCTGCCGAAGAGGTAGCTCATGAGGTCCACATGATAACCGGGGGTTAAATCGATCAATATGATGCCTAACGCCATGCCGATGGCCCACAGAACCCCGATAATGGTGTCGGCCCGATGTTTGCTCTTCAAGCTGACGACGCCCATGATGAGGGATACGCCGGAAGCGAAGATTGCGGCCCCCAGAAACGGTGAAAAGCCGCAAAAAAACCCAAGACCCACCCCTCCGAAAGCGGCATGGGCGATGCCGCCCGACATAAATACAATTCGGTTAACCACCACCAGACTGCCGATAATGCCGCAGGATATGCTAACCAGCAGACCGGCCAGCAGAGCGTTTCTCATAAAGTCGTATTGAAGGACCTCCCACATGTTATTATCGCCTAATGGTTTTCGTGATGCGGCAGAACCCGGTGCGGAATACCATGGGCAACAAGGTCTACCGGGCATTCATAGGCCATGTCGAGCATTTCATGGGTGATCCGGGGTTCTTCGTGGTAGATTAGCGTCCGATTGACACAGGCCACGGATTTGACGTATCTCGATATGACGCCCACGTCGTGGGTGATGGTCATGATGGTTGCCTGCCGGTTCAGTTCTTTAAGAAAGTCATAGATATTATTTTCAAATTCGGGATCGACCTTGGCGGTGGGCTCATCTAAAAAGAGGATTTCCGGTTCCGTAACCAGGGCCCGGGCGATCAGTACCCGTTGCCTCTGACCCCCTGATAATTTACCGATAGGCGTGTTTCGTCTGTCCCACATGCCCACTTTATGAAGGGCTTCTTCCACCACGGGACGATCCTGGGATGAAAAGCCTTTTCCCATGCGGGAGCGACCGAGACGTCCCATGGACGTAACATCCATGACGGAAACAGGAAAGGTATTGTTCAAATCCGTATTCTGGGGAACGTAACCCACGCGGCGCCGTGCCCGGTGCGGCGCTTCGCCCAGTACGCCTATATGGCCCCTGTCGGGTTTCAATATGCCCAGAAGCAGTTTGAGGAGGGTCGTTTTCCCCCCTCCGTTGGGGCCTATCATTCCCAGAAAATCTCCCTGTTTCAAGGTAAAGCTGATATCTTCCAGTATGGGGGTCTTGTCGTAGGAAAACCATACCCCGTTCATCTCAATGGCTGGTGCTGTCTTACCTTGAAACATCACTGATCTCCAGACTGAAGTCCGCCGCCACCGGTGAATGGGTAAGCGCCCCCACAGAAATGAAATCAACACCCGTGGATGCAATGTCGCCGACGGTGTCAAGGGTGATACCCCCTGATGCTTCCACCAGGGCCGAGCCGTTGATAAGACTGACCGCTTCTTTCATCTCAGAGGGCGTCATGTTATCCAGCAGGATAATGTCAGCCCCCGCTTTACAGGCTTCCGTTACTCCGGCAAGATCTTCCACTTCGACCTCCACCCTGAGCGTATGGGCAGACCCTTCCCGGGCCAGTGAAACGGCTTTTGAAATGGATCCCGCTGCCGCAATATGGTTGTCTTTAATCAGGATGCCGTCAAACAGGCCGAATCGGTGATTCTGCCCGCCGCCGGTCCTGACCGCAATCTTATCGCACCATCTGAGCCCCGGCGCTGTCTTTCGGGTGTCAAGAATTTTAGCCCGGCTTCCTTCGATTTTTTCCACATACCGGCGGGTGAGGGTTGCAATGCCGCTCATGCGTTGAAGAAAATTGAGAGCGGTTCTCTCTCCCGATAAAATGGCGGCGAGGCGGCCCCTGATTCGGCAGACCGTGGATCCCCCAGGGACAACATCTCCATCTTTGTAGCGTTCCGCAAATGTTAGTGTCGGATCGATTTCAAGAAATGTTTGCTTAAACACGGCCATGCCGGCCAGGGTCAGCTTTTCCCTGGCAATCAGGATGGCTTCACCGGGGGTGTCGGGCGCAACCGTGGCACGGGTTGTGGCATCTCCAGGTCCCAGGTCTTCTTCAAGGGCACGTCTGATAATGCCACGGATTGGCGAAAACCGGCCATTATTCATCAATTTTCTCCAGTACAGACAGGTTTTGTTCCAGTTTATCCCGTTTGGCGGAAAGGGCTTCGGCTTTTGCCTTGACTTCCGCCACGATATTTTCCGGGGCCTTATCCAGAAAACCACGATTTGAAAGTTTCTTTTCCGAGGTTTTCAAATCTTTCTCAATCTTGGCAATGGATTTGCGAATGCGTTTTTTCTCTTCCTCAAAATCTATCAAGCCTTTCAGGATGACGTGAATTGAGGATTTCTCGAATACTGAAGTGGCTGAGGCTTCGGGTTTGGGAAGGTCCACACCCACATTCAGTTCTTCTACCTTTCCCAGTGTCATGATATGGTCCGCGTTCTTCCGAAGACGTTCGGTCTCTTCCGTATTGACCGTATCAATGACCGCTTTGACCTTTTTGGAGGGGGGCAGGTTCATTTCCCCCCTTATGTTGCGTATGCCGGTGATAACCCCCATCAGGAGCGCCATGTCTTTTAAGGCGTCATCATCTTCTGGAAATTCTGATGGTTCCGGAAAGATAGCACTCATGATGCTGCCTTTCGTCCCGGGAAGTCTCTGCCATATTTCCTCTGTTACGAAGGGCATAAAGGGATGCAGCAGTTTCAATGCAGCGGCCAAGGCTTCCCGCACCGTACTTCGTGCAGTATCTTTGCGTTCTTGATCTTCTCCGTACAGTTCCTGCTTGGCCATTTCAAGGTACCAGTCACAGAATTCATGCCATACGAACTGGTAGCAGAGACCAGCCGCTTCGTTGAACTGATAGTCGTCAATGGCCCGGGCCACTTTCCCGCTGACCTGGCCGATGCGGGTCAGGATCCAGCGGTCCGCAAGGGTTGAGGGGGTTACTTCTTCGGGTGGCGTTTCGTTATCATCCAGGTTCATGAAGACAAAACGGGCGGCGTTCCATATTTTGTTGACAAAGTGGCGGTATCCCAGAATCCTTTCCTCGGAAAGTTTGATGTCCCGGCCCTGGGCGGCCAGGGCGGCCAGGGTGAAACGAAAGGCGTCTGTACCGAACTCATCCATGATCACGAGGGGATCGATCACGTTTCCCTTGCTTTTGCTCATCTTTTTGCCGTCCGCGTCCCGGACGAGCGCATGGATATACACATCCTTAAAGGGGATATCCCCCATGAAATGAATTCCCATCATCATCATTCGCGCGACCCAGAAAAAGAGGATGTCGAATCCTGTGACCAGGGCAGCGGTGGGGTAAAAAGTGTTCAACTCAGGCGTTTTATCCGGCCACCCCAGGGTGGAGAAGGGCCAGAGGGCCGAACTGAACCATGTGTCCAGAACGTCGGTTTCCTGATGGAGATCCCGGCTTTCACAGTGGTCACATTTTGAGGGGGCTGTTTTGGCCACGGTGATTTTGCCGCATGCCCGGCAGTACCAGGCCGGTATCCGATGACCCCACCAGATCTGCCTGGAAATGCACCAGTCCCTGATGTTGTCCATCCAGTCGAAATAGACCCCCTCCCAGTTTGAGGGATAAATCCGGGTTTTTCCGTTCCTGACCGCATCGGCGGCGTTTTTGGCAAGCGGTGCGGTTTTTACGAACCACTGTTTGCTCAAAATGGGCTCGATCATGGTTTTGCACCGGTAACAGTGACCCACGGCATTCTGATAGGACTCAACTTTTTCAAGGAGGCCGGTCGTTTCCAGGTCTTTCACGATTTTTTCACGGCACGCAAACCGGTCCATACCCTCATAGGGACCGGCTAGTTCGTTCATGGTGCCATTGTCATCAATGACCTTGATCCGCTCCAGGTTATGCTGGTTTCCGATTTCAAAGTCGTTGGGATCGTGCGCTGGTGTGATTTTCAGCGCTCCGGTACCGAATTCCATGTCCACATAACGGTCAAAGATAATGGGGATGGGTTTTTTGAGGACCGGGAGCAAGACGCGTGCGTCTTTCAGATGGCTGTAACGGTCGTCTTTCGGATTAACCGCCACAGCCGTATCCCCCAGCAGGGTTTCCGGTCGTGTTGTGGCGACGATGAGGTGGCCTGTTCCATCTTCTAGAAGATACCGAATGTGATAAAGATGACTCTCCTGGTCCTGATGCTCCACCTCCAGATCCGCCAGGGCCGTGTGGCACCGGGGGCACCAGTTGATGATGTAGTCCCCGCGGTAGATGAGACCCTCCTCATAGAGGCGCACGAAAACCTCTTTAACGGCTCTCGAAAGCCCTTCATCCATGGTGAACCGTTCCCGGCTCCAATCACAGGAACACCCCAGTCTTCTCAACTGGTTGATGATCAAACCACCGTACTTTTTGCGCCATTCCCATACCAGTTCAATGAACCGTTCCCTGCCGACGGCATGCCGGTCCGTACCCTGGGCTGCCAGGTCTTTTTCGACCACGTTCTGGGTGGCAATCCCCGCATGATCGGTTCCGGGCTGCCACAGCACATTGCAGCCTGCCATTTTCTTGTAACGGCAGAGTATATCCTGAAGGGTGTTGTTCAGAGCATGGCCCATGTGAAGGGTCCCGGTCACGTTGGGAGGCGGGATCACAATACAGTATGGAGATTTTTTGGCTTCGGCCGTTGGTTTGAACAGGTCGTTTTCTTCCCAGTACTGATACCATTTCTGTTCAACTTCTCTCGGTTCGTAACTTTTGGCTATGGGTTCTATTTCCATCGATAAAAAAACTCCTGAGGGTAATGATTTAAGTTTTATATAGCAGGATAGGATAAATCCATCAAGCGCTTAACGGGTCTCAATAAACAGGGAAGGGGGTTGTAACGGTCTTACAACCCCCTTGATGCTGCCGATAAATTTTATAACTTCTGTGGTTCAGATGCTCACGGTTCGGATGACGCGATGCTTTGTTTCAAGGTATCTATGGCTTCCCGGATGACTTTTTCAGCCACCTCGGAAACGGTTTCACGGACTGCCTTATCAACGGTTTCCTGAATGACTTCGGTCAGCAGTTCCTTCATCCTTTCTTCAGAAATACCGGGAATATCATGGGTTCCGGAAACGGCTTCGGGCTTTTCATCCGCCATATCCTCTCCATCCAGAGGGGCCAGCGCATCCACGGGTTTTTCATCTTCATCCGATTCTTCATAACCGGAAGGGAATTCTTCAGCTTGTTCAATTTGAGGTTCTTCTTGAGGTTCTTCAGCTTCAAGTTCGTCTTTTCCAAGATCGGCCAGGATGTCTTCCGGTTTTTCAAAAGCAGATGCGTCTTTCTCAAAGCCGGCCAGCACATCGTCCAGGTTTTCTTGAGGTTGTACAGGGAGCGGCTCGGCATCAGCTGCTTCAAAAGCGGACGAATCTTCAAATTCGAAATCCGAAGATTCCAGTGGTGAAAAGTCATCTCCCGGAAAGGCTTCTTCCATCTTTGCCGACTCCGCCAAGGTAGCGGATGCTTCGACGGCTGGATCTGTTTTTTCTGTAGCAAATGAAGGGGGTCCTAAACCCTCGGCGGTCATATCTTCGGGAAGTTTGATCGGGTCATGATCCGGCTCTTCCTCATCGAGTAGAAGTGGCGCGTCAAGAATCGATTCGAGGGGATCTTTGACTTCGCCCACCACATCCGTCAATTCTATGATTTCATCTGAACCGGGTTCAATGGGGTCGGATTCCGGATTCGAGGCGACCGTCGGGGCCTTTTTGCCTTCTAGGGATAGATCTTGATCGTTGCTCATCTGGGTTCCCCCACTGATGGATTTTATGAGATCAATTTTCGAAGAATCAATAACATGAGAGGTTGATATTGTCAAGGATTTCCAATGGAGAGGGGTTTTGCCTTGACAATCCAGTGTGCTTTCCTGTATGGACACAACGCCAAAGGAATCAGCCAATTGGCTTTGTAACCCACACTGATCAAAAGGATATTATGAAAATGCACAATCAGAATTCCATTACCTATGAACCTGCCATAACCCGTGGGGGATACACTGATCGTGTCCTTCATGTGGACCTTTCCACTTCTGAGATTGACATATGGAAAATGCCCCCGGACCACAAGGATAAGTACCTGGGGGGCCGGGGATATGCCCTGGCGTTGATATGGGAAAAGACCCGGGCGGAAACCCGCCATGACAGTCCGGAAAACATTGTCGTGATGGCCAGCGGTCCCCTTTGCGGCGATCCGAGATTCCCCGGGAGCGGGAAATTCATCGTTGGCACCATTTCTCCCCTGACGAATACCTTCATTGACTCCAATATCGGCGGGCATTTTGGCCCGTTGCTGAAGCGCTGCGGTTTTGACGCTCTGGCGGTGTCAGGATTATCTCCCGATGGTGCGAAAGTTCTCCACATTGACGGGGACCAGGGAACCATCCAAATTATTGATGCGCCTGTCTTTGGGGAAGGGATAGATGCGGGTGGGCTTACCTACGGGGAATCGCTTCTGAAAGCGCTTAACGACCATGAACTGAACGAGCACTCGGCGGTTGTCACAACGGGCAAGGGGGCTGAAAACGCGCGATTCGGTATCGTGAACAGCCTTTTCTTCGATCGAAGACGAAATCGGCTTCGGGCCAAACAGGCCGGACGGGGTGGTACCGGCACGGTGATGCGCAGGAAGGGATTGATGGCGGTGGTGGTCCAGACGCGCCAGGCCGCCACCCGGGCAAACCAGCCGATGGATGCGAAGAAAGTCAAAGAGGCCGGGGCCCAACTCAAGCGTGTGTTGAGTCAGATGGATCCCACGCAGCTTCATCTGGCCAGTTGGGGCACCACTGTTTTAGTGGAATACATGAACAAGTTTCACATCCTCCCGGTCAGGAATTACCAGAGTGGCCAGGATCCGGAAGCAGAAAAGCTGTTCGCCGACATATTTCTGAAAGAGTATTTCAGCCGGAAAATTCCAGACGGGTGTTTCAGCGGGTGCAATCTGGCCTGTGCAAAAGGGGCGGAGGATGTCACTTTGACACGGGGACCCTGGGCGGGGGAGAAGGTCGGCATTGACGGTCCCGAATACGAAACCATTGGTGCGGCGACGGCCATGGGTATTTTTGACCCGCAGTTTGTGATGGAATACAACTGGTACTGCGACGAATACGGCTTGGATACCATCTCAACCGGTGTGACCATGGCGTTTTTGATGGAATGCTGGCAGCGGGGATACCTCACGAAAGCGGATACCGAGTACGACATGAACTGGGGCAATGTGGCGTCAGCCGACCGGCTGCTGCACGAAACGGCCAATGGAACGGGGTTGGGGGCTATCTGCGGAGAAGGGACCGTGCGCACCAGGGAATGGGTAGCGAAACGACATTCCGACCGGACGGGGGCGCCCAAAGAGGATGTTTTAAATGAACTGAAAGCGTTCGCCATGGAGGTGAAAGGTCTGGAATTCAGTATGTACAGCACCAAGGAATCTTTGGCCCAGCAGGGCGGGTACGGGTTTGCTTTGAAAGGTCCGCAACATGACGAAGCATGGTTGATTTTCATTGATCAGGTCCACAAAGAACTGCCCACGTTTGAGATGAAGGCCGAAGCACTGAAGTGGTTCCCATTGATTCGAACATGGTTTAATGCGGTGGGGCTTTGCAAACTCCCATGGATCGATGTGCGGCATCCGGATGCGGCGAAAACGCCCAACCCGGCCCAGAATACGCCGACGCTCAAGTACTATGTGAACTATCTCAACGCCACCACGGGGTCCAAAAAGACACTGCAGGATGTCCTCGATGACTCAGAAAGGTTATACCACCTTCAGAAGATGATCAACCTGCGCCAGGGAAAAGGGACGAGGGTCAGTGATCAGATTCCCCTTCGCGCCATGGGGCCCGTCTTTACCAATGAATATGAAGGCCGTTCAGAGTATTATGACGAATGGCTGAAAGAGCAGACCGGTCAGAAGCTGTTGCCTGCCAGCGTTGAAGATCGGTTGAAGATGCTGATCAAGCTGCGAAAAGAGGCCTATCAGAAGCTCTGCGATTCAGTATACCTTGAAAAGGGTTATACGACCGATGGGGTCCCCCTGCCCGAGACCCTGGAGCGCTTCGGACTTCTGGATGAGCGTGCAGTGTCACTGCTTTCCGAATACGGGCTGGGATGGGTAGACGACAGGCGCCTGTCGAATTGATATCCAGTCAAGGAGGAATTTGTGGTTATATCCGTCAATTTTTATGGCCTGCAACGAATGGTGACCCAAACCGGTGAAATGCAGATGTCTCTTTCAGACGGAACCCGTGTTGATCACGTTCTGGAGGCCATCCAGAAGCGATTTCCAAAGCTGCCCCTTCAAAGGGAGGACTTTCTCATTACGGTCAATGACAAGGTTTCGACGGCAGACCAGCTGCTGAAGGAAAGGGACAAAGTCTCTTTACTGCCCCATATAGGTGGCGGTTAAGCAAAGGAGGGCAAATGAAAGAGAAAACAAAAGCGAAAACGCCCACCTGCGCACTCTGCGATGCTGAAATGCCCGAAAAAGTCTGTATGACGCAGGACGGGAAGGGGGGCAAGGGATGCCCCACCCTGGTTGAAAAGAAGATCCTGGCAGAATCCAATCGAGAATACGATATTCCAGAGGTCAGGAATTTTGCCCGGAAAGCCTCGCTCCAGGAGGCGGAATGCTATGCCAACCGTGATCAACGGCCTTACATCATGCAGCCCACCAAGACCCGCATTGTGGAGATCTGTGAGTTTGCCAAGAAAATGGGGTATGAACGGTTGGGCCTTGCGTTCTGTGTGGGGCTGGCGAGAGAAGCGCGGCTGGTGACGGATATTCTTGAAAGTCATGGGTTTCAAGTAGTCTCAGTGCTTTGCAAGGCGGGACGGACTTCCAAGGAACTGATTGGTCTGGAGGAATCGGAAAAGATCTTTCAGGGGGTGGAGGAGGCCATGTGCAACCCCGTCTATCAGGCCAAACTGTTGGATCATGAGAAATCACAGTTTAATATCCTGCTAGGCCTGTGCGTTGGGCATGATTCACTCTTTTTCAAATATTCAGAAGCGCCTACCACAGTGCTGGCGGTCAAAGACCGGGTAACCGGGCACAACCCTCTGGCAGCCATCTATCTATCCGAGTCCTATTACCGAAAAGTCAGGCATCCGGGAATTGTATCAGCCAAGTGACAAGGGTGCTCGCAAGGAATAATAGACAATGACCACATTGAAAGAGCTGATCAAAGGCGCCCCGGTTCATGAGCGGCGCTTGGAAATTCGTTCATACCCCATGGAAGATGGGCGGTTGGTCATTGAAGGATGGCTGCGGGATGATCGCCTGGTTGACGGATACCACTGGAACGGTGTTCCCCGGGACCCCGGAGTGGTGCATTGGATGTGCATCCGGTTCCTGGTGGGTGACTGGCCCCTCACCATTCTGGATGCGGAAGGGGAAATGCCCAATGTTCCCCACCAACAGTGCCCCTCGACTCTTGAAGGGATCAAACGGGCAGTGGGCATTAAGATTGTTGCGGGGTACAGCGAACAGATCCGAAAAACATTCGGGGGGGTTCGCGGGTGCAACCACCTCACCCACCTGATGATGGTCATGGGCACGGCGGCCCTTCACGGATACTGGACCCACCATTCCCGTAAACCGAGGCCGGTTCCCCGTTCCCTGGAGGAGTTCGAAGCCCTGCCTCAGCTGCTCAACAGTTGCGCCTTATGGGGCAAGGATGGCCCCATCATGAAAGACTTGAAGGCGGCCATTGAAGCGTCCGACAAAAGGTCTCCCTCCTGAATCGGAATCACGATTGTATAAACTGCTTGAGGGTTTCGAAATATTTCCTTCCCCCAATAACCCACGTGTCATTGTGCCCCGCGCCCTCAATGGTATAAAATACCTTAGGCTCAGGACCGGCCTCAAACAGCTGTTCCCCCATTGAGAAAGGGATGATTTCGTCCCGGTTGCCGTGAATGATCAGCTTGGGAATGGTGATATGGTTTATTTTCTTCAAATTATTGTAGTGGGCCGGCAGGAAAGGCGATAGGAGGGCGAATAGCGGCATGGTTCCGGCCATGGCTTTCGTGGAGGTAAAGGCGCTCTCCAGGATCAGGCGGTTCGCCTTTCTTTTTGCGGCAATCTCCGTGGCAACAGCCGCCCCCAGAGAACGGCCGAACAGGATAATGCGATCCGGAGAAATGCCGCGTCTTTTCACCAGAAAATCATAAGCAGCCAGTCCGTCCAGATAGAGACCTTTCCTGGAAGGGTTCCCGTTGCTCTTCCCATATCCCCGGTAGTCATAGATAAAGACCTGAAAGCCATACGACAGAAGCTTCTGGATATTCCAGAGACGGTGACTGATATTGCCGGCGTTGCCGTGGCAGAAAAGGATGACGGGAGGTTTTCCGGGCAGCGGAAAAAACCATCCATGGAGTTTTGTTCCGTCACCCGCTTTAAAGTTTATGGACTCATATTGCAAACCCATCTGATTCGGGGTCATATCAAAATCGGTCTGGGGATGGAATACAAAAAAGTTTTCAATTTGAGAATAAAATGTGATGAAAATAATGACCCCCAGAAGCGGAATCAGGATAATTGATTTTTTGCGAATAACAAGCATTGGCCCGCAATCTTTCTAAACGTATGTAGTGCCATTTGTAAAAAGAAGGTCTCATGGGGTAAAAATAAAAGCCCCCGCATCAGAATACGGCTTTAATTCTATTGCTGAATCCAAATTTTTGCAACAGCATCACTGAAATAAGCTGAAACAAGGAGGTCTTTGGGTGCCTAAATAGTTGTCACCCGACTCAACAACAGATCGAATTCTTCCTAACTGCTTAGAATCATTTTATTTATGCTTGCAATTACAACTGAATTGTGATACGAATCTTCTTTTGATGCAGCAGCCAAACAGGAAGTGATCACATTATGGAAAGATCATCACAATATTTCGTCTTTGGTCTCGAGGATCAGCGGTATGCCCTGGCCCTTGCTGCGGTTCTGAAGGTCATTCGTGCGGTTGAGCTAACTTATCTTCCCAATGCCCCCGACAATCTGGTCGGATTGCTGAATATGGGCGGAGAAATTGTTCCCGTATTGGATGTGCGCAAGCGCTTTCATCTGCCAAACCGTGAAATCGGCCTTAACGATCGGATCATTGTCTGTAAGGGAGCTGCAAGGACAATCGCCTTTGTGGCTGATGTGGTTGAGGGGGTGGTTGAATTCGCCCCAGAAGAGTTGGATGAGGCCGTACATATCCTGCCTGAGATGGAGCATTACATCGAGGGTGTCGGGAAATTAAATGACGATACGGTTCTCATCTACGAC
The DNA here is from genome assembly GCA_964588535.1 of uncultured Desulfobacteraceae bacterium. Taxonomy (GTDB): domain Bacteria; phylum Desulfobacterota; class DSM-4660; order Desulfatiglandales; family Desulfatiglandaceae; genus NaphS2. Next base: position 18,006 of record CAZPQA010000032.1, read on the forward strand.
CTGGACAGCCTGTTTTCCATCCAGGAGATAGAGGGGCTTTTGGATTGATGATTGTCGATTGAAAAACCCAATCCGCAACGCGCAACTTGCAACTCGATTGCCCAATAATGAAAAGAGCACCGCATATATCTGATAACCTCATCTCCCGGCTGAGTGAATTTGTCAATTCTCAGACAGGTCTTTATTTTCCACGGGAGAAATGGCGGGATCTCAAACGGAATATAAATGCTGCTGCTCCGGATTTGGGTTTTGGTGATACGAACGCCTGTATCAAATGGCTGTTGTCGACCCGGCTCACACAGGAACAGATAGATATTATAGTCGGACATCTGACCATAGGCGAGACATATTTTTTCAGGGATAAGCTGATCTTTCAAGCCCTGAAAGACCACATCTTAATGCCCTGGATCAGATCTCAGAATGAAAAAGAAAAAAGGATCACGTTTTGGAGCGCGGCTTGCTGTACCGGGGAAGAGCCGTATTCCATAGCTATGTTGATCCATCAGATGCTGGCGTTCAGTGAATGGAAGGTGAAAATCATCGGCACGGACATAAACGCCCGATTTCTTCAAAAGGCCAGGAAAGGGATTTATACCCACTGGTCTTTCCGGGACACGCCCGAGGAGATCTTAAAGGGATATTTCAAAAGGAGGGGGAAGGACAAGTTTGAGATTTCCCCTGCTATGAGGAAGATGGTAAATTTTTCCCGGCATAACCTGGTCGAAAGGGGATACCCGGCGGTTCTTGATGAACATCTTAATGAGCAGGGGAAGTTGGATGTCATCTTCTGCCGAAATGTGCTCATGTACCTCTCCGCTGATATGCGGGACAGTGTGATCAGACGTTTGACCGGATTACTCAGCAAGGGGGGCTGGTTTATTGTAAGCCCGAGTGAAACATCCTTTGTGAACCTGCCGAGTCTTCATCCTGTCCGGTTTTCCGGTGCGATTCTTCACAGAAAAGGCTCTCCCAGGAGGGCGGATAAAAAAGCAGCTAAAATGGTGGTTCCCCGGAGGGCCGCTCCCACCCCCCCTGCGCGGCCGACTGTGCGTGTGTACCGGAAAAAGACTCCCGACCCCAAACCCGCTCCCCGACCGCGGGCTCTTCCGAAAAAGGAAAAACGTAAAGAGCCAGAACGAGACCTTTACCAGGAGGCCCTCAGCCTCTATGAGAAAGGTAGCTATGAAGAAACGGCTGAAAAATTGAACGTGCTCCTTTCTGACGGGAAGAAGGGGGATAATATCCTTCTTGTGCCGGAACAGATGGCGCTCCTGGCAAAGGCCTATGCAAATATGGGGAAACTTGATGAGGCCAAGAAATGGTGCGAGCAGGCGGTTCAGAGCGAAAAACTACATCCTGATTACCACTATCTACTGGCAACCATATATCAGGAACAGGGGCTTGTGGAGGAACCTGTAAAGTCGCTGAAACACGCGATTTACCTTGATCCCGATCTCGTGATGGCCTATTTTTTATTGGGGCATCTTACAAGGGGGCATGGTAAGACGGGTGAGTCCAAGAAATATTTCAGAAACGCCCTCGGTTTGTTATCATCCCTGGAACCGGGGGAGATTGTGCCCCATTCTGATGGGCTCACGGTCGAGAGACTCCAGGAAACCGTTGGATTGATGATTGTTGATTTAGAGAGGAAATGACCTTGAATAGCAGCAAAGAAAACGCGATGTATCTGAGAGCCGAAGAAAAGGCCAAGGTGTTGAAGGAGAGGGCAAAGGCGCTTGCAAAGGAAGGGGTAAAGGTAGAAGAGGACGAGAGTCATCTCGAAGTGGTGGAGTTTATGCTGGCCCATGAAAGGTATGCCCTTGAGCTGACGCACATTCGCGAGGTCTATCCCCTGAAGGATCTGACACCGCTGCCCGGCACTCCTGATTTTGTCTTTGGGATAATCAATGTAAGGGGGCAGATCCTCTCGATCGTGGATATCAAAAAATTCTTCGATCTTCCTGAAAAGGGGATTACCAATCTGAATCAGGTGATTATTCTCCAATCAGGCGAAATGGAATTCGGGATCCTGGCAGACGAGATCCTCGGTACGAAGTTAATCCCTGCAAGCACAATTCAGGATTCACTCCCTACGCTTACCGGGATACGGGCTGAGTACCTCAAGGGGGTGACCGGTGACCGGGTTGTGATTTTAGATGGGGAAAAAATCGTGTCGGATGAGAAGATGGTGGTGCAGTGACCGGTTTTGGGACGCAGATGAACGCAGATTATAAGGATTTTAAACATAAAGAACTGACGAAAGAGAACACAGTGAAGAAATCAATCATCAATCATCAATCAACAATCAACAATCCAAGTGGGGGGGTAAAATGTTTCGATTTTTTTCTAAGAGCCTTATGGGCCGATTGGTTACACTGTTTCTTTTGGCGGCAATTATTCCGTTAGTTATCGTCGCACTTCTCTCCTTTTACTATTCCGAGAGTGCATTGAAAAAAGCGGCGTTTAACCAGCTCTCTTCCATAAACCAGATCAAGAAAAACCAGATCAGGGGCTTTCTGGAGGAAAGAATGGGAGATATGTCTGTTCTTTCGAAATCCAGTAATGTGAAGCAGGCCTTTGAGTTTTTGCTGGCATACCATGATGCCGGGGGCGGGGATCCAAACGGCGCCTATGATGTGAGTACAAAGGAGTATAAAGATGTCTATGAAAAGATCGATCCGTTTTTCAGAGATTATTTAGAGGCCTACGGGTACTACGACCTCTTTCTTATGTGCAAGGCCCATGGCCACGTGATGTACACTGCATCAAGAGAGGATGATCTCGGAACCAATCTCAAGGTCGGTCCTTTCAGGGAGTCGGAGTTAGCAAAACTCTGGTCAAGGGTATTGAAAGAGAAGAGGGCAACCATGGTGGATTTCAGCCATTACGCCCCGAGCAACGGAGCCGCAAGCTTTTTAGGGGCGCCTGTATTTGGCACGGATGGAGAGATCTATGCCGTGGTGGCCCTTCAGATCAGCACCAAGGCGATCGATGCCATTATGCAGGAAAAGGCAGGGATGGGGAAGACCGGGGAGAGCTATCTCGTGGGACCCGATTTCCTGATGCGCTCTGATTCCCGGTTTGAGAAGGAATCGACTATCCTTAAAAAGAAGGTGGATACGGTTGCCGTTCGCAGGGCATTAGAGGACAAAAAAGGAATCGGGGTGATAGAGGACTACAGGGGAGTTAAGGTCCTCAGTTGTTATTCTCATCTTGGTCTCAATGAGAAGTTAGGAACGGAGTTTGATTGGGTTATTGTGTCTGAAATCGATGAGGCTGAGACCTTTGCCCCTGCCATGGCCCTTGGATTGAAGATACTCTGGATAGGCCTGATAATCATAATCTTAGTATGTTTACTCGGGTATTTTTCAGCCAGATCCATAGCCAGACCTTTGAAGGAAGTCTCGGGCGTGGTAAAGCAGGTGGCTGATGGCGACCTGACCGTTGCCACAAGTGTGGTGAATCGCTCCGACGAGGTCGGCGTGTTGATGAATGCCTTTCATGAGATGGTGGTCTTCCTTCGCGATCAAACCCGGGAAATGACGGAGGGCGCCAATACCATTTCCGCCTCCATCAGTGAACTTTCGTCCACTGCCAGCCAGCTTGCCTCAACTTCGGCAGAAACCTCCAGTTCGGTGAGTGAAGTTACGGCTACCGTGGAGGAGGTCAAGCAGACTGCCGTGCTTTCCAATGAAAAGGCCGGTCTGGTTGCGGAACAGGCTGAGCAGACTTACGAGGTCTCTGAATCGGGGAAGGACGCCAGCAGAAAGACCGGTGAAGGGATGGGCGTTATTAAAGAAGAGATGGCGTACATAGCGGACAGTATTATGAAACTGAGCGAGCATATGCAGAGCATAGGAGAAATAATTAATAGCGTAAACGACATAGCGGATCAATCAAATCTCCTTTCGGTCAATGCCTCCATTGAGGCGGCCAAGGCAGGTGAATATGGCAAAGGCTTTGCCGTTGTGGCGCAGGAGGTGAAATCTTTGGCAGACCAGTCAAAGGAGTCCACGGGTCAGGTAAGGACCATCCTTAACGACATTCAGAAGGCGACGAGCAACGCCGTAATGGCAACCGAGCGGGGGACCAAAGCGGTTGAAAAGGGGGTGGATCTGGCCGCACGATCGGGCGATACCATCGGGACCTTAGCAGACAGTATTGCGAAATCGTCCCAGGCCGTCACCCAGATCTCCGCGTCAAGCGAGCAGCAGTCGGTAGGGATGGACCAGTTGGCACAGGCAATGGAGAGCATTAAAGATGCCAGCATGCAGAATGTGGATGGGGCCAAACAGTTGGAGGAGGCCATCAAGGGCCTGGAAGGGTTAGGCCGAAGCTTGAAGGAGATGGCGGGACGGTTTAGGGTTTAGCGCGGCTTTTTCCGGAAGTCTACAGGCAGACAGGAAGTGATAACTCATGGACACCTCACAGTACTTTGTCTTTGGTCTTGAAGACCAGCGATATGCTATGGCGCTTGCTGCCGTTCTAAAGGTGATTCGTGCGGTCGAGCTTACCTTCCTCCCTGAGGCCCCTGAGAATCTGCTCGGATTGCTAAACATGGCCGGAGAAATTGTTCCCGTACTGGACATCCGCAAGCGTTTTCATCTGGCACATCAGGATGTGGACATTGACGATCGTATTATCATTTGTAAGGGATCCAGGAGGACGCTTGCTTTTATAGCTGATGTGGTTGAGGGCGTGGTTGAATTTGGTTCTACAGAGATGGATGAGGCCAAACAGATTCTCTCTGACATGGATCAGTACATCGAAGGTGTTGGGAAACTTAACAATGATACTGTCCTCATTTACGATCTTGATAAGCTGTTTTCCATTGAAGAAACCTTGGGGGAAAAGATGGTAGTGCAATGACCGGTTTTGGGACGCAGATGAACGCAGATTATCAGGATTTTAAACATAAAGAACTGGCGAAAGAGAACACACTTTGAAAAAATCAATCAACAATCAACAAGCATTAATCATCAATACAATGGGGGGATAAAATGTTTCGATTTTTTTCTAAAGGCCTTATGGGCCGATTGATTACGCTGTTTCTCTTGGCGGCAATTATTCCGGTGGTTATTGTTGCACTCATCTCCTTTTACTATTCTGAGAGTGGATTGAAAGAATCGGCGTTTAACCAGCTTTCATCCATAAACCAGATCAAGAAAGATCAAATCACTGACTATTTGAGAGAAAAAGAGAGTGATTTGAGTATCCTTTCGAAATCAAGAGATGTCCATGAGGCTTTTGAGATCTTGCTGATATACCATGATGCCGGGGGCGGGGATCCCAACGGTCCCTATGATGTGAGTACAAAGGAATACAAGGATATCTACGAAAAAGTCGATCCGTTTTTCAAACAATATTTAGAGGGCGACGGGTACGGCGACGTCTTTTTTATATGCAAGGCCCATGGCCATGTGATGTACACTTCAGAAAGAGAGGATGATCTCGGAACGAACCTGAAGGTGGGCCCTTACAGGGATTCGGGGCTGGCAAGGCTCTGGTCAGAGGTGTTGAAAGAGAAGAGGATTGTTATGGTGGATTTCAGCCATTACGCCCCAAGCAACGGGGCCGCAGCCTTTATAGGGGCGCCCGTATTTGATAAGGATGGAAAGATCTATGCTGTGATTGCCCTTCAGATCAGCACCAAGGAGATCAACGCCATTGCGCAGGAAAGCGCAGGGATGGGGAAGACCGGAGAGACCTATTTTGTGGGAAAAGATCTCCTCATGCGTACCGATTCCCGGTTTGAGAAAGAATCGACCATTCTGAAAAGGAAGGTGGATACGGTTGCAGTTCGCAGGGCATTAGAGAACAAGAAAGGAACCGACGTGATAGAGGACTATAGGGGAGTGAAGGTCCTCAGTTGTTATGCACTGCTTGATCTCAAAGAGAGGCTGAAAACGGATTTTGATTGGGTTATTGTGTCTGAAATCGATGAGGCCGAGGCCTTTGCCCCTGTCAAGGCCCTTGGAATGAAGGTGCTGTGGGCGGGTTTGATAATCATGGTCCTGGCATGTTTACTCGGGTATTTTTCAGCCAAATTTATCTCCAGGCCCCTGATGGAAGGTACCAATACCATCGCCTCCTCCATCAGTGAGCTTTCGTCCACTGCCAGTGAGCTTGCCTCAACTTCGGCAGAAACCTCCAGCTCGGTGAGCGAGGTCACGGCCACCGTGGAGGAGGTAAAACAGACTGCGGCGCTTTCTAATGAAAAGGCCGGACTGGTTGCGGAAAAGGCTGAACAGACTTACGAAGTCTCTGAGTCGGGGAAAGACGCCAGCAAAAGAACCGGTGAGGGTATGGGCGTCATTAAAGAGGAGATGGCGTACATAGCGGATAGTATTATGAAGTTGAGCGAGCATATGCAGAGCATAGGAGAAATAATTAATAGCGTAAATGACATTGCGGATCAATCAAATCTCCTTTCGGTCAATGCCTCCATTGAGGCGGCCAAGGCAGGTGAATATGGCAAGGGTTTTGCCGTTGTGGCCCAGGAGGTGAAATCGCTGGCAGACCAGTCAAAGGAGTCCACGAACCAGGTAAGAACCATCCTTAACGACATACAGAAGGCGACGAGTAACGCAGTAATGGCTACGGAGCGGGGGACCAAAGCGGTTGAAAAGGGGGTGGATCTGGCCGCCCGGTCGGGCGATACCATCGGAACCCTGGCAGACAGTATTGCGGAATCGGCTGAGGCCGTTACTCAGATCTCCGCTTCAAGCGAGCAGCAGTTGGCCGGGATGGACCAGTTGGTACAGGCAATGGAAAGCATTAAAGATGCCAGTATGCAGAATGTGGATGGGGCAAAACAGATGGAAGAGGCCATCAAAGGTCTGGAAGAGTTAGGACGGAGTTTGAAGGAGATGGCAGGGGGATCTAAGGTGTGAGCATTTTTTGGGGACGCAGATAAACGCAGATTATCTCTGATTTTTTGTTTTTAATTATCTGCGGAAATCTGCGCCCTATAAAGGTGAGGGTACAAAATGAACGAAGAGGAATTGCTAAAAAAGCTCAGGGAGGCATTCAGTGGTGAGGCCGAGGAGCGGCTTGCGAATTTATCTTCCAGCCTGCTGGACCTTGAAAAGGGAGCCGGTGGGGAAGAGAAAGCCCAGGCCCTGGAAGTGGCGTTCAGGGAGGCCCACAGCCTGAAAGGTGCGGCCCGTTCGGTTAATCTGACGGAGATAGAGACCATCTGCCAGGCCGTAGAAGGGGTGTTTGCGGCAATGAAACGGGATGAGGTCTCGCTCTCCGGGGAGCTTTTTGACCTGCTTCATCGTTGTGTAAGAGCGATTGAGGATTCCTTAGCCGCCCCGGAAGGGGAGGGCCCTGAACAGATGGGAGAGATTAAAGCCCTTGTGAGCCATCTCCAGGAGGTTAAAGCAGGTAAGGAGACGAAAGCTTCTCAAAGGCAGACCAGAGAGGGACCGGAACCGAAAGGAGAAAAGAAACTCCCTCCAAAAAAGATAGAGGAAAAATCAACGAAAGAGGAAAGGGCAAAAAAAGAGGAAAGGGCAAAAGAAGAACCGGCAAAAGAAAAGTCAGCCACGAAACTCCGACCGTCACAAGATATTCGGGAATCCCCGCACAAGCCGCTCGCCTCGGAGAGCGTGAGGATATCAACCGCCAAATTGGACTTGCTTTTTCTCAAGGCCGAGGAATTGGTTTCGCTGAAACTCTCTTCAGTACAGCATTTGGCCGATCTAAGAGACGTGGTCCGCTCCATTGAGGGCTGGAACAAGAGGTGGGGTGAGATTGAGCCTGAACTGAGGGCGCTTAACAAGATGGCCCGCGAGGGGGATGAGTGGGACAACCTCAGCCGGTTTCTTGGCTGGAACCATGATTTTATCCGATCTTTGGGGAAAGAGATATGGGGTCTGACAAAGGGAGCAGAGCAGGAAGGCCGCACCCTCGGGTTAATGGTGGATGACCTTCTTGATGATATGAAGAGGGTTACCATGCTCCCTTTTTCCACCCTCCTTAACATCTTTCCAAGGATGATCCGTGAAATCTCACGGGACCAGGGGAAGGAGGTCGATCTTATAGTTGAAGGCGGTGAGGTGGAGATAGACAGGAGAATCCTTGAAGAGATGAGGGACCCCATCACCCACCTTCTCCGCAACTCAATTGATCACGGCCTTGAAGCCCTGGAAAAGAGGGAGAAACAGGGAAAACCGCAGAGCGGGACCATACATCTGACCGTTTCCCAGACCGAAGGGGGAAAGGTCGAGGTCCTTATTTCTGACGATGGCGCAGGTATTGATCTGGCACAGGTAAAAAAGAAGGCAGCAAGCTTAGGCGTAATCAAGGAACAGGATACGGAAGAACTTGACGACCGGGATGCCCTATCGCTTATATTAGAGTCAGGGGTTTCCACGAGCCCGATAATCACGGAAATTTCGGGGAGGGGCTTAGGGCTTGCCATTGTGCAGGAAAAGGTGCAAAAGCTCGGAGGCCGCTTATCCATGGATAGCGTGCCAGGCAGGGGTACATCTTTCAGGATGGAGCTTCCCGTAACCATTGCCACGTTCAGGGGTATCCTCGTCCAGGTGGCTGACAGACCCTTCATTGTGCCCAGTTCCAACATGGACCGCACACTGAGGGTGCACAAGGATGAAATTAAGACGGTTGAAAACAGGGCCACCATCCCCCTGAACGGAAAGGCCCTCTCCTTAGTGGATCTTGCCCGGGTTTTTGGGCTCAATCAGGAGAAAGACAAGTCAGATGGGGACTTTCTAACCGTGGCAGTCTTAGGGGCCGGAGAGAGACGGATCGGATTCAGGGTGGACGAGGTTCTGGGTGAGCAGGAGGTGCTTGTTAAGGATTTGGGGAAACAGCTCAGGCATGTGCCCAACATTTCAGGGGCAACGATCCTGGGATCAGGCAGGGTGGTCCCCATCTTGAATGTGAATGATCTATTGACTTCACCCTTAGATGCCGCTGCTCCGGTCTCCGGCGCCGAGGGAGGCGAAGGAAAGGAAGAAAAGCGGGTTCTGGTTGCAGAGGATTCCATCACATCCAGGATGCTGATCAAAAGCATTTTAGAAGGGGCGGGATATCTGGTCAAGACTGCAGTGGACGGGTCAGAGGCATATACAACGCTCAAGACAGGGGAATTCGATCTGGTGGTCTCGGACGTTGAGATGCCGAAATTGGACGGTTTCGAGCTTACCAAAAAGATCCGCTCAGATAAAAAATATGGCGATATTCCTGTGGTTCTGGTGACTGGGCTTGAGACCCAGGAAGATAGGGAAAAGGGGATCGATGCGGGTGCAAATGCCTATATTGTGAAAAGCAGTTTTGATCAAAGTAATCTTCTGGAAGTTGTTGGAAGGATGATTTAGCGAAGTGATGAAAAAGCAATCAACAATCATAAGGGTTTTAATCGTTGAAGATTCATTTACTGTTCGAGAGTACTTGAAGCATATAATAAATTCTGACCCGGGTCTCGAGGTGGTGGGGGTGGCTAAGGACGGTGAGGAGGGTGTCAAACTTGCTAAGCTTAAGCGGCCCGACCTGGTTACCATGGATATCCACATGCCCAAGATGGATGGGTTTGAGGCGACCCGAAGGATTATGGAGGAGTGCCCGGTCCCGATTGTTGTTGTGACTTCAAGCTGGGATCCTGGTAGTGTCGAGAATTCCTTTCGAGCCATAGATGCCGGCGCACTTGTGGCCCTGGAAAAACCTCCCGGTCTGGGTCATCCAAAATCGGAGAAATTGGTGGCAAAACTGGTTCAGACCATCAAGACCATGTCTGAAGTCAGGGTGGTAAGACGCTCCCGGCCAAGAATGAAACCGGGAGGCGCTCCTGCGATATCGCCGGAAGCAGGACCGGCTGTTGCGCGGCAAAGGATTGAGGTGGTGGCCATCGGTGCATCAACAGGCGGGCCTCCTGTTCTCAGGAATATTTTGTCAGCTTTGGGAGAGGAATTTTCTGTGCCCATACTTATTGTTCAGCATATGGCAGCAGGGTTTCTTGAGGGTATGGTGGAGTGGGTAAATAATGAGAGCGAGCTTTCTATCCGGATAGCGTCAGACGGAGAGCATATCAGAAGCGGGGTCGTCTATTTTGCCCCGGACAGCCATCACATGGGGGTGACGGGTGGCGGAAGGATCGTCCTGAGCGAAGGTCCTGCTGAAAACGGTGTGAGGCCTTCTGTGTCGCATCTCTTCCGTTTTGTTTCAAAGGCCTATGGAAAAAGAGGGGCCGGAGTGCTCCTTACCGGAATGGGAAAGGATGGGGCGGCCGAACTGGCGCAGATGAGAGAGAAAGGGGCAGTTACAATAGCCCAGGACAAAGACAGCAGTGTGGTTTATGGCATGCCGGCCGAGGCAATAAAACTGAATGGGGCCGTCCATATCCTATCACCGGAAAAGATCACGGCGTTCCTGAATTCAATCGGGGGCAGATAAGTGGTTCAGTCGGAAGAGTAGGAGTTATCAATCGACAATTATCAATCCAGGGGGTAGGTGATGGCACTTACAAGCGATAAACAGGTGAAAAAGGCGAAGGTATTGGTTGTTGAAGACAGCCACACACAGGCTATCCAGCTGAAAAGTCTTTTAGAGGAGAACGGTTATGAGGTTTCTGTTGCTTATGACGGCGCAGAGGGCCTCTCCTTTTTGAAGGAGGAGAAACCTGACCTGGTTGTCAGTGATATCGTTATGCCCGAGATGGACGGTTATGAACTGTGCAAGAAGATAAAGGAGGATGATGACTTTATTGGGATTCCAGTCCTCCTCCTCACCCAGCTGAATGAACCCGAGGATATTATAAAAGGTCTTGAGTGCGGGGCAGATAACTTCGTTACAAAACCCTATGATGCAAAACTGCTCCTCTCCCAGATCGAGTATGTTCTCGTAAACAGGAGCATGAGAACTGGTCCACGCACCGAAATGGGTATGGAAGTCTTTTTTGCCGGGAAAAAATATTTTATCAATTCTAACCGAATGCAGATACTTGACCTTCTCTTTTCCACCTACCAGAACAGTCTCCAGCAAAAACGTAAATTGGAGAAAACAAATAAAGAACTGAAAAGCGCCCTCGATACCATCAAAACCCTTCACGGCATAATCCCCATATGCTCAAACTGCAAAAAAATACGCGATGACAAGGGATCGTGGAACCAGATGGAGGCATACATCTCGAAGCATTCAGAAGCCGAGTTCAGTCACGGCATTTGCCCTGAATGTGTCAAGGAATTATATCCGGAGTTTGTTAAGGATTGATGGTTACGGGTTGCGGGTTGCGAGTTCATCCAGTATCCAATAACAAATCTACAAGATAATGCTAATGGACAAAAACATTGAAATCCTTATTGTCGAGGACAGCCTGACACAAGCACTGAAGCTGCAATACATTCTTGAGCAGCATGATTACAGTGTCGCAGTGGCCAATAACGGTCATAAAGCACTCGAGTATCTCAAGGAACATACGCCGGGGCTTATTATCAGCGATATTGTCATGCCTGAGATGGATGGCTACGAGATGTGCAGGAAGATCAAAGACCAAGAGTCTCTTAAAGATATTCCGGTTATCCTTTTGACCTCCCTTTCCGACCCGGTGGATGTTATCAAGGGACTTCAGTGCGGGGCTGACAATTTTATCACAAAACCCTACCAGGAAGATTTTCTGATCTCCAGGGTCAAGAGCGTACTTGTTAACCAGGAACTCCGCAGGACCGCATCCGGGGATTGGGGATTTAAGATATTCTTTAGAGGCGAGCAGTATACAGTTACCTCAGACCGGATGCAGATGGTAGATCTGCTCTTCTCCTCCTTTGAAAATGCGGTTCAGAAGAATCAGGAATTGGAAAATGTGATCCGTGAACTGAAGACCACCCAGGAAGAGCTGGCACTTGCCAAGGCGGCGGCTGAAAGGGCCAACCGGGCCAAGAGCCTCTTTCTTGCCAATATGAGCCACGATATCAGGACCCCCATGAACGGGATCATCGGCATGACGGAGCTCTGTCTCGATACGACACTCACCGCTGAACAAGGGGAATATCTCGGTATGGTCAAGTCTTCCGCCGATTCCCTTTTGTCATTGTTGAATGACATCCTGGACT
>CAZPQA010000033.1:0-30025 GCA_964588535.1 uncultured Desulfobacteraceae bacterium
ATAGGGATTGATAAACTCAATGGTGCCATCACTCAAAATCCGATAGACGCCGAGGGGCAGATTATCCACCAGGGTCCTGTATTTTTCTTCCGACGACACCAGGTCCGCGGTCCTTTCCTGGACGCGAATTTCAAGGGTCCTGGCATGCTCCTCAATCTGTAACCGTCTTTCCCTAAGAGAATTGAGCATGGTATTGAGCGAATGACCCAGCACGCCGATTTCATCATTGGGACCGGGCTTCAGCCGGGTTTCCCGTTTACCCTGTGCGATTTCCCCGGCGGCGGCAACAATTTTCTTGATGGGGCGTATGAAGAGAAATGCTACAATCCACACCAGAAAAAAAGAAACACTGATGCCCACCAGAGCCACAACAATCATCACGGTTTTTGTCTGCGACAATCGGTCGGTAATGTCCGAACGATTGACTTCAATTTCCACCAGGGCTGCCACGTCGCCCCTGTAATCTCTCAAAGGTCCCGCCAGCAGGGCAGCATCTGGAAAACGGGGCGGTGCAATAAAAATCCGTGTCTGCTCCATGGAGCCGGGAGCAACTGATTTCGTTAAAGAGAATGCCTTTCCAGGTCCATTCGTGGATGCCAGCAGGGCATAAGCATTTGGGCCCTTTTTTTCGTAAACCGCAAAATCAGGTCCCCAATGTCGTTTGAGATTCTCAAGGAAAGAGCGGCCAAAAGGATATCCGATTTCCAGGCTTCCCAACAGCTTGCCGTTCCGGAATACCGGAACGACCCCGCGAATGCCGAGGCCCGTCAAACCCCATTCAAGACCCTTCGTGCCCTTGCCGCTTTTAAGGGCATCCATAATGCTGGTCCGGTAGGCAATCATTTCACCCGATTGACCCGGCCGGTGGACCCGCAAATAGGATTTCCCGGGCAGAACATGAAAATGCAGCTGACTGATACCGAAATCCTTTTTCAGTTCCTCAAACAAAGGGCTGGCGTAGTCCAGAAGTCTTTTTCGGTTTCTCTGCCACAACAGCTTCTTAATCATGGGATTTTCGGCAATAATGGTTGCCATGGAAAGGGCTTGTTCGCCTTTCTGTCGAACCGACGCCAGAAAAAGGTCGTAATAACGAAAAAGCTCTTTTCTTTCCTCTTCCTTGATAATTTCCTGCTGTGAGCTCAGACCGATGTAGACCAGGGAGGTTGTCCCGGCGAAAGAAAAAAACAGAAAGGGAATCAGAAGCTTCCACTTCAAACTGATGCCCTGCACACGATTTATGAAATCAGAAAACATAGCCCTCAATCCGCCTAAGGCAGCGGCATTTTGTTCATGTCTTTCAGGATCCTCTTCTGACGCCTCAGCACCCGGGCATTGGGTTTTATGGGGGACCAGCGATGGGGGCTGGGCAGTACCGCGGCCAGGAGCGCTGCCTGGCCCCGGGACAGGCGGCCGGCGGAAACATGGAAATATGCTTCTGCGGCCGCACCAACGCCTCTGATCCCTTCGCCCCAATCCACGGTGTTAAGATATACTTCCAGAATTCGCTTCTTGGAGAGAAAGAGCTCAAGCAATACCGTATAATAAGCTTCAAGCCCTTTCCTGATCCAGGTCCTGGAAGGCCAGAGGAATACGGTCCTGGCCACCTGCATGGTGATGGTGCTGGCGCCACGGTACCCTTTTCCCGTGGCCATATCCTTGAGTGCTTCGTTAAGCTCGATAAGATCAAAACCCTTATGGGTTAGAAAACGTTGATCTTCAGCGGCAAGGACCGCTTTTTTGATATGGGGCGACATCTGTTTGAACGAACGCCAGTAGCCGGATGTTTCCGGCGTTTTGGGGCTGAATCCCGAGAGTATGGATTTAAACGGTGTTATCAGGAAAAAAGGGGGATCAATGGTTCGGAGGGAAAATACCTGTAAGATGCTCATAAAAACCAGCATCACAAGCAAACCGCATCCCCACTTCAGGATCCGATAAAATCGCTTACGGCTCTTTTTTACGCCTGCCTTTTTACCGCTTCCCATGCCCCATTCATCTGTTCGGCGGTCGCTCTTTCCAGGGAAACGCCGTTCTGCTTTAAATGCGTTTCCATTTGCTCAAAACGGTTCAGGAATTTTCGGTTCGCCGATCTCAATAGATCCTCTGCGTTCATGCCCCAGTGCCTTGACAGATTGGCCAGACTGAAAAAAAGGTCCCCCATCTCCTCCATTACCATTTGTTCATCCTTACTGCTGACAGCGCATTTCAGTTCTTCCACTTCCTCCAGGACCTTTTCCCAGACCTCCCCCCGGTCGGGCCAGTCGAAACCTATCTTGGCAGCCCTTTCGCTCAAGCGATGGGTTCTCAAAAGTGCCGGCAATCCATTGGGCACATGTCTCAGGGTTACAGAAACGGGTTCAGGCGCATCCGCTTCCTCCCGCTTGATTCTGGCCCAGTTGGTGGCCACCTGATCGGCGGAATCCACCTTTGTGTTCGAAAAGACATGGGGGTGTCGACGAATCATTTTAGCGGTTATCTTTTCCACCACCGCCACAAAATCAAACTCCCCGTTTTCCTCTGCCAGAGCAGCCAGAAAAATAATTTGAAACAGCAGGTCCCCCAGTTCGCCACAGGTTTCGGCTGATGACGCATTTTCAATGGCATCCAGCACCTCATAGGCTTCTTCAATCAGATAAACTTTAATGGTGTGATTGTTTTGCTTTGCATCCCACGGGCAACCGTTCGGGGCGCGAAGCCGTCTGACCAGAGACAAAAGGTCACCCATGGCCCTGCCCAGCTTATCTGTATCGATAGTTTTCATTGATGCGCTCAAATTTTTCCTTTGACGACCTCCTGGAGATTGTCTTTTTGTTTTTCAAATGTCTTTTTCAGCTTTTCATGAAAACCCGGAGGGATGAGACCGACCACGGTCTGATAGGAAGTGATGATGACAGGCGCCAGCCGCGATTGCGTGACAAGGGACGAATCCTGTGGTGCCAGGAAGGTTACCAGAACAATAATTAAATAACTGAGAAAAATGCCCTTCAAAAGAGCCAGACAGGCCCCCAGAACTTTATCGACCCATCCCAGGAATATTTTTTGAAACAGTTTTTTGAACAACCATCCCAGCAAGTTGCACAATACGAGGACAACCAGAAAGATCAGGGCAAATGCGATCACGGGGAGGTATTTACCCGGAGGGATAAACCCTTCTAGAAAAACGGCTACTTGAGGATGATACGCATTGGCCAGCCAGATACCCAGCACTACGCCTGCCAGGGATCCGATTTCCCGGACAATCCCCCTGAAAATCCCTCGAATGAGGAAAAAAATCACTGCCGCAATAATGATGATATCCAGGATGTTCATCGTGATTCCTGGCCGCCGGCGGGCTGATGTTCTTTCCTGAGCAGGTCGTTAACGGTTTTCACGGGGTTAAATGTAATGGCCGGTACTTCAACGAAGAGCGTAATCCAGTGGGCCATGGAACCATTCCAGAGCCCCGGGTGCTCCAAAGCCTTGAGCTCCTTTCCATTTTTGGATTTCAGGGAAATAAAGACCGCATCCGGATCCACAAATTCCCGCAAATCAAACGGTTCACCCCGCCAGTCCCGAACCCCGCACACCAGGTCCACGGGGTTGAAATGGGTGGAACCAGCCAGCATAGCCAGCTGCCCCTTGTCATCCGGGTCAATCTGGGCCGTTTCAACGATCTGGAGTGATTTCTCGCCCGATTTGCCTTCAACCCAAAACGGGCCGCCGCCCGGTTCCCCCGTATTCTTTACCATACCGCAGACACGAACGGGGCGATTGAGCCGGCGCATGACCCAGCGTCTCCTCTCTTCAGGAGCTGCTGTTTCCACGGCGGGGGGCATGGCAACCAGGAGATCGTTCTCCAGAAAAGCGGCTGCCTCGTCCAGAACCCCTGCTGTTGTTGATTCCGAGTTCAGTTCTTTCATATAACGGGCAATCTGGTTCTGTATGGAAATCAGATAACCCCCCGCAATCTTTTTCCATGCGGTGGTTTCTTTTTTGAGATAATCGGGAACAACATTATCAATGTTCTTGATAAAAACAATGTCACCCTGAAGATCATTCAGGTTTTCAAGCAGTGCTCCGTGTCCGCCCGGCCGAAACAGCAGTCGACCGTCTGCCAGGCGAAAGGGCCTGTTTTCCAGGTCCACCGCAAGGGTATCCGTTGAGGCTTTCTGCATGGAAAAAGCTACATCGTAGTGGATTCCAAACTGCTTTTCGTGAATGGGCCCAACCTTTTTCAAACAGGCCTGAAATCGTTTTAGATGTTCAAGGGAGACCGTAAAATGCAAGGGACAACGGTTTGCGGCATCACAGGCGTATGAAGCCGCCTCCACCAGGTGTTCTTCAAACGCGGTGCGGTTCCCTTCCGGATACCCGTGAAAGAGGAGGAGTCCTTTGGGTAAAGCCGCATAGCCTAAGCCCTCTTCTTTTAACAGCAATGAAATGATGTCTCTGAAAAGGCCTTTGTTCAGCAATTCTTCCATGGACAAGCCATTTTCGGAGAGAGTCAATGACAGATCCTGAAAAAAAGCGAACCTGGAGACACCTTCCATGAAAACCAACAGTTGTTTTGCCGATGCCTCACCGGCGAACGCATCCCGGTTCACCGTATGTTGTTCAATCTCTCCGGGCTGGTTCAAATAACCCAGAAGCACCTTAAACATTCTGGAAGCCGCTCCTGAAGCAGGGACGAACTTGGTAAGGGAACGCTTCTGTTTTTCTTTCTCATAAAGTGTCGTAAGGAATTTTCGCTCTTCGTGGTTGAAAACAGCGATCCCTTTTCCGGGAACACATGGTTCCGCAAGCTTTAAATATGGCCTGGCAGTTTTGAAAAGGACCACCTGTCTTTCCGTCTCCTCCAGGGAGATTCCGTGCCCTTTTATCTGTTGAATATCATCGTCGTTGAATAGATGCGCGCTCATACCTTTTTACCCCTGCTATATTGATAGGCAATCACTCACACCAAAATGCTGTGGGAAGAGCCCGAATGTCAACAAAAAAATCAAGGCGCTAACACATGAACAAGCGGAGCAAACAGGCCCTTTTAGAAAATGCCCCAAGAAATGAAGGATATGGCGATTTTCTATGGAATTTGAAAAAATTATAACTATAATGGTAAGATTGTGTGCTAAAAGCCCCGTCAGTGTTCGGGAAATATAATGTGATTGAGGGGGTTTTCAAATGATCGGCAGTCTTTTCATGGAGGTTACAGACTATTGAATCCATTCTATAAAAATCTCGCCCTGTGGCTTGTCATTAGTTTAATGATGGTCATGCTGTTTCAAATGTTCAAACACCCTGACAGGAGCAAAGTCAATGTCAGTTACAGCGATTTTCTGAACATGGTGGATAGCGGGGGCGTAAACCAGGTTACCATTCAAGGGGAAAACATCACTGGCATATCCGGCCAGGGGCCCTTTAAGACATACGCCCCCAAAGATCCTGAGCTGATTACCATGCTCAGGAGTAAAGGCGTTGCCATAACTGCCAAACCCATGGAAGAATCCCCCTGGTTTCAGGTGTTTTTGTCTTGGGTTCCCATGCTGTTACTCATTGGCGTATGGATATTTTTCATGCGACAGATGCAGGCCGGCGGTGGAAAAGCACTTTCATTTGGAAAAAGTCGCGCCAGACTCATGACCGATGCGCAGGAAAAGGTCACCTTTGAAGATGTGGCGGGCATTGACGAAGCCAAGGAAGAGCTGGGAGAAATTGTGGACTTTCTCAGCGATCCCAAGAAATTCACCCGGCTGGGAGGCCGGATCCCGAAAGGCGTTCTTCTTGTGGGCGCTCCGGGGACGGGAAAGACCCTTCTGGCCCGCGCCATTGCCGGGGAAGCAGGCGTTCCCTTTTTTACCATCAGCGGGTCTGATTTCGTGGAAATGTTTGTGGGTGTGGGTGCCTCCCGGGTCAGGGATCTTTTCAACCAGGGCAAAAAGAATGCCCCATGCATTATTTTTATCGATGAAATTGACGCTGTGGGACGGCATCGCGGTGCGGGCTTAGGCGGTGGCCACGATGAACGGGAACAAACCCTGAATCAACTCCTGGTGGAAATGGACGGTTTTGAATCCAACGAGGGGGTCATCCTCATCTCGGCCACAAACCGGCCGGACGTACTGGATCCGGCTCTGTTGAGGCCCGGACGTTTTGACCGGCAGGTGGTGGTCCCGGTTCCGGATTTAAAGGGTCGCGAAGGGATCTTGAAAGTCCACCTCAGAAAAAAAATGGTCGCCGATAATCTGGATACGTCCGTTCTGGCCAGGGGAACCCCGGGGTTTACGGGTGCTGACATTGAAAATATGGTCAACGAAGCGGCTCTCATGGCGGCCAGGCGTGGCAAAGAAAAAATCGAGTTGGACGATTTTGAGGATGCCAAAGACAAAGTCCTCATGGGCGCTGAGCGAAAAAGCATGATCATCAGTGAGGAGGAGAAAAAGATTACCGCCTACCATGAGTCCGGGCACACCCTGGTGGCCAAGTTGCTTCCCGATACGGACCCGATTCACAAGGTAACGATCATTCCAAGGGGAAGGGCATTGGGCTTGACCCAGCAACTTCCGGTGGATGAAAGACATACCTACCCAAAGGAACACCTGCTCAACAACATTGCCATATTAATGGGGGGCCGGGCCGCTGAAAAAATTGTTCTGGGCACGGAAACCACCGGCGCGGGAAACGATATTGAACGGGCCTCGGAGTTGGCCCGTAAGATGGTCTGCGATTTCGGCATGAGCGATGAACTGGGCCCCTTAAGCTTTGGGAAGAAAGAGGAACAGATCTTTCTGGGTAGAGAGCTTTCACAACATAGGGACTATGGTGAAGATACCGCCAAAAAGATTGATGAGGAAGTCAGGCGAATCGTTACGAGCGGCTATGATACAACCTGCCAGCTTATAGAAGACAATCTGAACACCATCCATAACATGGCCAATGCTCTGCTGGAAAAGGAAACCTTAGACGGTAAAGACATTGATGAAATCATGGCCGGCGATAAGAAATGGGACACCAAAAGCACCCCCAGCGAAAAACCGGCTGACGACCCGGAAGCGTCGACAGATTCCCAGTCCTGACCATTTATTTTCAGATGGCCATAAGGTCATAGACTTCATGGACTATAGTCTGAACTGGAACAATCATTCCCTGGAACTGGGGACCAGAACCCACCTCATGGGCGTTCTGAACGTTACCCCCGATTCATTTTCAGATGGTGGCAGATATTTTTCCCCAGCCCAGGCAGTGACGCACGGCATTGCCATGGCGCAAGATGGCGCCGACATAATCGACATCGGCGGCGAATCAACCCGTCCTTATTCCCGCAGACTCCCCGCAGATGAGGAGATGGCGCGCGTCATTCCGGTCATTCGTGCATTGAGTAAGGAAGTCCCTGTCCCCATCAGCATCGATACCTACAAGTCGGAGGTGGCTCTGGAAGCACTGAATGCCGGGGCTTCGATGATTAATGATATCAGTGCGCTGCGGTTGGATCCCCGTATGGCCACAGTGGCGGCTGAAGCGAACGTTCCCGTGATACTGATGCACATGCAGGGAACCCCCGAGAGCATGCAGCTTCAACCGGTGTATGAGGATCTGATGCAGGAAATAATCGACTTTCTTAAAGGTGCCGTAGGGCGTTGCAAATCGGCCGGCATTAAAGAAAACCGGGTCATTCTCGATCCCGGGATCGGATTCGGCAAAACCTTTGATCACAATCTAAGTGTCATCCATCATCTGGAAAAATTTCAAGCACTCAAGAAACCGCT
The DNA here is from genome assembly GCA_964588535.1 of uncultured Desulfobacteraceae bacterium. Taxonomy (GTDB): domain Bacteria; phylum Desulfobacterota; class DSM-4660; order Desulfatiglandales; family Desulfatiglandaceae; genus NaphS2. The sequence continues at coordinate 7,740 of CAZPQA010000033.1, forward strand.
ACTGATCGGCCCTTCGAACAAGGCCTTTATCGGGCATATCCTGGACAGAGAGGCCCACGACAGAGATACGGGTACTATGGCTACGGTGGCCGCCTGTGTGATGAACGGGGCCCATATCATCAGGGCGCACAACGTTAAAATGGCTGCGGAAACCATCAAGGTTATTGACGCGATTCGAAGAGAGCGAGCAAACGAGGGTGTTCTCGCTTGAGGTGACATCATATGCTGTTCTGCATTGACATCGGAAATACAAACATTGTCCTGGGCGTAACCCGGAAAGATCAAATCCTTCATCACTGGAGAATCCGCACTGAAAAGGAGATTACAGCGGATGAACTGGGTATTCTGGTAGGGAATTTTTTCCAGTGGGAAGGCCTTGGCTTTAAAGATATCAAAAACACCATTGTATCCTGCGTGGTGCCCCCCCTGCTCAACACGGTGGAGGATTTTTCCCGTCGCTATTTCCATGTGGAACCGGTTATTGTGGGACCGGGACTTAAAACCGGCATGCCCATCAAATACGATAACCCCAGGGAGGTGGGTGCTGACAGGATCGTCAATGCCGTTGCCGCCTATGAAAAATACAGGACGGCGTTGATCGTGGTGGATTTTGGAACCGCCACCACCTTTGATTATATCTCCCAGGAAGGGGATTATATGGGGGGTGCCATCGCCCCGGGGGTCACCATCAGCTGCGAAGCGCTTTTCCAGGAGGCCTCGAAACTTCCGAGGGTGGAGATTTTTTCAAGACCGACTTCCGTGATTGCCAAGGATACCATCAGCAGCATGAACGCCGGCATTATTTATGGTTATGCCGGATTGGTGGACGGCATTGTAAACCGCATGTTGCAAGAGTCGGGGGAAGGTGCCAGGGTCATCGCCACGGGGGGTCTGGCGCCCCTTATTTCTGAAGTTTCAGAGACGATCCACGGTGTTGAAGAGTTCTTAACCCTGCATGGCCTAATCATCCTCTTTAACAAAAACGCCAGATAACCCCCCGCCACACCTAAAAGGCCATCGAAGAGTGAATGCCATGATCAAACCACCAAAACTGAAACCGGGTGATGCCGTGGGCGTTGTATCGCCGGCCGGTCCCGTCAACCCGTCAGACCTGGAAGCAGGCCTTCATTTTCTGAAAGCCAAAGGGTTTACCGTTCATGTGGCGCCTCATGTGTACGATCGGCAGGAATACCTGGCCGGTAATGACGAGGATCGCCTTTCGGATCTTCAAAACATGTTCCGAAATACCGAAATCAAAGCGATTTTCTGTTCCCGTGGCGGATATGGCAGCCTGAGGCTACTGGACCGGATTGATTACGATCTGATCCGGAAAAACCCGAAGATCATTGTGGGTTACAGCGATATGACGGCGCTTTTAACCGCCATTTTCGAAAAGACCGGCCTGATTACATTTCATGGCCCCATGGTGAAAGGCTTTTCATCCCTCCCCGAAAAGGCATGGCAGCACCTGGTCCAAATGATTTCTTCCGAACACCCTGCGTCATTCAGCCCCATGGAGGGTTACCCCCTTTGTGGCGGTAAAGCGACAGGACCCATTATGGGCGGCAACCTGTCCCTCATCTGCCGGCTTCTGGGAACCCCTTTTATGCCAAGCCTGGCAGGTTGCATCCTGTTTATTGAAGACAGGGGGGAGGCGCTTTATCGGCTGGATCGAATGCTCACTCACCTGACGCTTGCAGGAAGCCTTGAAGGGATAAAAGGCCTGATCACGGGTCAGTTTATAGACTGCGGAGAGCCGGCCGCCATTGACCGCCTTATAAAAGAGCGGTTCACACCCATGAATATTCCCATTGCAGCCGGATTTCCCCTGGGGCACGGGACGGAAAATACAACCCTCCCCTTAGGCATTTTAGCCGAACTGGATACCGACGTTATGGCACTCTCTCTTCTGGAATCAACTGTTGTCTGAACCATGGCGGATACACCAAAAAACCGAACTGCCCCAAAAGATTCTCTGTCAAATTTCAATGCCATTTCAGGTGTCGCACAAAATCCGTTGTTCCAACTGAACCATTGGGTTGAGGACGGTTGCCGGACCATGAGGGTTGCGGGTCTTTCAGGGGCTGCCCGCGCCTACGGCTTTGCCCGGTTTCTGGACGATCTGAATAAGCCCTGCCTGGTCGTTTTCCCCGAAAAGAAAAGGGCTGAACGCTTTTACCGTGAAGTCCGGTTTTTCATGGGTTCCCCAAAAAATGGAAGCCATGGTGCCCCCATGCGCCTTTATCGATTTCCGCCCTACGACATGTCACCCCTGACCGGCCTCAGTCCTCACGGTCAACTGATCACCGAGCGAATTAACGCGCTTTACGCGCTCATAACAGAGCTGAACCCTGTGGTGATCACCTCCCTTGAAGCACTTTGCTACAGGGTCATGCCCAAAAGAGCGCTCATCGATGCCCTGGAATACCTGGAAGAGGGGGAAGAGGTGGATCGGGAAGACCTGATCAGAACCCTCGAAATGAATGGTTACCACCACAGCTCCATGGTGGAAGAGAGGGGCGACTATTCCATCAGGGGGGGAGTGGTCGATGTATTTTCCCCGCTGTATCCGTTGCCGGTGCGCCTGGAGTTCTGGGGAGACCGGCTGGAATCCATCCGTCAATTTGATCCCATGAGTCAACGGTCCGAAAACAGCCTTCATGAGTTGATCCTGTTGCCCGCCTGCGAAATCATCAAGGGCCAGAAAAGCATCAAACGGGCCAGGTCCATGGGACGACTCCCCGGCCATTACAGCGCCATCAGCGGTTTTCCCGGCCAGGAAGCCTGGTTGAACCATTTCTATGAAAGCCCGGACACATTGCTCGGATATTTGCCGGAGGAAAGCATTCTGACCCTGGTGGAACCCGGTTTCCTGGAACCCAAGGGTCGAAAAATAGAAAAGAAATTCGAGAAGGATGTCGAGAAATACCGGGAGGAATCCGCGGCCAGGGGAGAACCTTTCCCGGATATTGAAGGGCTTTTTGTCTCGTTTTCAAACATCACAGAGCTCACGGCGAAATATCAGAAAATTGAGTTCTTCGAACTGAATCTGGACCTTGGTGATAGCGCCGAAAAAGTTTTGACGTTTGAAGGGCGCTTTGAAATTGAAGATGATCTGGAAATCCGGCTTGCCGCCAAAGGCAGGGTTTCCATGGCGCCTTTTGCTCACAAATTAGACGCCTGGATCGCTTCAGGCGCACAGGTGGTGATGACGTGCAGCACCCTGCAGCAGGCCAACCGATTGAGGGAAATCCTCGGCAATTATGATGTTATTGTAGACCGGGTGGCGCAGGGCTGGCATGAAATGAAAAAGGGTCGTGGACTCACCATTTGCCTCGATCGTCTGGCAAGGGGCTTTGCCTGGCCGGAGCTGGGCCTTTATGTGGTCAGTGAAGACGAGATTTTTGGTACGCGACGAGCCGGTCTGAGGCGTGATAAGAAAAAGCGCCGTCAGGGACTTTCCTGGTCTGCTTTCAGCCAGTTGAAGGCCGGCGATCTGGTGGTCCACGAGGAGCATGGCATCGGCCGCTATATGGGCCTTTCCACCATGGAGATCGCAAAACGCACCCAGGACTTCATTATTGTTGAATATGCAGTCAAATCCAAGCTGTATCTTCCGGCCGACCGGGTCAGTGTTCTACAGAAATATGCCGGGGCTGAGGAAAAAAGTCCGAAATTGGACCAGCTGGGGGGGCACGCTTGGACCCTGACCAAACAGAAAGCCAAAAACTCCGTCAAAAAGATTGCCAAACAGCTGGTAGAACTCTATGCCCTCAGAAAATACCAAAAGGGATTCAGGTTTTCGCCGCCCGATCACTATTTCCGCGAATTCGAAGCCGCCTTTGAACATGAAGAAACGGATGATCAGAGCAAGGCCATTGATGATGTTCTGGCAGACCTTTCATCGGACAAAACCATGGATCGCCTCATCTGCGGCGATGTGGGATTCGGAAAAACGGAAATTGCCATTCGTGCCGCGTTCAAGGCGGTATCCGATGGAAAACAGGTGGCTTTTCTGGTGCCCACGACGGTTTTGGCGGAGCAGCATTATGAAACCTTTAAGAAGCGCATGGCCCCCCATGCCGTCAGTCTGGGGATCCTCAGCCGATTCAAAACCAGAGCGGAACAGGCAAAAATCGTTGCGGAAGTCCGATCCGGAAAAATCAGCATACTGATCGGCACACACAGGATCCTTCAGAAAGATGTGTCATTCGCAGATCTGGGGCTCGTCATTATTGATGAAGAGCAGCGCTTCGGTGTCAAACAGAAGGAAGCCCTCAAAAAATATCGTGCCCTGGTGGATGTGCTGGCCATTACCGCCACCCCGGTTCCCAGAACACTTCAAATGTCCATGATGGGTGTGAGAGACTTGAGCGTCATCGAAACGCCCCCCAGAGACAGGCTGGCCATTGAAACCTATCTTTCACCCTACGACGAAGCAACCATCAAAAGGGCCATTCACAACGAGGTGGAAAGGGGTGGACAGAGCTTTTTTGTACACAATAAAGTGAAAAGCATAGCGCACATGGCCGATCAGCTAAGAAAACTGGTCCCGAAAGCCAATTTTGAAGTGGCCCACGGCCAGATGAAGCCAAGGGAACTTGAAAACACCATGATGCGATTCTTAGGCAGGGAAATCGATGTCCTTGTTTGCACCACCATTATTGAATCAGGGCTGGATATTCCTTCGGCCAATACCATTATTATCAATGAAGCGGATCGTTTGGGCCTGGCCCAGATTTATCAGCTGCGGGGCCGGGTGGGACGCGCCAGGGAAAAGGCCTACGCTTACCTGTTGATTTCCAGGGATTCCACGCTCACCAGGGATGCGGAAAAACGACTGAAAGCCCTTATGGATTTTTCAAATCTGGGCGCCGGGTTGCACCTTGCCATGCATGACCTGAAAATCAGGGGGGGCGGCAATATCCTTGGTTTTTCCCAGTCAGGACATATTTCGGCGGTGGGATACGAACTCTACCTCAAACTGATTGAACGGACTGTTACGGAATTAAAAGGCGAGCAATGGCAGGACGAGGTGAATCCCGAAATTAATATCGATATTCCGGCATTTCTGCCCGGCGATTACATACTGGATACGGATATGAGATTAAATCTCTATCGCCGTCTTTCCGCGCTGATTGAAAACTCCGAACTAGAGGAAATGACCCAGGAAATTCACGATCGTTTTGGAAACCCGCCTGCAGAAGTCAAAAACCTTTTGGCTTTGATGTCCATCCGTTTGCGCCTGAAGCAGCTTCGTATCAACAAATTGGATATGGGAAAAAACAAGCTGATGCTTGGCTTTCTGGAGGACGGTATCCAGAACGGGGATCATCTGGTAAAACTGGCAAACGAGCGTCCCAAACGATTCCGGTTCCTTCCTGACAATAGACTCACGATCCATACGGGGCCGGTCACATTTCCGGAAGATCTTCAAAAAGTTGAACAAATTCTGGATCAGCTCAATCCTTGAATGTCCGGCTTTTCCGGACTTGATGGTTTCATTAAAAAATATGCTTGCTTTTTCCCGCGTGCTTGATACCTTATGGGGTTCGAAGCTTGTATTTATAAGTACTTTATTTTTCCTGTGACCAAACGCCACTAGACAAATGAATCATCGGGCTGTTTTTAATAAGAAATCAACCGTTTTTTATTCGGTCCTTTTCCTGCTTCTGGGGTGCAGCAGCCCTTTTTTTATTGCCGGTTGCGACCGCCTTGGGCTGAACCCCGGCACGGTCGTTATGGTTATTGGAAATCAACAGCTTACGGCCGATGATCTGAAACAGGACATGGTTTTTGCGGGCGAAGATTTGCCCATTTCGGTCCAAAATGCAAAAGAGATGAAAACCCGCCTGCTTGATCATATCATAGACCGATACCTGATGTTGGAATATGCGAAGCAGCACGGCATTGAAATCACAGAGGAAGAGTTTCAGAGGCAATTGGGCGAAATCAAAGAAGGATATACAGACGCCGGTTTTGAACAGGTACTGCTTCGAAAATCCGGGGATCCTGACTCCTGGGCAAAACGACTTAAGGAGCAGCTTATCATTGAGAAGGTTATGGAATCGGTTACCAGGGACATGGCACCACCTGATTACAAAGAAATAAAGGCCTATTTTGAATCAAGCCCAAACCGTTTCAAGGCCCCGGAAAAGGTGAACTTCAGACAAATTGTCTGCCCAACCCGAAAGCAGGCCAGACAACTCCATGCAAGAATTCGTTCGGGTGAGAATCTGGCTGATCTGGCCCGGGAATACTCCGTGGGCCCTGAGGCTGAAAATGGCGGCGAAGTGGATTGGATTCCCAAAGGCACCCTGGATGAAACCCTTGACAAAACGCTTTTCTCAATGGCTCCCGGTGACGTCAGCCCAGTGACCAAAGGTGCTTCGGGATACCATATTTTTGAGGTCATATCCCACCGTCCCGGTGGATTCCAGGAATTTTCGGAGGTCATTGGAGACATAGAGCAAGAACTTTCACAGCAGAGACGGGCATCTTTTTGCAGAAAGTGGCTTCAAAACCTTCATGGAAACATCAGGGTCAAAATCAATCAAAAAGCAATCGATAAATTGGAGTTTTCCTGAATGAAAAAATCGACCCTTCTCATCTTGATACTCTTTTTTCTTTGGGGGAACGCTTGTCTCCAGGGAAAGGCTTTTGGCGAAATTTACAATCGCGTGGTGGCCATTGTTAATGCGGGTGTGGTTACATTATATGAACTCAATACGCGCATGACAGAAGTGACGGGAATGCCCCTTGAAGCACTCAAAAGAAAATCCGAAAGTCAGTACTTTGAGACGCGCAAAAAATTTCTTGAAATGCTGATCGAAGAAAAAATTGCCCGTGAGAAGATTAAGGAATTGAAGATCAAGGTATCACAGAAAGAAGTGGATGCGACCATCGAAAAGGTCAAGGCGGACAACGATCTGACCCAGGAAGGCCTGGTTGCTGCGCTCAAAGAGCAAGGGCAGAGTTATGATCAATATCGAAAAATGCTCAAAAAAGAGCTCGAACGGAGACGTCTGGTCAATTATGAGGTCACAAGTAAAATTATCATCAGAGAAGAAGAAATAAAAGAGTATTATGAGGCGCATAAAGATGAATTCGGCACCAAAGGGAAGGTTCATCTTGCCATGATTTTTCTAAAGCAGGACGACCCGGCCGACCGGGAAGAATCCCGCGCGTTAAAGGAAAAAGCGGGTGAAATCATTCAGAAGATCAAGGCTGGCGAAGATTTCGGAAAACTGGCCCGGCAGTTTTCAAGCGGTCCGGGGGCAAAAGAGGGAGGAGATCTCGGGGTGTTCAAGATTTCGGAGCTCAATCCCGAAATGGCTGCTACCATCAAAGACCTTTCCTCGGGCGAGGTGGGAGCCCCCATTGTTGGACCCAACGGAATACAGATTATTAAGGTTGTGGAAAAAGACAAAGGCGGGGAAAAATCATTCGACCAGGTCAAGAATTCCATTCGCTCTACCCTTTACCGAGAAAAGGTGGATCAGGCGTATTCCGCGTGGATCAAAGACTTAAGGGAAAAAGCATACATCAAAATCATCTTTTGAACACTCAAGGTCATTCAATATGGGTCACGATGATCAACAGCCATTAAATGCTGAAACCGATGATTGGATCTTTTCTTCCGGTATTTCCCCAGGTGCCTTGCTCAAGAGGGAACGAGAAAAAAAGGGGCTCAGCCACACCCAAATCTCTCAGCAGACCCAGCTGAGACCCCGTTTCCTGGAGGCCATTGAAAATGAAGAATGGGATCTGCTTCCCGCGCCCACCTTTGTAAAGGGTTTCATACGATCCTACGCCCGCGTTCTGGGGCTTGATGAAGAACGTGTTGTAGACCTTTACGGGGAGGAAGCAGGGGCCGATGACTTTTCGCAAGAATTTGTCCTGCCGTCCATTCCCCAAAGGAAAAAATGGCCATTTGTGGTGGTCGGTCTGTTGTTCCTCCTGGCGGCGGTGTCAGCCTTTTATGCGTGGTTTATGGTTTCGATTGATTCAAAGGGAGCCGCCAGCACAACTGCTGTCAGTGTTCAAAGTTCACCGATAGGCGAAAAGCCGATTGCTCCCGATGAACAACAGAAAACTGAAAAGGGACCCCTTATTGAAGAAAGTGCTCTTTCAACAGCTGATTCTGAATTGACCGCAGGTGTTTCAGCGGTGATTCCCGAAACACCGGAAAAACCAAAAACCCCGGAACATACCTTGCCGAAGCCAGCCGTAACCCTGATTGGCGCCGAAGAGAAGCCCGAAGTGAAAATTCCTTCCGCTGCCGGGGAGGCTGAAGCGTTGAAGTTACAGCTGAAAGGCCATATAACGGAAAGGACCTGGATGAGAATATCAATTGACGGTCTGAAATCGAAAGAGTATGTATTTGGCCCCTCAGATACGCCTGAATGGAAGGCAGAAAAGGGTTTTGAATTACTGATCGGCAATGCCGGCGGCATTGTCCTTGAGTTCAACGGTAAAAAAATGGATAATCTCGGAAAACAAGGACAGGTGGTACGCATCAAACTTCCCGAGGATGAAGAAAGGAGTCCCGCAAGAGACTGAAAATGGAAAATATTTTAGAAATCTTTCAAACCAGAGGATTCTTTGAACAGTCCACCGACAAAGGGTCGCTTTTACAAATGCTCTCTCAACCCACCACCTGCTATATCGGTTTTGACCCGACCGCGAAAAGCCTTCACGTGGGAAGCTTGCTTCCCATAATGAGTCTGGTGCACATGCAGAATGCCGGTCACCGGCCGGTTGTGCTGGTGGGGGGTGGTACGGCCCTGGTCGGAGACCCCAGCGGAAAGACTGAGATGCGCCGGATCATGAGCTGTGAAGAAATTAATGACAATGCCCTGGGCCTGAAGAAACAGCTTTCCAATTTCATTGATTTCAGCGGTGACCGCGCCATCATGGCCAACAACGCCGACTGGCTGACGGAACTCCGATATGTGGATTTTCTACGGGATATCGGTCGACATTTCAGCGTAAACCGGATGCTTGCCGCTGAAAGCTACAAGACGAGAATGGAAACCGGTCTCAGCTTCATCGAATTCAACTACATGCTGCTACAGGCGTATGATTTTTGGCACCTTTTCAAGCATTACGACTGTCGTCTCCAGATGGGGGGCAACGATCAATGGGGCAATATCCTGGCCGGCGCCGATCTGATAAGACGTCTGGAGGGTGAAGTTGTCCATGGACTCACGTTTCCGCTTCTGACCACCACTTCAGGCATTAAAATGGGCAAAACCCACAAAGGTGCGGTCTGGCTTGATGGTGAAATGACGTCACCCTATGACTATTACCAGTATTGGGTCAACCAGGATGATGGGGATGTGGGCAGGTTCCTGGCCATATTTACACTGCTTGGCATGGATGAAATAAAACGGCTTCAAAAGCTGGAAGGTTCTGAGATTCGGGAAGCGAAAAAAATATTGGCATATGAAGCGACCCGGTTATGCCACGGCAAAGAAAATGCGGGTCAGGCCAGGGCCGCGGCCGAGGGGCTGTTCGGCCGGAATAAAGGGATTTCAGATGAATCCGTTCCCACATATGAAATTGAACCGAAAGCCCTTGAAACGGGTGTGCCGGCCTACATTCTGTTTGAAAATACGGGTTTGTGTAAGACAAGAGGGGAAGCCCGCAGATTGATTTCACAGGGGGGCGGCTATTTGAACAACCAGAAAATTTCAGTTTTTGACCAGACGGTTAGTGCAAATGATTTAGGAGAGGACGGATTGCTCCTGCGGGCAGGTAAAAAACGATACATGAAAATTGTTTCCGGCGCCCAGTCGCAATAAACGGGTTCACACATGCAAAACCATTGTAGGGTTTTTATATGAAAAAAGGGAAAAGCAAAGCCGGTTCGAAAAAACAATCTGGCAAAACGCCTGACCGAAAACCGGTCCAGAAGCACACGGATCTCGCGCCTGTGGTGCAGCGCTCGGACACGGCTCTGGTCCCTTACGATCCACTTCAAATATACCTTCTTGAAATTAAACAGTATAATCTGCTGACCCGTGAGGAAGAGAAAGAACTGGGCATCAGGATCCGGGAACATAATGATGATGATGCGGCATTCAGGTTGGTGACGTCAAACTTGCGGCTTGTTGTAAAAATCGCCATGGATTTCCATCGGTACTGGACGAAAAACCTGCTGGACCTCATTCAGGAGGGGAATCTGGGCCTTCTACAGGCGGTGCGAAAATTTGACCCCTATCGTGGTATAAAATTTTCTTATTATGCTTCTTTTTGGATTAAGGCTTATATCCTTAAATTCATAATGGATAATTGGAAAATGGTGAAAATTGGAACGACCCAGAGCCAGAGAAAGCTTTTTTTCAATCTTGCCAAGGAAAGGGACAAGCTTATTGCTCAGGGTTTTACCCCCGAACCGCGCCTACTGGCTGAGAGACTTGATGTGAAGGAATCAGAAGTGGTTGAAATGACACAGCGGCTGGGAGGATGGGAAGTTTCTCTCAGCGCGCCGGTGGGTGAGGATTCCAGGGAATCCTACGGCTCTTTTCTGCCTGACCCCGGAATGGCCGTTGATGAACAGCTCTCCAATAACGAAAGCAAAAACCTGCTGACGAAAAGCCTCCGGGAATTTCGCAAAACCCTGTCTGGAAAAGAAGCCGACATCTTTGACAATCGAATTCTGGCTGAAAAACCCCTGACCCTCCAGGATCTGGGCAATAAATACAATATTTCCCGGGAAAGGATTCGGCAGATCCAGGAAAAGATTATCAAGAACATTCGGAAATGGTTGAAGGAAAAGATTCCGAATTTTGAGGAGGAATATTCGGATTTTCTGAAATAGAGTCGTCTATTTTACCAGAGAGTCCGGTGTAAATAAACACCTATGAAATCAAGGCTCACAATGGACAGAGGACAGAGGACAAAGGTCGAAAGCCTGAAACTCATCCCTTTGCTTTTGCTGTTCTTTTTTGCCGTCGGCCCGACCGGCTGTGCAACGGTAAACGGCCGGGGGCCCCAGAAAACGATCACCCCGACTGTTGAGGCCGTCGAACCCAAAATTTATCGTCCTGAGAAACCGGATGCGATCCAGAAAGCATATGAGCATTTTGCCCAGGCCTCAGTCGCGTTGAACCAGGGTCGTTACCAGGACGCTCGGAAGTATCTTGAGGCGGCCATTCAGAATGATCCCGATTCAGTCTATCTGAATGCCAAAATGGCCATTTTACTGAAAGGGCTCAAAAAATATCCTGAAGCACTGGTCTATGCCCAGAAAAGCGTCGGCATGGACCCTCAAGACATCCACACCCTTGCTTTGCTGGGGGACCTGTACGCACTGACGGGCAAGGATGAACTCGCCATTGTGGAATACCAGAATGTTCTCAAACAGGATCCCGACAGTAAACGGATAAGGCTTTTGCTGACCACCATCCTGGTCAGAAAGAAGCAATTCGAAAAGGCTTTGATACAGCTGGATATTCTGATCAAGCAGGATCCCGAACTCATCATTGCCTATTACTATCAGGGTAGAATCAACCTGGAGATGGGGCGCTACAAAGCGGCTGAAAGATCGTTGAACGAGGCGCTGAAGCGCAACAAAACCCTGGAACCGGCGCTGTTTGACAAGGCGACCCTCTATCAAATCACCCAACGGAACCCGGAGGCAGCCAAGGCCTACGAAAGTTTACTTTCCCTCTATCCCGACAACATCCCTGCCAGGGAGAGACTGGTGGAGGTGTACCTCAAACTGGGTCAAAAAAGTGATGCGGCCCATCAGGTGGAACAGATTAAGATGCATTCAAAACCCGGCGAGCCGGAACGGCAGGTCCTGGGCCTGATCTATCTGAAGCAGGGCAAAATCGACGCATCCATTGCTGAGCTGGATCTGATTGTTACGGCATGGCCAAAAGACCACAAGTCTCGATATTATCTGGCCACCGCATATGAAGAAAAGGGCGATAATGACAAGGCGCTGGAGCAGTTCAAACTGATTGATCAGAAGTCGAAGTACTACCAGAATGCTCAGATGCACATCATACACTTGCTGATCCTTGAAGAAAAATTCGACGAAGCATTGAAAGCTCTGGAACAGTTGATGGCCATGGACCGGAGCAACACGGATCTGTATCTCATGCTGGCTGCCATCCATGAGGCACAGGAAAAATATGATAAGGCGATTGATGCGGTTAAAGAGGGCCTGACGCTGGATGAAAAAAACATCAACCTTCGATTTCGTCTCGGTGTACTTCTGGACAAGGCCGGCAGGAAAGAGGCCTGCATTCAGGAAATGCGACAGTTGCTGAAAATTGACCCCGACAATGCCGATGCGCTTAACTATATCGGTTATACTTATGCCGAACAAGGCGTCCGCTTGGACGAGGCCCTGTTTCTGATTCAAAAAGCCCTGAAATTAAAACCTGACAGTGGGTATATTATCGACAGCCTGGGATGGGTCTATTTTCAGAAAGGCCAATACGAAAAAGCTTTACAGACCCTTCTGAAGGCTGCAGCCCTGACGGGTGAAGATCCCACTGTTCAGGAACATCTGGGCGATGCCCACTTCAAGTTAAAACAATACCGAAAGGCCCTTCAAAGTTACGAAAAGGCCCTCTCTTTAGAGCACCCGGAGGAAACACGGATAAAAGAAAAAATTGCCGGGGTGCGTGAACGTTTGAAGACAGAAAATTGAATTTCACCAAACTCCATTTGGGAACCAAAACGCTCCTGACAATTCTGGCGTTTCTCGCTTTTCAGTGCTGCTCACCTTTAACGGTTAAGCCCCCTGCTCCCGCTTTAGATGAAGAAAGCGTTGCATCCTTTGTGTCTGCCTTTAGAGCCCAGGAGGAAAAAGCAAAAACGCTTTTTTTCTCAGGCACACTGACCCTTAAGGGCCAGGATGCCGAAAATTCAGTTCAGATTCTGATGATTGCGGATGCAACCCATCGGGCAGGCACACAGGTCTGCCCCTACGGGCGAATGAAAATTGAAATCACCCACCCCTGGGGGAAAACCCTCATTCACATGCTCATTGAGGGCCAACGGCTTGATATCCTGGATTTTACCGAAAAGCGGTTTTACAGGGGCAGCTTGAAAAGCAACCGCCTGACCGAGCGTATACCGGTCCCGCTCAACCATTGTCTGCTGTGGTCCCTTGCCAGGGCATTTCCAGCCCTGCTTAAGCACCAGGAAGCCGCATCCTTTGCGGGCAATCAAATCACCCTTCTGGACCCCGAAGGCGAAAAGGTTCAGGTTTTTGAACTCTATTCCAGTGAACCGCTTCCATACAAGGTATCTTTTTGTAAAGAAAACGCAGTCATGGTCTTTTCTGATTTCGAAGACGAAAACGGCATTCTCTATGCGCGGAAGGTGGATTTTCACAGCCCCGACCATAAGGTCGGCCTGGCAATCGAGATCGACCAAATGAGGTTTAACACCCCTCTTCCGGAAGCTGTATTTTTAATGGAAGCCCCCCGTGATTTCAAGACCGTCCATTTGAAGGACGACGATTCGGAGCATTAGGTTTGGATATCTCATTTGTCATCGTCAACTGGAATACCAAGGGCCTGCTGCTTCAATGTCTGAAGTCCATTTATCAAACGGCCGCACATATGAACTTTGAGGTCTGGCTGGTGGACAACGCTTCGACCGATGGAAGCGTTGCTGCTGCACGGAGGGCCTATCCAGAAATTCATATCATTGAAAACACCCGGAATCTGGGGTTTGCTGCCGCCAACAACCTGGCCTTTGCCCGAATGGGGGGCCGCTATGCTGTATTGATCAACACCGATGCCCGGCTCAAGACAGGCGCCATTAAAAAACTTTTTGATTTTATGGAAAAGGTGCCGGACGCGTCAATGGCCGGCGGCCAATTGCTGAACGAAGATGGTTCAAAGCAGAATTCCATTGCGCCCTTTCCCACGCTGCTTTCCCTGATTTCTAACGAGACCCTTCTGAGGCTTATATTTCCTCAAAAATATCCCAGCAAAAGAAAGCACTATACCACTCCCTTACCGGTGGATTCGTGTATCGGGGCCTGCATCATGGTTCGAAAAAGCGCCATGGACCGGGTGGGTTTTCTGGATGAACGGTATTTTTTCTTTATGGAGGAAACGGACTGGGCCTATCGAATGAAACTGGCGGGATGGAAAGTTTATTTTGTCCCTCGGGCTGAAATCTTCCATGCTCAAGGGAAGACTGTTGGCAGTGGGGTTTCTGCAAGGATCCTCTTTTATCGTTCCCGGTATCAGTTTTTTGAGAAATGGCACAAAAAAACCTATTTCCTGGTTCGCCTGTTTGCCTTTTTACGGTTGTTGGTCAATAATCTGCTGAACCTTTCAGCCGTGGTATTCACCCTGGGGTTAAACAGGCGGTTCAGGGAAAAGCTGACGATTTACACAAAACTGGCGCTTTGGCACCTCAAAGGATGCCCATAAATGAAAGAAATAAAAACCGCAAAACTTTTGAAAGGAAACCCGAAACTTCCGAAAGAAAACGATCCCATTCTGCTCATACAGCTCGGGGATATTGGGGACGTGGTGTTGACACTGCCCGCCATAGAGGTGCTGGGAAGGGCCTTTCCAAAGCGTTCTCTGATCCTGTGCGTCAGGGAGCATGCCAGGGAATTGATGGAAGATTGTTCTTGGGTCCACCATGTGCTGAGCGTGAACAAACAGGGACGGAAGTTCAGAGCGGAACTGGGCCACCAGCTTCAGTTCTTAAGGAACCTTCGAAGATACCGATGCGATTTGGCCATCGAACTGCGGACGGGCACCCGCGGCGCAATAATTGCGCTGCTTTCAGGAGCACACACCCGAATCGCCCGCTATGCCAATGACGGAACCCTGTGGCGGAACCGCCTTTTTACCCATCTTGTAAGGCCCACCCGCGAAAACATACAATACGCAGCCCAGCACAACTTGAATATTATGGCGCCCTTTGGACTGTCCGAAGCAGACCCGAGGCCGACCATCTCAGTCCCAGAGCGCCGTCGCAGAAAAGCAGAAGCCATTTTTCTAAAAGCACGAATTCCACAGGATAGGCCCCTGGTGGCGGTCCATCCATTTTCACTCTGGAAATACAAGGAATGGCGGCTTTCTGAAATGGCTGCCCTGCTGGATCAGATCCAGTCTGAATATAACTGCAACCTGGTGATTACCGGCGCCCCCAATGAAAGGAAACGGGCCAAAGATCTTATTGGCATATGTAACCGAAAACCCTATAATCTGGCTGGCGAAACGTCCATTGGCGAACTTCCTGCCGTCTTTGAGATATGCAGCCTCTTTATCGGAGTGGATACCGCTGCCCTGCACATTGCCGCGGCCGTGGGGATTCCCACTGTGGGTATATTCGGCCCGTCGTCATGGACAAACTGGGCCCCACGGGGGCGTGACCACCTCGTGGTCGAAAAAGGCCTGCCCTGTCAGCCCTGCAGCCAAAAAGGTTGCGACGGTTCTGAAAAGAGCCGTTGTTTGACGGAATTGACTGCGCAGGATGTCCATACAATGATGGAGGGAATTTTGGATTCAACCCTGGTCAGAAAACCTGAAATGCACTGAAATTAGAAAAGAAGGATCAAATGTCGAAAGAGAAACTAAACAGCACTCTGGAAGAAACTTTTTTCGGGAAAAACCGTATCTTGCTGGCCACCATAGGCGTGTTGGCGATGGCCATGTTTTTATACTTTGTGGGCCTCGGCAGTTATCCCCTGCTGGATCCTGATGAAGGGCGTTACGCTGAAATTCCCCGCGAAATGCTGGAAAGTGGAGATTTCATAACCCCCCGGCTTAATTATGTGAAGTACTTTGAAAAGCCCCCTCTTTTCTATTGGCTCACCGCCGGGAGCATGGCGCTTTTTGGCCAGAAAGAGTGGGCTGTTCGTCTGGTGCCGGCTGTGGCGGGGTTTTTGACCCTTCTGTTGATTATGGGATTGGGCAAAAGAATCTTTGATGGGCCAACCGGCGTCATGGCCGCCTGGATTTATCTTACCAGTGTGATCCCGACGATTATGGCGCGACTGCCTATTATCGACGGGGTTTTCAGCCTGATTTTAACCGCCACCTGGGGAACTTGGTGGTTGGGCTACAAAGCGCATACAAAACGGACAAGGCGGCTTTGGTATTGTATTTCCTGGGCTTGTCTTGGCTTGGCGGTCATGACCAAGGGGATTGCGGCCATTGCACTGACGGGATTGATTGCAGGTGGTTTTATCTTCTGCCGCCGAGACTGGCGGGCATTGTTATCCATGGCATGGGTGCCGGGTCTGTTGATCTTCGCCATCATAGTGGTTCCCTGGCATTGGGCCGTGAGCTCCGAGAATCCGGGATTTTTTCATTTTTATATTGTGGTGCAGCATTTTGCCCGTTTGACGAGTCATGAACACGCCAAACCCTTCTGGTTTTTTATGGCGATCTTCCCTTTTGGTATGCTGTTGTGGACGGCGTTTTTTTTCCCCGTTGCTGCAAAATCCTTCCAGAAAGCGTTCAAGGCTGTCCGAGTACCCAGAGGAGACGGGGGGCGAGGAGACGGGGGGCAGGGAGAGGCCATTTTGTTTCTGACCATCTGGGTTATTGCGGTGATCGGCCTGTTCAGCTTGAGCACATGCAAGCTTGTTCCCTACATTCTGCCCGCGTATCCGGCCATGGCGCTCCTCATGGCACATTTTGTGAGGGGCCGGGCGATTATGAGCCGGCCGGTCCGTTGGGGTGCCGCTATTCTGGCCATCCTGCTTCTGGTGTGTGCCTTGATCCTGATGCCGCTGGTCATGCGGCAGGACGTGCTGTCCATGGCTGAACTGGTGCCGGCCATTCGGGTGGGACAGGCGGGCCTCATTATAGGCGGCATCTTTCTGCTGGTATCCCTCTTTAAACGCCGTCTGGTCCCCTTTGCCACCGGTTTTGGCATGGTGCTGCTTTTTCCCGCCATGCTCATGGTTGTACCCTCAGTGGCCAAGTACCGTAAAGTTGGCGGGTTTATCAAAGCCATGCCAAGACCATTGCCCAAGGAAATCAGGATTGCCGAATGGCGCAACTACGACCAGGCCTTGAGTTTTTATGCCAACAGACGGATTATTCTGGTGGATGAGGTCGGTGAATTGACATACGGCAGTTCCCTGGGAAACCATGAGGACTATTTTTTAACGGGTGAAGAAAGCCTTAAGCATCTCGCCATTGATGTCCCCCTGCTGGTGAATATCCGTCCCAGTCACTGGCCAAAAGTTCGAAAATGGAAGACCCTTAAACCCGTCGCCGCCAACAGCACCAATGTCATGTTGGGCAACAAGGCGTTCTTTCGTCTGACCGGCCTTGAGCCATGGCCTGATTCGGCCATTACACCGCCACCCCTGCTGCTGATGCCCCGGCACCGGGAGAAGGAAAAATCCAATTATAGTCACCAAAAGCAATGAATGTTTTAACCCGATATCTCCTCAAGGAATTTTTCAAGCTGCTCATAGTCTGCCAGCTTGTTTTCATCGCGCTGTACCTGATGATTGATTTTGCCAGTGGAATAGATGATTTCATTAAAGCGGGTGCGCCAAAAAGCGTTATGTTTACCTATTTTGCTTTTAAAATCCCGGCCATTGCAAGCCAGATGCTGCCGCCTGCCACACTGACCACGGTCATTATCCTGTTCAGCCTCATGAAAAGGAACAACGAGATGGTCGCTCTGAAGGCCAGCGGTGTCAATGTCTGGCAGATCGCACAGCCACTCGTTCTTCTTGCGGCGTTTTTCTCTATTGCCCTGTTTCTATTTTCAGAATCCGTCGTTCCCTATGCCAGTTCCAGGTGTAATGAAATATGGCGGATTGAAGTCAAAAAGGAGCACCCCGATCGATTCCACGGGCAAAACCATATCTGGTACAAGGGCAAGGATTGCATCTACTTTATCAGGCAGTTTGATAACCAGAAAATGATGATGGTGGACCCCACTTTCTATTTCTTTAATGACAAGTTCAAAATTACCAAGAGGATCGATGGACGTTCAGGGATCTGGAAGAACAACACCTGGCAGATTCAAAATGGTATTGTTCAAAACCGTGAGAAAGATGGGGGTTACAATCTTCACAAATTTGAACATCTGGATGTAAATCTCGGTGAAAACCCCGAAGATTTTGTGCGGGAAAACATAGAGCCTGAAGAGATGGGGTATGTCCAACTCAAACGATTTGCTCAAAGGCTTAAACTGGAAGGGTATGATGCCACTCGGTATTTTGTGGAGCTGAACATCAAGATTGCCTTTCCTTTTATTGTCTTTATCATGGCGTTCATCGGTATCCCCATTGCCCTCTGGAAAAAGGGGATGGGGACACCCGTGGCTGTTTCAATCGGTATCTCACTCTGTTTTGTTTACCTGCTTATCCTGGGACTTGCCCGAACCTTGGGTTTTGCGGGGATTCTGCCACCGGTTTTCTCGGCATGGCTGGCCAACAGCATATTTCTCTTTTTAGGTGTCTATCTGATGATTCATGCCAATCGCTGATCAACTCTAATCCCTCATTTTGGAGGAAATCAAGGAATCCGACCCAAGGCCTGTAATCAGGGCGCAGGAAAGGGAGTCCACAAGTCGATTTCCCCTCTTTTTTCACATAAAAAACAGACCCTTTTTTGCTGCGGAAAAGTTCAATGAGCGCAACTTGACAAAGCTTTTTCCGATGCTTAACGTATCGCCATTGTTGAAAATGAGAAACAGTTTCATTTATGGTTTTTGCAGGGGTGAAATGTGGCCAGGATTGATGTCATGGATGAAAAAAAACCAACTGAAGATTTACTGGAAGAAATGGACGGTGAAGGGGAAGAGGCTTTAAGCCCGGAAGATGAATCTCAAAATGAAGAAGAAATCCCTTTAGGGGAAATGACGAAAGATCAGTTAATTGAAAAAATCTCGGAAGTGCAGGCATCGGCTGATGCAAATATGGACAGCTATCTCCGTTCACAGGCGGAGATGGAAAACATGAAAAAACGGTTTCAGAAAGACAAGCAGGACCTGATCAAATATGGAAACGAAACCTTGACCAAGCAGTTGCTACCTGTTGCGGACAACCTGGAAAAGGCTTTGGACCACTCCGAGGACGAAAATTCCATTGAAGCCTTGCGTGAAGGGGTTGATCTGACGCTGAAAGGACTGATGAACGTCCTGGAAAAGGCCGGTGTGGAAGTAGTAGAAGCAGTTGGTGCGCCATTTGACCCTAATTTTCACGAAGCTGTTTCTGAACAGGAGGACGATCGGGCGGCCCCCGGAACGGTGCTCAAAGAGCTTCAAAAAGGATATTTATTGAACCAGAGGCTTATCAGGCCGGCAATGGTGATTATTAACAAGTGACCATCCACAAATGGCCAATTTGCCCGATTTCAGCGTCAGGCTAAAATTGTAATCCTCGAAATACTTCCATGTATTCCTGCGGTTACAAT
Organism: uncultured Desulfobacteraceae bacterium; assembly: GCA_964588535.1. Lineage (GTDB taxonomy): Bacteria > Desulfobacterota > DSM-4660 > Desulfatiglandales > Desulfatiglandaceae > NaphS2. Next base: position 27,125 of record CAZPQA010000033.1, read on the forward strand.
TTTCGCCTTCCTTGAACTCGAACAAATTTTCTCATTCGTGGACGGACACTAACAAGAAATAGAAATGACTTAGGAGACAAGTAAATGGGAAAAACGATAGGAATTGATCTCGGGACAACCAACTCGTGCGTAGCTGTGATGGAAGGCGGGGATCCCGTTGTGATCGCCAATGCCGAAGGAAGCCGGACAACACCTTCTATTGTGGGTTTTACCGAAGGTGGAGAGAGATTGGTGGGTCAGACCGCCAAACGGCAGGCCGTGACCAACCCGGAAAATACGGTTTTTGCGGTTAAGCGACTGATTGGTAGAAAATACGACTCCCCGGAGGTCACCAAGGACATTAAAGTTCTCCCCTACACCATCAGCAAAGCGTCCAACGGTGATGCCCATTTGAACATCCGGGGAAAAGATTATAGTCCCGCTGAGATATCCGCCATTATTCTTAAAAAGATGAAAGAAACCGCTGAAAGTTACCTGGGCGAAACAGTGACCGACGCGGTTATTACCGTTCCTGCCTATTTTAATGACAGCCAGCGACAGGCCACAAAAGACGCCGGACGGATCGCGGGATTGAATGTTGAGAGGATTATCAATGAGCCCACCGCGGCTTCTCTGGCCTTTGGCATGGAAAAAAAGGGTGATCGAAAGATTGCGGTTTTTGATCTGGGCGGCGGCACCTTCGACATCTCCGTTCTGGAAATCGGCGAGGGGGTCTTCGAGGTCAAATCCACCAATGGTGACACCCATCTGGGCGGAGAGGATTTCGATCTCAGGATTATTGACTATCTGGCTGATGAGTTCAAAAAGGACCAGGGCATTGATCTGCGGAGTGACAAAATGGCACTTCAACGATTGAAAGAAGGCGCTGAAAAGGCCAAGACAGAACTCTCCGGCGCCATGGAAACCGATGTGAACCTTCCCTTCATCACGGCTGATGCAAGCGGCCCCAAGCACCTGAATATCAAACTGACCCGCGCCAAGCTGGAAGGGCTGGTGGACGACCTCATTGAAAAAGTGGTGGGACCCTGTCAGATTGCCATGAAAGATGCAGGGCTTTCCGCCAGTGATATTAATGATGTTATCCTGGTGGGCGGCATGACACGAATGCCCAAGGTCCAGGCTAAAGTTGCTGAAATCTTCGGCAAAGAGCCCAACAAGGGGGTAAATCCCGATGAAGTGGTCGCAGTAGGCGCGGGCATTCAGGGTGGTGTGTTGAAGGGCGAAGTCAAAGACGTTCTACTTCTGGATGTGACACCCCTGTCCCTGGGAATTGAAACGCTGGGGGGTGTTTTCACCAAACTGATCGAAAAAAACACCACCATCCCCACCAAAAAGAGTCAGACGTTCAGCACGGCGGCGGACAGCCAGCCGGCAGTGGAAATCCATGTCCTTCAAGGGGAACGGGAAATGGCCGCGTACAACAAAACCCTGGGACGTTTTCAGCTTGTGGGAATTCCACCCGCCCCCAGAGGCGTTCCTCAGATTGAAGTGACCTTTGATATCGATGCGAACGGTATCGTTAGTGTTTCCGCTAAAGATCTTGGAACGGGCAAAGAACAATCCATCAAAATCACCGCTTCGAGCGGATTGAGCGAAGAAGAGATCGAAAATCTGGTTAAAGATGCCGAGCTGCATGCTGAGGAAGACAAGAAAAAACGCGACCTCATCGATGCGCGGAATATGGCCGATTCACTAATCTATTCCACGGAAAAATCAGTCAAGGAAGTGGGAGACAAACTGGATGAGGACACCAAGTCGAATATCGAGCAGACCATCGAAAATTTGAAAAAATCCCTGGAAGGGGAAGATACCGAAGAGATCAAGAAGCTCACGGAAGAATTGACCCAGGCATCCCATAAGCTGGCTGAAACCATCTATGCCAACGCGAACCAGGAACAGGCACAGGCCCAAGGGGAGCCGGGTCCGGAATCTGATGCGGATGCCGCCAAGGATGATGTGGTGGATGATGATGTGGTGGATGCTGATTTTGAGGAAGTAAAGAAGTGATCGTTCGCTGCATCTTTTTAAAAAGGGCCGTTCCTGTCTTGCTGGCAGGGATGGCCCTTTTTTTATTTGCCTGTCAGCCCAAAAGGTCCGTTCCTTCCAAAGTGACGGAAATTCGCTCGGACCCATTTGTTATTGCTGAAAAATACCAACAAAGCGGTGACCTTCAGCAAGCGCTGACCAGCTACCAGGTTTTTCTGGAACGGGCGCACAAGGACGAACGGATTCCCCTGGCCCTCCAACGCATGGCAGAAATCCATTTAAAACTCAAAAACCTGGAAAAGGCCCTCTCCTCCCTGGAAAAGCTATCAAAGGCATATCCTGGTTACACCTGGATGCCCGAAGTCCGATACCAGATTTCGGTTATCCTCAACGGCTTGGGAAGATATGAAGCTTCCGCCAACAACGCCATCCGTTGGCTTGATCAGTATCAACAGCACTTCCTGCAGAAAGATGTCCTTGTTCTATTGGGGAAAGATTTCTGTGAAATGGGAAAAACGGAAGCAGCGTTCTTCGTTTGGGTCGAGGCCAAAAAAGCGTGGAAGGACGATCCGGAAAAGGAAATTGAGCTGGATGAAAAACTGAAGACTCTGATTGTCACGAGCAGTCCGGAGCTCCTTTCGCGTCTTCTCGAAAGTGAACAGGAGACGATCTATCCACCTGAAATATATCATCAAATGAGCCTGGTTTTCCTGTCGCAAAATGAACCGGGTCAGGCAGAAAAAACCGTTCGAACCCTCATGGAGTCCACCAGGGATCCCCGTTGGGCTTCCACGGGAGAGGACATCCTGGCAAAGATCGAAAAAGAAATGGCCATCTGTGAAAACTGCATCGGCTGTCTGCTCCCTTTAAGCGGCCCCTTTGCCGCCTATGGTCAGGAAGTCCTCAATGGCATAA
>CAZPQA010000034.1:0-29944 GCA_964588535.1 uncultured Desulfobacteraceae bacterium
CAGGATATGGGCTTTTCCGTCCCTCATCTCAACACCCTCATAGGGACACGCCTTTTGGCAGCGTTCGCAGCCGTTGCAAAGTTCAGCGTCAATCCACACCGTCATATCTTATCTCCTTAAAACCAGCACCACAGGATTCGATGGTTTCGTAAAAAGTCACGTATCTATCTACAGATGGCGTTGTAAAAAGTTCCATATACAAGGCGTAGTGGTTTTTCAGGATCGTAGGCATACATGTAGTATGTTGAGATTCTGAAAAATCACTGCAACGCAGTAGATGGGACTTTTTACGGCGCCATCAGGATTCGATTCTCACGAAGCTTCCCCAGCAGGGCGCTGATGCTTTCACCGGCAGCCCCTTCCAGCATTTCCCCCTGCCGTTTGAATTTGGGCGCAAAGGTTTTGATCACATGAGTCAGAGATCCTTCCAGACCGATTTCGTTGGTTTTACAACCGATATCCGCGGCATTCCAGACTTCTATGGATGCCTTTTCCCTGCACGCCGCAATCAAACGGCCGACCACGGCATAACGGGGGACGTTCAACTCCCCGATCACTGTCAACAGCGCCGGCACAGGTGTTTCGATTCGTTCGAAGCCATCTTCCAGACGTCTTCGGACTACCAGGCGCTCTTTGGTAATCTCATCAATGCCGAACACATAACTCACATGTGGAATGTTCAGATGATCGGCCACCTGGGGCCCGATCTGGGCCGTGTCACCGTCAATGGCCTGCCTTCCGCAAATGATCAGGTCGTAATCGCCGATTCTTTCCATTGCCCTTCCCAGGGTCAACGACGTGGCCCAGGTATCCGCCCCGGCAAAGGCACTATCCGACAGGAGTATCCCCCTGTCCGCACCCATGCCCATGGCCTCGGTAACCACGTCAATGGCCTGGGGCGGCCCCATGGATACCGCTGTTACGCTGCCGCCCATCGATTCTTTTAAGCTGACCGCTGCCTCCAGGGCATGCCGATCGTCCGGGTTCATAATACTGTCTATCCCTTCCCGAATCAGATTCCCCGTCTTGGGATCCAGTTTGATTTCCGTGGTATCGGGAACCTGTTTGATCAACACGATGATGTTCATAGTAGGCACTCCATATCTCTAAGCATATGATTTTACAGCGGGTTTATTGACGGGATTCGAACCGCGATAAAGCGGCTGCAACGAAACAGAAGTTGCGAAGACCATGTTTTAAAAAAATGTGTACTGTATACAGTGCGGGCTGTCAAGCGGTTTTTTGATAAAAACATGGAGACCGCGCAGGGGTAGGAAAACGTCTAAATAAAAGCAAATGATCAATGAGCATTATTGGAATACTTTCAATCCCTTCCCGAATCAGATTCCCCGATTGGTTGGGGGCTTCCTAAAAAAATACAATTCAACCGGAAATAGCCTCATCCAAACCTTCAAGGATAAAATCATCCCAGTTCATAAGAGAAATATCATGCTTCAGCAGTCTTCTTTTTTGCCCATGCCCCAGGACGTATGCCGGGACACCCGGATTATCTTCCATAAAACTCTTTAATCCCCCAAGTCTTTCAGCAGCAATGTTTTGCGATGATTTGATTTCCAGAGCACAAACAATGCGGCTTCCCTGACATATCAGAACATCCACTTCGGCGCCATGGTTGGTTCGCCAGTAGAAAAGCTGAAAATCCAATCGTTTGTAATCAATGAAAGCCATGAGCTGACAGATGACGAATTGTTCAAAACGCCGCCCGAAAATTTTAGGGTTCAGTTGATTCGTTAATGTGTGGGCAAGGATATTTGTTACGCCGGTATCAAAAAAATAGTAACGCGGGTGGGAAACCAGCCGCCTTCTCTCGCTCCGGTTCCAGGCCGGAATCTTAAAAGCCAGAAAGGTATCTTCTAAAATCTGGAAATACTGCTGCACCGTTTTCACCGACACGGAACACTCTCTGGCAACATTGTTGAAATTAACGGTTTCCCCATCATTTGCAGCTGCAATATCCAGGAATTGAGCGAAAGGACCGATATTACGGACCAACCCCTCGGCGGCAACTTCTTCTTTCAGATAGGTTTCGGTGTAGGATTTGAGAAACTCAAGGGAGTCTTCCATGCCCGCCCCCCATAACACCGGCAGGGTGCCCGTTCTGAGAGCCCTTTCAAGATCAAAGCGGCTCCCTAATTCCGTAAAGGTTAACGGAAAAAGGCGGTAAGTATAAGCTCTGCCTGCCAAAAGATTCGCTCCTCCTCTGCGAAGCTTTCGGGCACTGGAACCGGTAAGAATGAATCTGACCCTTTTGGATTCAATCAATTCATGAACCTCGTCCAAAAGAGGGGGAATTTTCTGAATTTCATCAATAACGCACAGTGGGTCGTTGTATCGTTTCAGGTGTGCCAGGATTTCTTCGCGAACACTTCCGGGATTCTTAGCGTAATTCAGAAAATTCCTTTGGGGCAACAGGTCAATGTAAAGGTCTTTATCGGTCAATAAAGATTTTACAAAGGTACTTTTTCCGGTTTGGCGGGGCCCGAAGAGAAAATAGCTTTTTAATTTTGTGGGGTTGATCTCTCTGTTAACCATGGCTCCAAAAGTGTACGGTAATTTTGGAGCCATGTCAAGAAAGAATTTTCCATGGCAAATGGGGCAGCCCTTGACTCAGCAGAAAACCTGAATCATTTTGAAATCTTATTTCATCTATGCGCTGATCGAAAACCACATCTGACCTAAAGGCAGAGGCCGGTTTCCCGGGACAGCGGGCGCCATCGGAGCATCTATTGCTTTCACTTAATATCCAAATATTCCACCGTGACGGCTCCGCTGTTGCTGCCGATGGTCAAAGAGCGTATGGTCGAAATGGATGTTCGGGACGTATAGTTTGAATCCCAGCCTCCCTGGAGTGTGTAGCTGCCCGATGAATCGGCAATGAGATTTTCGGAATAGGTTCCTGACCGTATTTTTATGACAGTTCCGGCACTTACAGTGTCAACGGCAACCTGAATCGTTGTATAGCAGGGGGTGTTGCCACCGCACAAACCGTCGGGATCCACATATGTCGTACTCACCACCTTTTCATAGACCAGATACGCCGACTCACAGCCAACCCGTGCCGAGGTGTACTTTATGCGCATGTAACCGCTCTCGCCCCAATGCGTACCCCAGCTATTTCTAAGAATCCAGTAGCCGTCACCACCGTTGTCATTCCATCCCACAAGGGCAATGATATGGTTTGTGGGCGTATAATAACAGGGATTAGATGAACAGGTGGTATATGAATCCTGATAAATACCCCCGCTGTACGCTTCAAAAGCACTCCCTACTTCTACAGCTGCGACAACGACACCGTAAGTCATTATGGCGGTTTTTATGGCCTCAGTGTCGTTGCAGTCGACTCGGTGCCAGGATTGAAAACTCGTGCGCGGAGCATCCCAGGACGACGACTGGCATGTCTGCTCCCGGTCTGTATAGGGGTAGACATCATTATTGCATACCCCGTATTCCACAAGTCCGGTAAGCTCCTGATAATCATAGTCCGACCCTGCGCACCCATCAAAACCCGAATAAACATCCGAGAGACAAAAGGCCACAAAGGCTTCCGAAAAATCGGTGCAGTTACCGTCATATTTTCCATTGGCCCAGTTATAGGCGCCCTCTGCCGAAGCACAGGCGCCAAAGGCATAACAGGCACCGCAACTGCCCTGATCCCGAATAGGTCCGATATAGGTGTGTCCGTTATAGCTTCTCCAGTCGAAAGAGGTGGGCTGCTGCCTTTCTCCAAGGTGGCTGACGAGTGGGTCTGACGCATCATAACCTTCTGATAATTCGGGAAAAAGCGGCGCGCTACGATTGAAAAACGCCCGTTTGTCACGAGCGGACATATCAAAAACCCAATTGTTATCCACTGTAAAGTGGTACCCGTTGTGTTCGATTTTGGCCCTGATCTCCTCAAGGGTATCTCCCGGTTCAAACCTTAAAATGTCCGCATGCTCACCAAAGGAAGCCCCTGGCTGTAAACATATCAACAGAAAAAGCGCAATCAAAAATATAAATGTTTTTTTGCAGAATGCCATCAAATCGTTTCCTTTAACACCGAACTTGAATTCAGTTTTTTGCAAAGTGTTGCACTTCAAAGAATCTACCACAGATCGGCTTTATTTTCAAAATACTTCACTTCAAGAATCATCCAAATTCTCCTGGTAAGTTTTCAGTTGATGCGTCAGCTACAATTTTCTATTATGAGTTGAAATTTTAAACATTGAGCCTGTGACCACACCATTTTTTCATCGGGGGGAAGATAAGGATGCTTAAACAGATTGACCTCAATTCAGATGTGGGGGAGAGCTTCGGCGCCTATAAAATCGGCCTTGACGAGGCGGTGATTCCCCTCATCAGTTCGGCCAATATCGCGTGCGGATTCCACGCGGGGGATCCATTGGTCATGGCGCAAACAGTCTCCCTGACAGCGGAAAACGGCGTGGGTCTCGGCGCCCATCCGGGCCTACCGGATCTCGTAGGGTTCGGTCGGAGGGCAATGGATGTAAGCCTGGAAGAAATCAGGCACTATGTGACCTACCAGGTGGGAGCACTTCAGGCCTTTGCCACACAAAGGGGATTGCCCCTTCAACATGTAAAACCCCACGGCGCCCTTTACAACATGGCCGTCCGAAATACAGAAATTTCCAATACTATTGCCGAAGTCATCTCAGGACTGGATGAAAACCTGATACTGGTGGCATTGGCCGGGCCCAACCGGGATGATCTGGAGGCCATTTCTAAACGCCATTCCATTCGGTTCGCCTTTGAATTCTTCGCTGACCGCGCCTATAACCCCGACGGGTCGTTGGTAAACCGAAAAATGCCGGGCGCCGTGCTCCATGATGACGAGGCTGTGGCTGAAAAGGTTATCAAACTGGTCGAGACCGGCACTGTCACAGCAGTTGACGGCACCGAAATAGAACTGAAAGCGGATACCATCTGTGTTCACGGTGACAACCCCGAAGCCCTGGCCCTGGTCAAAAAAATCAGGTCGTCTCTCACGGATTCCGGAATCCCGGTACGTCCCATGGGCGCCTTTCTCTAGGGAAACCGACATGTTGTACAAACAGCCTGAATACCGCGTCATGGGGGATCGTTCGCTGCTGGTGGAGCTGGGGAACGAAATCCATTTAGGCGTCCACGAAAGGGTCCGGAGGCTTTTCCTGGCCGTCAAACAGGCTTCCCTGAACACCCTCCTGGACGTCGTCCCGGGGTATTGCTCACTCCTCCTGGTGTTTGATCCCCTTACCACCACACCGGACCAAATCCGGAAAACCATCGATGAATTGTTCCTTGAACTGGACAGGATTGAACTCCCTGAACCGGCAAACATTGAAATCCCGGTGGTGTACGGCGGTGAATACGGCCCGGACCTGGCGTGGGTGGCAAAATACCACAAGACCAGCCCCGAAAACGTCATTGAACGTCACACACAAACCGGCTACCGTGTTTACATGATCGGTTTTACTCCGGGGTTTCCCTATATGGGAGAACTACCTGAAAATCTGGAAACGCCGCGCAAGAAAACCCCCCGAACGGCAGTGCCCAAGGGTTCGGTGGGACTGGCCCAGAAACAGACCGGTATTTATCCCGCCCGAAGCCCCGGGGGATGGCAGATCATCGGACGTACCCCCCTGAAACTCTTTGATCCCTTAAAGAATCCCCCAAGCCTCCTTGAAATGGGCGACCGGGTGCGGTTCTTCAGAATATCCGAGGAGGAAATGAACCATTGGCAGCGGTAAAAGTCCTTGAAGTCACGAGCCCCGGTCCCCTGACCACCATTCAGGATCGAGGTCGTTCGGGTTTCGGGCAGTACGGGGTCGCCCCGAGCGGTGCGGTGGATTCATTTTCCCTACGGGTAGGCAATCGCCTGGTGGGCAACGGGGAAGATGAAGCGGGCCTTGAAATGACCTTTGCTGGGCCTGCCCTTACCGCCCTGTCGAAAGTTGCCATCGCTGTAACCGGCGCCGACATTCAACCCCAAATCAATACCGTTCCGGCCCCCAAGTGGCGTACCCTGATGATGCAAAAAGGGGAACATCTTTCCTTTGAAGGGATCAGAAACGGCCTGAGGGCATATCTGGCCGTTGGGGGCGGCATCAACGCGGCGCTCGTACTTGGAAGCAGATCCACCAACCTGGGCGCCCGTTTCGGGGGTCTTTCGGGAAGGCCGCTCATGAAAGGCGACATTCTTTCCGCCCATGCCCCTCACCTGCACTTGAAAACTGAAGGGACCGCCCTGCCCTTTGAATCAATTCCGGCCCACACCCCGGAAGTGACCCTGCGGATCATTTTTGGACCCCATCATCACCATTTCGACCCGGAGATGTTGTCCACATTTCAGCAGTCCGCCTATCGCGTGACAGAGCAACTGGACCGAACCGGCATTCGCTTGGAAGGGCCTCTGATTAAAGAAAAAGTGGACTTGGAAAAATCAATCATCTCCGAAGGGGTTATATCCGGGGCCATACAAATCCCGGGCGACGGTCAACCGATTATCATACTGAGCGAAACCGTCACGGGAGGGTACCGAAAAATTGCCACGGTCATCTCCGCCGATCTTTACCGGTTGGGGCAGTTGAGACCGGAAAACAGGGTGAGATTTGCCCCGGTTTCCCCGGATGAGGCCCAAAGCGCACTTCTGGAAATTGAAACAATCATACAGGGCATCAAGACAGGCCTGAACCGTTGAAGGTGCGCCAGGATTTTTGCTATCGTGTCCCCCGAATTCCCACCCCACACTATCTTTTGAACCCGAAAACCTGCTTCTCAAGGATTTCAAAGACAATCTCTCTTTTTAACGGCTTTGTGATATAGTCGTCCATGCCTGCCGCAAGGCACCTTTCCTTATCACCCTTCATGGCATGGGCGGTCATTGCGACAATGGGAACCCTTTTGATTGATGATTGATGATTGATGATTGTTGATTGTTGTTTCTGAACGTCGGGTTTGGTTTTCAATTTTTGATTTTCAAATTCCCTGATGGCTGTTGTGGCTTTCAGACCGTCCATCTCGGGCATCTGAACATCCATGAATATGAGGTCAAAGTCCTCGGGAGCTGCCGAATATTTTTCAACGGCCTCCCGGCCGTTATTGGCTACTTCCACCTGGTATCCTCCCTTTGTCAGGATCATCTTTGCCAGCTTTTGGTTAACCGGGTTGTCTTCTGCCAAGAGGATTCGTACGGAATGCTTCATCTCCTCCCGGAGTGAATACTGGGTCATGATGGGAGCCTGGGATTCAGCACGGGAAAATCGGAGTTCAGGATCACCCCCGCTCAGCTTGCCCAAGATCCCCTCCAACATCTGAAACATCTTTTCTCTCTGAATCGGTTTGCTCAAAAAGCCGTCAAATCCTGCTTCCTCGCATTTATTGGCATCCCGTTCCATTAGAGAGGAGAGGGCGATCAAGGGGAGGGATTGGATTGTTGATTTGAAATTGCGGATTGCTTTGGCCACTTCATACCCGCTCATGCCGGGCATCTGGATATCGAGGATGCAAAAGTCCAAAGGCTTCCCGGCCTCAATGGCCTTCTGTAGAGTAGGTATGACCTCCTTACCCTCTCTTAGTGTAACGGCATCCATGCCCACCGATTTCAGAACATGCGTTAAGATATCCAGGTTGGTCTGGTTATCATCGACAATGAGGACTTTTTTACCGGAGAGGGCTGCCGGCGAAAATCTCTTGGCCTGCTTGTCTTCAACTTTTCCAAGGACCGAAGTAAAGTGAAAAATACTCCCTTTGTTTAATTCGCTTTCGGCCCAGACATCACCATGCATGAGATTCGATATCTGCCTGCATATGGACAGACCCAGACCGGTACCGCCATACTTTCTCGTGGTTGAACCATCTGCCTGGTGAAAGGGATCAAAAATGGTGGACAATTTGTCTGGAGGAAGCCCAATGCCTGTATCCCTGATGGCAGTATGAAGCTTTAAAGTGGTATCATTTTCCTCTTCAACATGGAGGGAAAGTTCAATCTCTCCTGATTCGGTGAATTTGGAAGCATTGCTCATCAGATTGATCAATACCTGTTTGAACCGGGCCGGATCTCCTTTTGTAAATGAGGGGACATTATCTTCGATACGACACAAGATCTCTATCGGTTTTGATCCAATCTTGGGGCGGATCAGTTCACAGATATCATAGGCAAGAAGCTCGGGATCAAAGTCGACTTCTTCAATATCCAACTCCCCCGCTTCAATCTTGGAAAAATCAAGGATGTCGTTGATCAAAGAGAGGAGCGCAGATCCGCTCCTCTTGACTGTTATCGCATAATCTGCCTGCTCTTCATTTAATTGGGTATCAAGCATCATATCGGTAAAGCCTATTACCGCATTCATGGGTGTACGGATCTCATGGCTCATATTTGCCAGAAATTCACTTTTTGCCTTAGTGGCCAGGTCAGCCTTCTCCGTCAGTTTCCTCTCGCGCGCCACAGCCGCCTGGAGTTCAGTGTTTATACGTTCCTCTTTTTCCTTGGCCTCTTTTAACAGATTCCTGCTCTTACCGATTTTGCGAACAACGATATAATCTGTATAGGCAATGATTCCGGTGTAGAAAAACAGAAACAGGATACCGAGAGACGTGGTCAGGAGGCTGGCATCAGGGACGAAATGGAACCCGATAAAATACCCGGCAATGAGAATGCCCGTGCCAAACAGGATGACTCCCTTGACAAACATCTTAATGCCGCCATAACCGATGACGTTGATCATGCATCCGATGGAAAAGGCAATGGAAGGCCATGGGCTGAAAGAAAAGATAACAATCCAGATACCGCCGCAAAAGACTTCAAAGAGTAAAATGGCATATTCGGCTTTTTTGGGTCGTGCGCTTTTCCTAGCAAGCAAGTAGGCCAGATGAGGCCACACCACAGTTTGACCGATAATGGCGCTCCACAAGAGAAAATTATCACTGCCATAGAATACGGAAACCGCAATGAATCCCGTGAAAAGGTATCCCAAAATCCGCGGCACATAGTGTGACTTTATCAAAGGATGGACCTTCCTATGGCGTTTATCATTTATCATTTAACCAGGAATCTCCAAACAGAAACGAGAAACAACCCACAATCAATCCCGCCTGCTGCGGGACTCAGGACCTCGGCAATAAATAATTGCGCAAGATTGCGCCGGATTTTGGCTTGCCAGTTTTATATAAGATCAGGCAAGGCACATCCACCGGCGCATATTGTTTCCCCGGAATGCCCCATTCATTAAAAGAGCAACCAACTAATCATTGATTAAAGCTTTACAATTAAGTAGCTTTCTTTGTCACTCAATTTTTTATCTCACGGAATAAGATATGGGTCAATCCATTATCATTAAGGAATGTAGTAAATGGACATTATCAATAAAATATATGGGGAGCTTATTGGAGCAGAAATCGCTGTAACTATCAAGCATGGAAGGGTTTCAGTTCTGTATGGAAAGGCAAGCAAGAAAATGCTAGATGAAATTCAAATGACCTGCAAAATACATGGCGTTGAATCTGGTTGCATATTCTTAATAAAAAATTCCCAAAGATATACCGTGAAGACGAAGGGAGATGCTGTGAAAATAGAACAATCATTAATGAATGCTGTGAATTTATGTTGAAGAGGGTCATCCGGAGTTCCAGACAAATTTTTTCTGAAGTTCGTCTTTAAAAGTTTATTGTGTCCCCGGAATTTGTCAAAGTATCATTAATGGATGGGCGCAAGTTAGGGCCTCGGAAAGAAATACTTCCACCATCCTGCTTGTCCTTTGGCCCGTCTACTGCGTTGCACCCGCCAGCACATATCCACAAATATGCACAGACGAATGCGCCTTGTATACGAACCAAATTACGGCGCGATCTGGCGGATTTATTTATTTCCGAGACCCTTAGTGAATTACAAATGGTCGTCCCGCAGATCTACGCAGATCTAAACAGCCAACACAGATTCCTGGTATTGCAAAACGGATGCATCAACCGTAAGCAACAGCATCCCCTCCGTGCGGGCCTGGGCCAGCAGCAAGCGATCAAAAGGGTCTTTATGAAGCAAAGGCAGCGTCTCGACCGTAAAAACATGCTCCGCATCGATAGATAATTCGATGTACCCATTTGCTGTAAGCATTTTTCTCAAGCGCCGCGGATTCACCTTGAAATCCTCCCGTCCCAGACCCCGTTTGATCACAATTTCCCACATACTGGCCACACTGAAAAACAAATCGTTTTCGGGTGTTGTCAAGAGAGTTCGGGCTGATTTGGAAAGCTTTTCAGGCTGACCTGCTGCCCACAGGACAACGTGCGTATCCAGCAGCAGTTTCATTAGGACTTTCCTTCAAAAAGCATGACGATTTCCGTTGCCCCCAGGGAATCAAAATCTTCTGGCACCGCGATCTCACCGGACATGAACCCCAACCTTTCAGCCCCAGTAACCGCTCCATCGGACAAGGGCAAAACCTTGACCATAGGCTTTCCTGACTTGGCAATGATAAAAACATTTCCTTTCGCAGCCTCATCAACCAGGCGTGAAAGGTGCGTCTTGGCTTCGTGGATATTGACAGTTTGCATGGCACACCCCATCGAATTAAGTTTAGTAGACTTAGTTTATGGATTCAATCACTGGAAGTCAAGATCTTTTGCTGGAGAATTCTGGGGACAGTGTATTAATTATCACTCTTCTTTGGTTTTCTCCCGGGTTTCCGGGGGCACAATTCGCAGTCAGGTTCACGCGGACGGGGGTTGTTTTCAACATACCGGGTACCGAGCACACGCCAGCAGATGACGTTCATCCATCACAAATGCCTTCCGCCGCCGCTCCCGCAATTTTTGCCATGTAAAAAGCACAGGACCGATCTTAGGGCCTCGGCAAAAAATAAATACACTGTCCCCCGAATTATCCCGCTTAGGCCGCCAGCCTGAGTTGAGCTTCCACAATATCCCAGGGCACCTCTATTTTGCTCTCTTTGCTCCGACCGATCAGCCCTATAGTCTCTAATCGACGGACATCTGTATGAACGTTCTTGTAATCACGGTCCAGTGCTTTCGCTAGAGCGCGAACACTCATGGGTCCGTTTGTGCGCAGTTTTCTCAGCAATACCCACCGTCCTGTGGTAAGTGTCTTAAGGAGCGTCTCCAGGTTTTCAAAGTACAGCCGCTGATCAACCTCCAGTTTTTCCCGGCCTTCGGCTCGCTTCCAAGCCTCAATAAAACCCCTGGCCGTGATTGCCGCATCACCCACCCCCACTCTAATTTGCTTCTTCATATCGATCCCTTTCTTGCCTTTTCGATCTCTTCAAGAAAATCCGCTACCAACGTTTCCACTTCCTTAAACTGAAAGGGTTGTTCTCTGCCTAAAATGTGCTTGTGATCACCTTTGCCTGATTCATTATCGTACCGAACCAAGCAGGTCCCATCTTTAATTCCGTAATAAAGGCGGTATTTCAATCCATGTGGTCTATCAGAAGTCTTGTCTGGAAGTTGCCAGAGAACCATCTCACGAACAGCGCCGTCAGCGTAAATATATTTTTCCTGATAGATCAGTTCAGCCTTCATATGGTGTTTTATAACATATGGCAAAACATAAATAAAGAAAATTCAGGGAGTAATTCCGGGGATAATCTCTGCTGGCTTCTTTTCTTGTCCCGATGACCTGGAGTATTTCGGCTAGAACCATGCCGACCATGACCACTTTTCGCTCTCTAATATGTTCTTTGAAATGCAAAGTGAGTTCGGACTCCGGGTTTGCCGCCTAATTGCTGACCCCCTTGAGAGAAAAACTGCCGGATCCAGTGTTTGCGGCATAGGCCCAATAGGGAAATAATATACCCTTGACTTGTACATGCAAAAGATGTACACTACAGGCATGAAATACGATTGGGATCCAGAAAAAAATGAATGGCTGAAAAGGGAAAGAAAACTATCTTTTGAACAGGTGATTTTCCATTTATCACAAGGTGATGTATGGAAAATCGCAAACCATCCAGATCAACAGAAATATCCAGGTCAAAGAATCTACTTTGTTATCATTGAAGATTTTATTTATATGGTCCCGCATGTGATTCAAAAAGAATACATATTTTTAAAGACAATTATCCCGAGCAGAAAAGCCACAAAGGCTTATGAAAAAAGCAGGGAGGATAAACATGAAATACGATAAAGAAGAAAAAAACATTATAGATGCTTATGAAAGTGGGAAAATGAAACTTTCTGCACCATCGAAAAAAGAGTTGGAAAATATTAAAGCTGCAGCAAAAAGTACTTTTAAAAAGGACAAGCGAATCACCATACGACTTTACGACCATGACTTTAAAGGAATTCAAAAAAAAGCATTGGAAATGGGTATCCCGTATCAAACGCTAATCTCCAGTATGATTCACCGATACATCGAGGGGGGATTAGTACCAAAGAATGGATAAGCCTGTGTTACCCCGGCCCCAAAAGCCGGGTAAGCGACGTGTTGAATCGGAAACGGAGTCTTTCAATGAAACAGATTGTCAGACTGCATCACGGCATGGATATTCCTTATGAAAGTCTGATTGATGAACGCCTGAGAACATAAACCTGAATGGACGTCTTCCAAAGACCAGTTTAGATCCCCAGAAAAGCCGAACGAAAAATATCGCTGTCAAGCAGCTCCTGACCCGTCCCCTCGCCCGTAATCCTTCCCGTTTGAAGAATATAGCCGCGATCCGCCAGATCCAAAGCCTCCCGGACGTTTTGTTCCACCAACAGAATGGTGATGCCCTCTTCTTTGAGACGTCTCACCGTATCCAGGACTTCATCAACCAGAATAGGCGCCAACCCCAGGGAAGGTTCATCCAGCATGAGGACAGCAGGGTTGCTCATGAGTCCCCTGCCGATAGCCACCATCTGCTGCTCGCCCCCTGAAAGGGTTGAGGCCGCCTGGTTTCGACGTTCTTTCAACCGGGGGAAAAGTGCATAGATCAGGTCAAGGTTTTTCTGAATCTTTTCTTTGTCATTTAGAACATATGCGCCCAAAAACAGGTTTTCTTCCACGCTCAGGGGCTTAAAGAGCATTTTTTCTTCCGGCACATAGATAATCCCCATACGGACGATTTCTTCCGTGCGCAGTTTCTGTATCTCATTCCCCTGGAATTTGATTGTTCCTTCAAAAACGCGCTGGCTTCCCATGATGGCCCGAAGCAACGTTGACTTCCCCGAGCCATTGGCACCCACCACACAGACCGTCTCCCCCGGCTTGACGCTCACGGAAACCCCCTGGAGCACGGGTAGGCCTGAATAACGGACTTTGATGTTTTCTACCTCAAGAATGAGCTCGGTCATGGATCGGTCTCGCTTTGCTGCTCTTGATTCAATCCCCCATGTTCTTTCACATACCGCTCGCCCAGGTACGCCTTGATGACCCGGGGGTCTTTTGAAACCGTTTCGGGATCTCCCTCAGCGATCTTTTCGCCGTAATCCAGAACAATCAGTTTGTGGCTCACTTTCATGACCAGTTCCATGACATGTTCGATCAAAATGACCGTAATGCCCATGTGGTCGTGCACATGCCGTATGCTGGCCATGATGCCGTCTATCTCATTGGGGTTCAACCCGGCAGCCACCTCGTCCAGCAACAGCATTTTGGGTTCGGAACCAATGGCCGTTGCCATGGTGACCCGTTTCTGAGCTGCCACGGGAAGCTCACTCACCAACGCGTGGGAGAGATCGTCAATACTCAAGTCTTCCAGAATTTCCATGGCCTTATTTCTGGCCCGGGTTCGGGAGTGGGTTTTCATGAAACACCCCACCATGACATTTTCCAGAACCGTTAAATCCCCGGCGGCCACATAAACCTGAAAGGTCCGCGCCAGCCCCCGGCGCGCCACTTCGTGGGCCTTGAGGGCCGTGATATCTTCCCCGTCAAAGATGA
Organism: uncultured Desulfobacteraceae bacterium; assembly: GCA_964588535.1. GTDB lineage: Bacteria > Desulfobacterota > DSM-4660 > Desulfatiglandales > Desulfatiglandaceae > NaphS2. Next base: position 13,871 of record CAZPQA010000034.1, read on the forward strand.
TTCCGCCGGACGTGATGGTGTGAAGTCCCGATATGCAGTTAAACAAGGTGGTTTTGCCGGCGCCATTGGGACCGATCAGACCGATGAGTTCGCCCCGCGCAACATTAAAGGAGATATTGTTGTTGGCCCGGAGACCCCCGAAATCTTTGACCAGGTTATGGACTTCCAGAAATGCCATTGTTTACTTTCGTCTCTTTCGTCTGATTTTTTCCACAATACCCCATACGCCTCTCGGTTCAAAGGCGGAGATCAGCATGATAATGATGGCGTAAAGGATCAGATCGATTCCCACCAGCCCCGCCTGGGCGCCCAGCCATTCCTTGAGATAACTCTTGAGGGGAATCAGGATGCCGGCCCCGATGATGGGTCCCCACAAAGATCCGGCACCCCCCAGCATGGCCATCAGGGCAATGAGGATGGATATGTCCAGGCTCATGGTGTCTTCGGGCTCGATATTTTTCACATAACAGGCATGAAACGACCCCACCATGCTGACAAATGCCGTGGCAATGGCATAGGTCTTGATTTTGGCCCAGTGAACATTAATTCCCAGAGACCGGGCCACGTCCTCATTGTCCTTGATGGAACGAAGCTGAAACCCCAGCCTGGATCTGCGAAACCAGTTGATGTAGAGGATGCCCAGGAAGAAAAACCCCAGGATCACGTAAAAATAGTAGATATCATCCCTGAAGAGGAGGCGCATAAAATCGGGCGTGGGAAATTCTATGGGCGAAATTTCAATCCCTCTGGAGGCCCCCACATAGTCCCAGACTTCAAAAAGGTCCTTCAACACCAGGGAGGTGGCGATGGTGGCAATGGCAAAATAGTGTCCCTTGAGACGGAACAACGGATAACCGATAATAAAGGACCATCCCACGGAAAGACACATGCCGATGGGCATGGAAAACCAGAACGGCACGTCCCACCGAATGAGCATCACCGCCGTCGTGTAGGCACCGATTCCCACGTACTGGGCTTTTCCCAGATCCACCTGGCCGCCGTACCCGCCGATGGTGTTCCACCCCATGCCGTAGAGCGAAAACATGAGAAACTGGATCATGGTGCTCATGGCAAAAGAGGAATGGGGGAACAGGGGAAAAGTAACAATGGCAATGCCGATGGCACCGGCCACAATCAGGTCAATGCGGGGGGAATCCGAAAAATCGAGGGCATTCTTTATTGCTTCCATCCAAAGAGCCCCCGCGGTCGAAACACGACGATGAGAAAGTACGCCACATACACCCACATGTATTTAAAGGATGTCATGGGGACATCCATCATCCATTCGGCATCAAAGGTGTAGGAAAAGAAATCCCAGAACCCGGGGATTTCGGTAATGAGGCCCACCACCAGTCCCGCGAAAAAGGCGCCCGGAATACTCCCGAACCCCCCCAGGGCCACAATGGCAAAGGCGATCATGGTAAAGAGCAGGCCGATGAAGGGATTAACCGACCAGAAATTAACAAGCAGCGCACCCGCAATGGTGACCGTTGCACCGCCGATACCCCATGCCAGGGCGTTCATCCGCTCGGTAGGGATCCCCATGTAACGGGCCCCTTGCGCATCCAGGGCCGTGGCGGTCAGGGCCTTTCCCACGCGGGTTCGGTGCATGAGCAGCCATACGGCAAAAAAGGCGACCACGGATAATCCCGCGGCTGCCAGCTTTGTGGCCGGCACGATGATGCCCATGCCGATGTCAAAACTTTTGCCCACCAGGAGACCGGTGTGAACGGCACGGTCCTCAGAACCGAAAATCAGCAAGGCCAGATTCCGCAAAAACAGCATAAGCCCGAAAGTCCCCAGCAACTGGGCCACCATGGGGCCTCTTATAATGAATTTGATGAACCCAAAATAGCAGATGATGCCCAGCAGAAATCCCACAAACGCCGCCGCCGGCAGGGTGAGGAGCGGGTCTATGCCCAACCCCTGGGCCGTCAGAAGGCCCGTGTACATACCGATCATCAAGAATTCGCCATGGGCGAAATTGACGATATCCATCACCCCGAAAATGATGGTCAACCCCAGGGCCACCAGGGCCAGGATCATGCCGATGAGTAAACCGGCAAACAGGGAACCAACGAGGATATCCATAAAAAGCGCCGTCCAGATTCTGATAACAAAGCGCCCACTTCACCGACCGGGAACCCGGACCGGTAGAGTGGGCGGAACAGTGGTTCAACCCTTAAAATCCGGCAAAGGGGAAGATCATGTCCGCTGAAGAAACGTCAAACGGATAAACGATTTCCAGCTCAATTTTCCCCTCTTTGTTCTTCTGATACTGGCCGATGAGGCCGCTCCCCAGAACGTTCTGGCCCATTTCATTCCCCGTTGTGGCGAACTTGATGCCCTGCCAGGGAACCACCAGCTCCTTACCGGGGATATAAATGGCATTGGCCGCCATCTGAATATCAGCCGGCTTTTTGGAACCCGCCTTCTCAAGCACGGCCACCCAGGTCTGAAGTCCTGTAAAGGCACGGGCTGAAGCACCACCCAGATCGTTGCCGGTCTTCTTTTTGTACATATCGTTCACCTGGCCGGCCAGTTTCTTGATCTCCACCACCTTGGGCAGGAATACGGTTCGCGTGAGTATCCCCGAGATGCTGTCCCCCAGTGTCTGGCGAAACTCCGGCTTTTCAAAACCCGCATCCTGTCCCCAGATGATTTTGGGTTTCGCCTTTTGGGCCTTCAGGGTCTTGACCATTAAAATAGCATCAGACGTGTAGGAAGCAAACAGCATCACATCCGCACGGGAGGCTTTCAAAGACCGCACCTCGCTTGAAAGATCCGCGGATTTTGCGGCATACAGGAATGATTTTCTTAACTTAAATTTATATTCCTTGCTAAATTCTTTGATCAGTTCAGATACATGGCTTCCCCATTCGGTTTTTTCGCAGGCGGATGCGATATTGATGATGTCCTTTTTGGGAACGGCCTTGACCCCTTTCACCTTCCCTTCCGTGAGGCCCACCAACAGCTCAAACAGATCCTTGGTAAACCATTTGTCGTGCGGCGTGGTGCGCCAGAACCATTTAAAGCCTCTCTCGGTAAGGGCCGGGGATGTGGAAGAACCATTGATCATGGGAATACCGTACTGTTCACATACGGCGCTGACCGTCTTGGTGACCGAACTGAAATAACACCCTAAAATACCATCCACTTTATCGTCTAAAATCAGCTTCTTGGCCTGGTCCGCACCCAGGGTGGGATTTCCTTCATGATCTTTGAAAATGAGCTTGATTTTGGCACCGCCGAGGCTCTTGATGCCACTGTTCTGCGCCATGGTCATGGGCAGATCCATCTTGCTGTTGGCAATCTGGGCCGCCAGTTCGGCCCCGGCTCGGAGCTCACGACCGGCGGCCGCGGCACCACCGGTCAGCGGGTATATGACGCCGATCTTGATCTCTTCAGCGGCCATGGCGCCTGCGGGCACCAGAAAAGCCACCATCAACATTACGGAAAGGACGGAAAAACAGGATTTGACCAATGCTTTCATGTGTTGATACCTCCTCAATTATTGGGTTTACAGTTTCACATCGAGAGTTTATCTCTCAAATTTTACACGCCATTTAACTTCTATATTCGACATTCCTTGTTCGAAATTGGATATTCGCCTTTTTAAAGCAGTGTCAGGGTTTCATCCCTGAGGTCCGAAACAAACATATGCCCCGGTGCATGGGTGATGACCCGGGGCAGATCCGCCGAGATGGCAGCCAGGGTGGTGGTCACCCCGCATGCCCAGAATACGGGAATCTCACCGGGAAGAATCGTCACAGGATCTCCAAAATCGGGCTCATGGAGATTGTGAATGCCGATTTCTTCCGGGAAACCCATATGGACGGGAGCCCCGTGGGTCTGATTGAACCGCGTGGTGACCTGTATGGCGCGAATGGCCCGTTCCCGTGTCATGGGCCGCATGCTCACCACCAGCGGTGAGGAGAAGGGACCTGCCGGAATGCAGTTGCGATTGGTAATATACATGGAAACATTGCAGTCTTCCTCAAGATTCCTCACAGGAACCCCGGCACTCAGGAGTGCACTCTCAAAAGAGAAGCTGCAACCGAAAAGAAAGCTGACCAGATCCTCTTGAACAAAATCGGTGACCGTAACGGCTTCTTCCTTAAATTCACCTTTTTCGTAAATCCTGTACCGGGGAAGATCGGTTCGAAGATCGGCACCCGGGGCGATTTTCGGTTCCCAGGCCCCCGCTTCCAGAACATCCAGAACAGGACAGGGCTTTGGATTTCGGACACAGAACAGCAGAAAAGAAAAGGCCTCCCGCTTTGGCAGCATAACCAGGTTGCCCTGCACGTAGCCGGGGGCAAGCCCGGATGTGGGGGTCTGCCATTGACCCTCTCGGATTAATTTTCTTAACTCCTGCGGTAAAAGAGTCTCTTTCATCACCATTCGCCCCCCTTCCCTGATTCTCCTACCACATTTCCTGATTCAACTTAAGCTATTTTTCCAATTCTTCCTTAACAGCAAGACCCACCTTTGCCAGGGATAGGGTTTTCAGGACTGCATCATGCACTAAAAGTTCACTACCACCTGGAGCCAGAATTTCCTGGTATTGGTATCGAAATCCTTTGCCAGATAGTTCTCGTAAGCGACCAACAGGGTGTAATGATCGGCAAACTTTTTGGATACCAGGGTATCGATCTCATGTCCATAGTCCGCCCCACCTGCGGCCGCATTAAACTGATGGAAACAGACCCTCATTTTTACGCCAAAAAGCATGGCACTGAAATCAGCATACAGATCCATCACACCATCCTTCGGCGTGATTGCAAACTGATCCGCCCAGCCCTCAAAGGGATGTTTGGTGCCCAAAGGGGTCTGGAAACTGACCCCATGATCAGACCCCAGATACTCCCACCCGACCTTTCCGGTGACTTGGGAAAACACCGCCCCTGCCTCGGGGACTCTGAAGCCGGCGATAAGATGAAGATAATCCGCATTATAGTCTTTTGGATTATTCTCAAAATCCGCCTGAAAAGCATACTCCGCTGTGTATATTGCGTCAAGGTTATTGGCCACGGGAGTTGCGCCGTTAAACCGGATACCATATGTTTGCGTGGAAAATGCAAAAGGAAAGGGGCCGCTGTTGTATGCATCAGCGTAATCGAGCAAGTAGCCGTAAGTTGTTAGTTTTCCAACATTGGGGAAGGTGTAGCCGAGATTCAGAATGGGAGAAGTCATGTTCACATTCTCACTATTGGTATTTCTGACGTTCCAGATGAATGCGAAATTTAGATCCGCATTCCCGATCGACCGATTAACCAGGTCTGCTGCATCAAAGGTCTGTTCCAGTTGGCGCCAGGGCGCGTTCGAGATGAAGCGTTGATTATTGTAAATAATTGTTTGTCGACCTGCCTTAACAATGGTATCCGGTATTCCCGAAAATGCAAGCCATCCCTGATTGAGTTCGGCTGCGGTTGGATCACCAATAACAGCAAACTGGGTTTTGCCGTTGCGGTTGCTGTTGTAGTCGTCAAAAAAGACCGGGGTGTTGCCCTCGAATTCAGCAAAGGCCTGAAAACCAAACCGCTCCGGCGTCAGATAGCCCAGGCGTAGACGTATGGGATCCCCGTTTGCAGACTCTTTACCTTCCTGATAGACATGTTCGAAACGCCAACGGATATTGAAATTGATTTTGCCCCAGTCCCCATGCAGCGTATCTTCTATCTTTTTGTTAAACAGGGAGGAAGCCGCGTGTACCGGAGTTCCTGTCATGAAAGTCAGAAGAAATATCCCTATGAATATTACAAGGGTGACTATTTTTCCGCCTTTGATCATCGTTTCGGTTGATCCGGAAAGTTGTGGCGCTTAAAAATTCTGTTGAAAAATAGAGCTAGCTTAAATTACTATAAACCCGAAATGAATCCTAATCATTCATACTATTTAAGATTAAAATAATTGCCAAGTCGATCGTTATTCTGGATTTTTGCGCGGTTGATACTCAAGGCCCTTGTACGTAAAACAATATATGGGACAGATTTATATGGTTGTTCTGGTTGCCAGGCTGGTAGGCCTTCACATATCCCAATCACGAAATACAACTGAATAATTTACAAGCAACATCCCTGAGAAGAATAAGGGGTGCCTATAACTTCTACAACCACTTCTTTCTCCTGAAGTAGATCAGCATGCCAACGACCGTCGCCACTATAAGAGCCCACGTGAAGTAATAACCCCAACGCCAGTCGAGTTCCGGCATCAATCGGAAATTCAGCCTCTGTCACGATACCTGATCAAATTCAAGGCCATCATTGTGGCCACAACTTCATTTTTTTGATTCAGCATCTCGCAAAAGGAGAATAACACGCCCCGATCCGGCTTGCTGCTTGAAGGTTTCACTTTGTGCACAGTGATGCGCAAAGAAAGTTTATCACCGGGGCGCACCGGTTTAAGCCAGCGCAGCTCATCCACCCCCGGACTTCCCAGGCTCGCTTCGCCTGCCAGGTAGTTTTCAACAAACAGCCGCATGAACAGACTGCAAGTGTGCCAACCGCTGGCGATGAGGCCTCCATAAGCCGTTTCCTTTGCGCCATTGGGATCCGTATGAAAAAGCTGTGGATCAAATTGTTTGCCAAACTGGACGATCTCATCTTCTGTAATGGTAACAGGCCCGAACTCATGAATATCTCCCGTCACATAGTCTTCCAGATATCGGTCCTGCGGTGTGGTTCTGAAATTGCTTTTATTCATTTATATTACTTCCTTTGTGGATGTGGGAACGCGGGCCAATTTAAACCGGTTTTCAAGCACTTGTAAACCAAAAAATCGAAAATCGAAAAATTCCGGGGACACAATTAATTATTCATTCCTCCTTTACAAATAAAATTTACGACTGCCAACTTTATATCTTGACATCGTTGTATTATAATATTAGACTATTGTTTAATTCAAATAAAAGGAAACCATATGGATTTTGAAATGCTGGAAAAGGCAGCGGATATGCTTAAAACCATGGGACACCCGCTCCGTTTGAAAATAGTCATGTTTCTTCAAGGAGGGGAACAAACCGTAGGTTCCATTTCCGATGATATTGGCGCATCCCAGTCAGCCACATCGCAGCACCTGAATATGATGAAAATGAAAGGGATTCTGAAATCACGCCGGGATGCCACTTCGGTATTATATTCCGTGGCCCGCCCGGAGGTGTTCAAAATTATTCACTGCATAGGAGAGCAGGAGGAAAAATAGCGTGTAGCAGGGGCACGATGCATCGTGCCCCTGCTACACTCGAAATGGCAAAAGACGTTTTAAAAATCACAGGAGGGACATCATGGATAAGGAATTGACAGCTCTTATTGAAAAAACCGTAAAGGAACAGATAGACACTCTGGTTGACAGGAAAGTAAAGGAAGCCATCGAAGCACAGGGTGAACAGAATCGGGCGGCTTTCGTCGCATCCAAGGGGACTATGGATATGGCCTATGTCCCGTTACTTCTGGCTGCCAGTTGCGCGGCCATGGATATTGAGGCATCCATATTCTTCACCTTTTACGGGCTCGACATCATCAACAAGAAGAAGAACAAAAACCTCAAGGTTCCGCCCCTGGCCAATCCGGCCATGCCCATGCCGGTGCCCAATATTATCGGTGTCCTGCCGGGAATGACTGCCATGGCCACCATGATGATGAAAAAATGGATGAAAGACCAGAATGTGTTAACCATCTCTCAATTTCTCGATACATGCGTTGAATCAGGCGTCAAACTGATCGGATGCCAGATGACCATGGATGTCATGGGCGTCAAGAGAGAGGACCTCATGGACGAAGTAGAAGTGGGAGGCGCGGCGACCTTTCTGGAAATTGCTTCCCGGTCCAATATTACCCTGTTTGTCTGATATTTTCGGGAGACAATTCATCCCGTTCCCTTTTCAGCTGGAGAACGACAATGGCTGCCACCACCATGGCGCCCCCTGCCATCTGCAGGGGTTGGAGGGATTCACCGATAAAGAGGTAGGCAAACAGGCCTGCGGAGATCGGTTCCAGGGTTGCCGTAATGGATGCCCGTGTGGAGCGGACGTAGTTTACCCCCACGAAAAAGAGTCCAAAAGGGAGAACGGTTCCCACAATGGATACGTAGAAAATCCACCCCCACTGGGCAGCCGTAAAACCGGCCCTCACATACTGGAATGGCGGATACAGGGTATGCCAGGTAATCGTCGCAAAAAGGAAGGCATAAAAAAGCACGGTCCAGGGGGAATAGCGGTGCATGCCCCTTTCACCGACAAGGGTATATACCGCAAAGCAGAGGGCCGATAAAAGGCCTGCCAGAATTCCCAGTTGGTTCATTTTCAACAGGTGCAGGCTGTATCCCCCCACAACGAGGTAGCAGCCTCCCAGGGACAGGGCCAGCGCAAGGATCTTGCCGGGCGTAAGGCGTTCCTTCCAAAAACAGATGGAAAAAAAAGCCACCATGATGGGCGCAAGATACTGTAGAAAAATGGCGGCGGCCACCTGGATTTTGCTGATGGCATAAAAATAGGTCACCTGGACCAGGGCCATCACCACCCCCCCCAGAAGGAAAAAATACCAGAGATCTCTGGGTCGAATTTTGAAAAGCGGCCGGAACCAGATTCCAAAAACAATTCCCAAGAGCACGGTTGAAACCGTCACCCGGATCTGTACCAGCTCAAAGGGGGTCACGCCGCCGGTGAACAGGGCTTTCCCCGCGGTCCCGGAAGAAGCCCACATGACAGCCGCCGCCGCAACACAAAGATACCCTTTCATGGAATGAGACGTCTCCAAATTTTTCCCCTCAAAAAATCTCCCGGCGGTTTTCCCGATGGTCTACCAGGTAGAGGTATCTGGCCTTTTCTCCCAGCTCTTTTTCAAGCTGGGGAAGCTGATTCCGCGAAACCCCGTACATGCGGATAAATACTTTTCGATATCCTTTTTTAACACCTTCGTAAGTACTCAGAATGCTGACCATGCGACCCCCGTAATGGCGTATCACATCAGCCAGTTCGCGGATTGAGCCGGGACGATCCTCCACCACAAAAGCGAACTGTATGCCCCGCTTGCCTACCCCTGTCAGAGCAATGAGCACCCGAAACAGATCGCCTTTGGTGATGGCTCCGATCACTTTTCCTTTCTCGTCCACCACAGGTGCTCCGGAAATCTTCTTCTCCAGAAGTACCTCGGCGGCTTCTTCCACCGTAAAATCAAACGGAAGGGTCACGGGATTTTCCGTCATGATCTCCTTGACTTTGATCTTTGATATTAAAAAGAGCAATTCATGGACTTCAAGGGTATTGGCATCCGATGGGGAGGCCCTTTTCAGGTCTCTGTCCGTCACGATTCCCACGAGCTTGCCATTCTTCATCACCGGTAGCATGGAAATGTTGTTTTCCTTCAGCCGGTTCATGGCTTCCTGCATGCTGTCGTTCATGTCGGTGCTGATGACATTTTTGCTCATCCAGTCCTTGACTAACATTTTGGTTCCTCCTGACCCCGGTCAAACCGGATTGTTGAATTACAAGGCGTTTTCTCTCAAATGAACCATCACAGATGTTATTTCTTTAATTTGTATAAACCATAAGCATTTTCATAACCGATCTGATTTCTCAGTTTGGGGGGCAACTGGTCAAGTAGACTGACCGTCGACCGGATACTTCCGGCACTGGGGTGATCATTTGCCGGTTTGATGATTTCATCACTGCCGATGATAAAACGGTCCGGGAATTCTTGAAACAACGCCAGCCATTCAGGCTTCAACCGGCTGTCCCCCGTCAGAGGGAAGGTTGGTTTTACGACCATTTTTTCCCGCATCCCACTGGCGATGCGGATACTCATGTAGAGATTCGGGTTTTCCGCCATAAGTCTCCGGGTCAAGGCGATGGTTCGTTTTTCGGTGTTATCCCATCCCACATGCACCCAGATGATTTTGGCCTTTCGGTTGTGGGAAAGCAACCGGCTGAAAGCAGCGATATTGGGTTTCAATACGCGGGGATTGGGCGGTGACTTAAAACGAGCAGGCATGGGCATTTCTTCCGGAATGGCTTCCATGTGAATATCAATGGGGAGATCATATCGGGCTGCCAGGTCAGCGAGCCTCAGAAACAGCGGGTGATCCGGCGGAGCTGTTTCGTAAGGGTGCTTTTCCGTCATGGAAAAATGTTCAGCCGTCATTTCACCAAAGCCCACCGCCCCTTTTTGGACAAGTTCTGATGCTCTGGCATCGAACTCTTTTTCCATATTCTTCGTCACGCGCCCTTTTTGAATCGCCTCCTGGATCATCACATTCAGGCTGCCTCCTCCCCCTAAAGCGGCGAACCGGTCGGGATATTCCCGAACGATCGGCAGAAGGTCTTCGAAATAGAGCCGAAGCTTCTGGTTCACGGCCTGAGGCATGGGGAGCAGGAGGTTCATCTTCACACCTGTGGCATCCATCGCCTCAAGGGCAATCCGCGCCTGTTTTTCAAGGTTGTAATTTCCCATTTTCCGTCGGCCGACCAGGTGATTATGCGTATCCACGTAAATCAATTCATCTACTGCTGCGGGAGGCTTTTTCTCAATCCGTGCCCGCTGATGCATACCACCTGAAAGCCTAGTGCCTGAAGCTTCCAGACGCGTAATATACCCGTCTTTATTCCGATCCAGCCGCATAAAGGCCTGTGGCGGACCCCTGAACTCCGACCTGGACAGTTGGCCATCGTTGTTGCGGTCCATGGATTCAAAAGGGGTCAGCGCTTTCAAAGGCGTCGGGAACCCCATGAAAATCAGATGGAAAAAGAGTGGCCACAGAAATACACAATGTTTTCTTTTCATGACTGCTTCTGAAATGGATTTTTTCATAATTTCACCTGAGAATAGTTGATGCAGGAGCCTCGGATTTCCCGTTTCAATTCTTCCTTCATGATACCAGGAAATGTGAAAGATCTTCAAGTCTCAATTCCTGGATGATCTCCCAAAATGTCATTTTCCAGTTGACTTTTCGTTCCGATCTCATTCAGAATCGCAAAAAAATCGGAAAACATCTGGAATGTGATTGATGGGTGATCCTTTTAACCTAACCGACGTCCGTTAATCCGGGGCAATTCCCTTGAATCACGGTCTATCAGCATGTTACATTCAATACTATCGGATGTCGTGATTCATTGAGCTGAATTCAAAAGAGAAACCTTCTCGAGGTATAGAGATGAAAGAAATCCCATTCACAGAAATTGAAGGCATTCAGGTGGGCCATGCTCAGAACCTGGCGGGACCCACCGGTGTTACCGTTATCATCAGCAAAGCGGGGGCCGCCACGGGTGTGGATGTGCGGGGCGGGGCGCCGGGGACCCGGGAGACGGACCTGCTCAACCCGGTCAATCTGGTACAGGAAGCCCACGGGGTTTTTCTGGCCGGGGGGAGCGCTTTCGGACTGGATGCCGCCGCAGGCATCATGCAATATCTGGAGGAAAGGGAGATTGGTTTTGACGTTCAGGTGACCCGGGTACCCGTTGTGTGCGGTGCCGTGCTTTTTGATCTGGCGTTAGGTGACCACAAAATTCGACCTGACCAGGAGATGGGGTATGAGGCGTGCATAAACGCGGAAACCAGCGATTCGGCCCAGGGCAATGTGGGGTCCGGGGCCGGGGCCAGCGTGGGGAAAATTCATGGCATGGATCGGGCCATGAAGAGCGGCCTGGGAAGCTATGCCCTGGCAGAAAAAGACCTGAAAGTTGGCGCCATCGTTGCCGTGAACTGCCTGGGTCATGTGATAGATCCTCAAACGGGGGAAAGGCTTGTCGGCCCCCTCGCAGAAGATATGAAAACCGTTGAAGACACCGAAGCGATTATGCTCAACGCCTTTTCCAACAAAAAGAATCTTTTCAGCGACAATACCACCATCGGGGTGGTTGCCACCAATGGACAGTTCAATAAAACCGAAGCCACAAAGCTGGCATCAATGGCCCAGAACGGTTATGCCCGGACCATTCGGCCAGCCCACACCATGGTTGACGGTGATACTGTCTTTGCCATGTCTACCGGGGACATCCAGGCAGATCTGAGTGTGGTGGGTTTTCTGGCGGCGAGGGCCATGGAAAAGGCTGTGATTGCTGCGGTAAAAAATGCGGTTTCCCTGTGCGGGCTTCCCTGTTATGGGGATTTACCTCACCACCATGATATCCTGTAACCGTTCAAAGGGTGCAGGGGACAGTTGTCAGGGTGCAGGATGTAATTCAAAGAGTTAAATGTATGCAAAAGGGGAGTACGGTTGAGCGGCAATATTTGAAAAGAATTAGCTGAAACATGCTGGTTTTCTGCCCCCTGACAACTGCACCCTGTGAACGATTAGGATATCCTTTATCTTGTGTCCGTTCACAAATGAGAAAATTTGTTCGAGTTCAAGGAAGGCGATAATTGTAACCGCAGGAATACATTTTAGTATTTCGAGGATTACAATTTGAGCCTGCCGCCGAAATCGAGCAAATTGGCCATTTGTGGATGGACACTATCTCAGATAAGAAAGGTCTTCGGGAAGCGGCGTATCTTTGCCGTTTTCTGTCTCTCCGTAATTGTGTTCAGCCAGAATTTTGAGATCGTCCAGCGCACGTTTATCCCCACTGAACCGGACGTGATCCAGCCTTTTGGTCACCACATATCCGCCGGCGCTCAGCAACTCCAGAATGCTCCCCGCATCGAAAGCCTGGTCATCCGCCATCATCTTTACCGCTGCCCCGTGATGTTGAACCACCTTGGCCACAAGGGTTGAAGGACGGGCATGGAAACCGAGGCTTTTGGGTACGGGAAGGTCATAGGCGACTTCTTCCAGCATACTGGGTAAAACGGCTTCGGCAAACTGCCTTGCGGAATGAAAGCACTTCGCCTGGTAGTCAAGGGTGAAAAAGAGCGCGTCTTCCAGCAGTCTGGCAACAGGCACCAACTCCTTCAGCTTGTGCACAACCGGCGATGGCAGCATGAGATGCCTTTCAAAATAATGTGCCAGGATCGTCCCTATTTTGGAAAGGTTCAGTTGCACAGAAAAGCTCTCGCGCATCTTTTTGAGTTCCGGGAACTCCCTTTCAATGCTGTGGTTCACCACGTATGAATCGTACCATGACACCAGGTTGTGCAGGCGGGTACCCAGGCGCCTCAGTTTTCCTTCGTTAATATGGCGGGGAATTTGAGAGGCCAAGCCATGGGCCTTTGATTGAATGACCCTTTCGAGAAAACGGGCGTCTTCTTCATATGCCACGCATCGGTGAAGGATTTTCTGGGTGGTTAAGGCGATTTCCGAATCAGCCGATTCTTCGATGGTATGGGGAAGAATTACCTCCTCTTCAAGCTTCAAGCCATAAGTGGAAAGGGGCTTTTCTTCCGAAGTCGACATGCCCAACCTTCGAGCTTCTTCCTGCAATTCCAGAAAAATGGTGACAATAACTTCATTTAAAAAAAGGCCGGCTGATTCAGCTTTTCGAATAAAATCTTCTTTTTCCTCAATGATGACAGATTCCCGGTTGAAATTCTTTTTAAGCTCCTCAAGAAGAAAAGAGGCTTTGCCGAAATTCTTGGCGCTGGCTGTGAGCTCGCGGAAATAGATCCAGTTCAGATTATACCGGGCCCGATATCGGTCCATCAAATGTTCCGCATCGGACGCATATTTGATGACATTGGCCAGAAAACCCATGTGCAGGCGTTTGGAATTCTTCTTGCCCGTCGTTAGGTCTGCATGGTGAGACAGGGAAAGAAGGGGCCTGGCAAGGGGTTCCAGAATATTGGCAAACTCTTTTTCACTGACAATTTTTTGTTCTGTTGTCATAAATACCCTGCCCTGGTTTTTTTGGAGTAAGATATCAGTGATATATTTTTTTGACAAGCACAAACAATTCCAGGAGATTTTGATTTGGCCTTCTAAAGAGGCTGTGATACAATCCCGCAATGAGAGGCCGCCACCGGGTAGGGACAATAAATGGTACTCTCCGCAATAGAAATATGGTTTGGTATTTGAATAGGGGATTGGGTTTGAGGAGAAGGATGAAAACGATTAGAATAACATTTATGTGTGGTGTATTTTTATGCCTGATGATCGGTGAAGTCTGCGCCTATGTCATGCCTTTGGAACAGATACTCGAAAGGGTTCGAAAAAGGTTTGCAGCCCTGAATAGTTTGATCATCGAACAAGCAACCCACGTCATCCAATCCCGGGATCCCCTTAGGGAAAGGGTTTTCAGGGAAAAAGTGTGGCTCCAAATCCCTCGATACGACAGGACCAAGGAAATGGCCGCACCCCGCCTCCCGAATCCCGGGACAAGTGCGCCAAAAACCATTGCCCTTTCTCAAAATGAGGGAGTGAAAGGGGAAAAGCTGCCTGACCAGGCGATACGGCAAACGAATCCGGATGCTGCATACAGGTGGCTTTTGATGGCCAACCCCGAAGGCGAAATATCCGCTTTGTTGTCCCAACTGGGTATCCAGGTCTGGGATTTGGGGTATGATCGTTGCGAGGGTGTTGTGGCCTACCGGGTGGGCGCTCGGGACCCGGAGAGTCCAAAACTTCTGGTGGACAAGGAACGGTTTTTTCCACTGCTTCTCTCTTATATGCTTCCGGGGGATCCGGAAGGGAGACTTGTGAGGGTCCGGTTCAGGGACTACCGGAAGAATGATGCAGGGTGGTATCCCTATGAAATTGAATATGCACTGGAAGATGCTCCCATAGAAGTATATCATATCTTGAATCTGACGGCGAACGCTCCCATACAGGCCTCCTTTTTTGAAAGAAAAGTCGAGCGGTTTGCACCCCCGCCGGGACCTCCCGTAAACCAGGGAAAATCGGACGAACAACGTTTAAAACAAATCATGCGAAACCTGGAAAAAAAATATCAATAGCGCCTGAGGATTTCTCACATGTCATTTGATTCCAACATGGTTGATGAAAAGGAGATCAGGCGCGAAAAGGAAAAGGCCCGGCGTCTCAGGCGCACCAATTGGTGGTATACCCGTGTTCAAAAGGGTGAATGCTACTATTGCGGGCGGATGGTGGGTCGTGAAAACCTGACCATGGACCATGTGGTGCCGTTGATTCGAGGGGGCAAAAGCAAAAAAGGAAACGTGGTTGCTGCCTGCAGGGAATGCAACAATAAAAAGAAGTATCTGCTTCCCCTGGAATGGGAGACATATCTGAAAGACCTGAACAATTGGCCCGGTTGAGTGCCATTTTATAAAATCAGAAAAGACATTCATGATGATGCCGGATCCGTCATCCCGGACGCGATCCGGGACCAGCATGACGAGAGAACTTTAGACTCTCAAGAACTTAAGAAGAAACTCAAAATAGCCACTTGATGATGAAATATTTTTCAAAGCTCATTTCTGTATTTTTCTTTTTGACCTTTCTCTGGCTCTTCTTTTCCCTTTGCCCGCCCAACGTCACCGCATCATCTGCAATCCAACCGCCACCTGAAAAACTCCCGCCATCACCATCAGCCCAACTCACGCCGGCGCAACAATATTCCAGTGAACTCCTGGCTTATCTGTTGAAGGTGGTTCTGGGCCGGGCAGGCCAACCCGAATCAAGAGACCTGTGGCGGCTCAGGGCTATGGATGAGCCGCTTGACTTCGACCATATTGTGAAAGTCATGAGGGATCCGGAAAAAGATCAACTTGATTTTGTGGTGCTGGACCCCGATATCCTGGACTTGAGCCAGGTCCTCTACCATTACGATGAAAGGCTGAGTCTTTACAAGGGGGACTACGGAATTACCAGCATCTATCCCGCACCTGAAGTCCTGGCCATCCGTCTGTTTCTCCTCAAAAAAATCAAGAGGCGGGAAAAAATTGACCTGGATGCATTCATGCGGCGGGAAGCGGACCTGCTCAATGAGAAGTACCAACCATCTCCAGAGGATCTGGCCGCCACAGGCCTGTCAGCCCGGGAAATGAAGTTCCTGCGGGATATTTTTCATAGTGAACCGGCCTTCTACCGCTATTTGACCTGCTCGTTTCTATTGAAAGAATTAAAGGAAACCGACGTCCTTGCTTCCGGCAGCCTTACGGAAAAAATTATTCAGTCGACCGATTACACTAAATTCCGATGCAAACCCATCGGAAGCCGGGGAAACAAAGACACGGTCAGAATTGC
>CAZPQA010000035.1:0-27885 GCA_964588535.1 uncultured Desulfobacteraceae bacterium
CCTCGGCGTCTATCGGATTTTGAGTGATGGCACCATTGAGTTTATCAATCCCTATCTGATCGACACGTTGGGTTTTGATCCCGATGATATGATTGGAAAACGGTTCTTCTGGCAGAAAAAGGTCTGGGGGTACGACAAGGCTGAAAGCGAAGAAATTATGGCCGTCTTAAAAAAAGATGCTCAGGGGTTCCGTGTGGAAAGGGTGGTGAAAGACAAACAGGGCCGGCAACACGTATTTATGGATCAGGCCATACCTTTCTGGGATGAATCCGGAGATCTCCGCTGGTTCGAGGGCATTATGGTAGACATCACCGAACTCAAACGGCTCCAGGAAAAGGCACTGCGCACAGAGGAGGTTCGCCTTCTGGGGGAGATATCTGCCCGATTTGCACACGAAATGAGGAACCCGCTAGCCACGGTTGGCGGGTTCGCCCGTCGGCTGCAGGATGCCTTATTGGAAAATGAACAGCAGAAAGTGTTCGCAGAAATTATTGTGGACGAGGTAGCGCGACTAGAAGATATTCTAAAAAGCATTCTATCGTCCATAAAGCCATTTATTCTCAACATGGTTACCGTGGATATCAATGAAATCATTTTGTCCTCCGTAAGGGAAGAGGCAGACCGGATGACCGAAAAGAATATTCAACTTGAAACCGCGTTATCCCCTTCCCTTCCGAGCATTCAGGGAGACGGGGATTTCTTGAAACGGGCTTTTGGTTGTATTTTAAAAAACGAGATCGTTAACATGCCGGAAAGAGAAACGCTGTTTCTTGGAACCGGCAGTGAGCCCGAGAATGTGGTGATTACCATTCGGCATAATGCAAAAGGTCTGGCCAGCGAGGACCTAACCCAGTTCTTTTTCCCCCGTTTTACCGGAAAAGCAGAAACCACCATTCACGATTTACCCCTGGCCAGGGTGGTGATCCACCGGCATGGTGGAAAGGTGGATGTTTTTCGGGATGGAGAAGATGTGGTCTTGAGAATAGAATTGCCAATTGTGTCGCCGGGTTGATAAGGAAAATCAAAGTCGACCGGGGGGTTGAACGTTTCATAATTCGGTGGCAGCGAGAGCATACTGTTTAGAAATGAGAAAACAAGATACAGCATATCCTCATCGGACTACGTTTCGGGCCAGGTTCTCGTTGTGGGCGGAGGATTCTCAATGTAGTCAAGCTCCATAGGCCAACGCACCAGACCCAGGAGGAACAAAATGGGACTCAATCTTGATATGGTTGGGAAGAAGTCGGATCCCGTCCCGTTCACGTACGACGAGGACAGGGTCATTCTGTACGCCTTGGGCATAGGTGCGGGTGTCGAGGAACTTGATTTCGTCTATGAGAAAGCCCTGCGGGTTTTTCCGACGTTTGCGGTGGTCCCTTTCATACCTTCACTTCTCGGCTCCTTCGTACCCATGGTGAAACTCAATTTGCTCGCAGTTCTACACGGCGAACAGAAAATAGTGCTGCACAAGCTCATCCCCACGTCTGGGACGATCAATACCACCACCCGGTGGGATTCCGTTTACGACAAAGGCGACAAGGGCGCAATAATCAGCATCAGTTTTGAAACCAGAGACGAGAATGGCGATCTGCTTTTCGAGAACAAGGCCGTGGTCATGGATCGCAGTGCCGGTAATTTTGGAGGAGGCAGGGGACCGAAGTCGGAGATCATCGTCCCTCCTAAGGGGAAAGAACCGGATTTCCAGGTGACATATGCTACCACCAAAGATCAGTGCGCGCTCTACAGGCTCAGCGGCGACAAGAATCCCCTTCACATCGATCCGGAATTTGCAGGAAAAGGGGGCTTCGATCGCCCCATCCTGCAGGGTCTCTGCTCCTTTGGCTTTGCGGGAAGGGCCATACTTCACAGTGTCTGTGGAAGTGACCCGGCCCGTTTTAAATCTTTTTCAGTGCGGTTCATGAATGTGGTTTATCCCGGCGACACGCTTATTACCGAGGGGTGGAAGGCGGATACGGGGGCCTACATCATTCAAACAAAAACTCGGGATGGCAGAGTCGTCCTAGGAAATGCCGTGGCAGAAGTGAGTTAGAGGGTGGTCATCGTAACCATAAGGAGGGAAAAATAAATTGAGCCATAATATTTACAGCGAGGAACACGAAATCTTCAGGGATGCTTTTCGCAAATACGTCCAGAATGAGGTCGCCCCATATCTCGAGGAATGGGAAGAAAAGGGAGAGGTTCCTCGGGGGGCCTGGCAGGGGATGGGGGCGCAGGGGTTTCTTTGTCCCTGGCTCGAAGAGCAATATGGCGGGTCGGGCGTCGGATTCGAATACTCGGTCATTATCGCCGAAGAGCTCACCCGTATCAGAGCCGATGGATTCCAGGTGGGACTCCACAGCGACATTATCGCTCCTTATATCAATTCCTTTGGGAACCAGGCTCAAAAAGAGCGGTGGCTTCCGGGATGCACGACAGGCGACACCATATTGGCCGTTGCCATGACGGAGCCAGGCGCCGGATCCGATCTTCAAGGGATGCGGACAAAGGCTGTGAAAGATGGGGATTCCTATGTCATCAGTGGGCAGAAAACGTTTATCTCCAATGCTGTCTCCTGTGACCTGGTGATTGTGGCCTGTAAAACAGATACTGAAGCAGTGCCGGCCCATAAAGGCATGAGCCTAATCGTGGTGGAAGACGGGTCGCCCGGATTTACAAAGGGGAAAAAGCTCAAAAAGATGGGGATGTATTGTGCGGATACGGCTGAACTCTACTTTGAGGATTGCCGTGTCCCCAAGGAAAACCTGCTGGGCGAAGAAAATCAAGGTTTTTTCCATTTGATGCAGAAATTGCCACAGGAACGCCTCATGTGCGCCATCCAGACGCAGGTGGCTGCCGAGACCATGTTGGACCTTACCATCCAATACTGCAAGGAACGGGAAGCCTTTGGGAAGCCGATCGGCCGATTTCAACACAACGCCTTTAAAATTGCAGAGATGGCCACCGAGGTGGAACTGGGTCGGAGTTTTATCAATGACCTGATCGCCGATCACATTAAGGGAAAGGATATCAACAAGAAGGCTGCAATGGCCAAATGGTGGCTTGCGGAAATGGCAAATCGTGTGGCCTATGACTGCGTTCAGCTTCACGGGGGTTACGGCTACATGGAGGAATACCCCATATGTCGATGGTATCGGGATATTCGCGCCTCCAGCATATATGCGGGCACCACTGAAATCATGAAAACCATCATCGCCAAGGGCTTGGGATTTTAGCCTTTCCCAATAGTAAGGAGGGAGAAAATATGTCAGGGATTGTTTCTTACGGCGCATACATACCGAAGTACAGGATAGACCGAAAGCTTATTCACAAGGCCATGGGATGGCTGAACCCCGCAACGTTTATGCCCGGGGAAAAGGCCGTGGCCAACTATGATGAAGACAGCGTGACCATGGCCGTGGCGGCAGGAATCGATTGCCTGACCGGAATCGACCGGGAAAAAGTTGATGCCGTCTTCTTTGCCACGACAACGCCCCCTTACGTTGAACGACAGAATGCCGAAATTATCGCAACCGCCTTTGACTGCCGTGCTGATATCCGGACAGCTGATTTTACCGACACGCTCAAAGCGGGAACCACAGCCGTAATATCTGCCGTTGATGCGGTAAAGGCGGGATCGGCGAAGAACGTGATGGTCTGCGCCGGTGATATGAGGATCGGCAAAGCCGGGAGCGCCCAAGAGGAGATCTTTGGAGATGGTGCGGCAGCGTTTTTGATCGGGGACAACGATGTGGTTGCCGAATTTTCCGGGTCGTTTTCAGTATCCTACGACTTTGTGGACCACTGGAGAGGTACGGGGGAGAAATTTGACCAGCAGTGGGAAGACAGATTCATAAAGGATGAGGGGTATACCCGGTTCATCGTGGAGGCAATTCAAGGTCTGGCAAAGGAATGCGGCATAGAATCGAGTGCGCTTTCGAGCGTTGTTTATCCCTGCCTGTATACGGGGGATTTTAAGAAGATCGCGAGAGACCTCGGACTTTCTGAATCTCAGGTGGTAGCGCCTCTCCTCGGCCAGGTTGGCTATGCCGGGGCCGCAGATCCTCTGATGCACCTTGTAAGGGCCTTAGAAGAGGCAAAACCGGGGGACAGGATCGCCATGGTCGGCTTTGGCGCCGGGGCCGATGCCGTGCTGTTCCAAGTCACAGGGAAAATCGAAAAGATCAGTGCCAACCGGAGAGGCATCCGTAAGCACCTGGCAGCGAGACGGGAATTGGGAAGCTACGAAAAGATGGTTGCCTTTAGAAACATTCTTCCTACGGAAAAGGGTATCCGAGGTGATACGGTTGCTTTTACGGCCCTTTCCACGCTGTGGAGAAACCGAAAAGAGGTTCTGGGCCTGTATGGCAGTCGCTGTAAAGCGTGTGGAACACCCCAGTATCCGGTCCAGAGGGTGTGCGTCAAACCTGGTTGCGGAGTAATTGATGAAATGACGCCGTACCGCTTTTCAGACAAGAAAGGCACATTGTTTACCTACACGGGAGACAATCTGGCCTTCAGTCCCAATCCTCCTGCAATCTATGGGTTCGTTGACTTTGAAGGAGGCGGCCGGTACTGGTTCGACCTGACCGACGTGGATTTGGAAGAGGTGAAGGTGGACATGCCGGTAGAGATGAGCTTCAGGAAAAAGTACGAGGACGAAAAGTCGGGTATTCGCGGCTATTTCTGGAAAGCGGTACCGGTGATGGCATAACCCTGAATTCAAAATACAGATAACCGTTCGCGAGGAGGAGGATATCATAATGGCTGAAGGTATTAAGGATAAAGTTGCCATCATCGGGATGGGCTGTACCCGGTTTGGAGAGCGTTGGGATGCCGGTGCAGAAGATCTGATAGTAGAGGCATTCAGGGAGGCGATTGAGGACGCGGGGATAGAAAAAAAAGAGATTCAAGCCGCATGGTTCGGTTCATGCTTTGATGAAGTCAATGTGGGCAAGGCCGCCACACCTTTAAGCCTTACCCTGAAACTGCCCTTTATCCCGGTAACCCGAGTTGAGAATTTCTGTGCCACAGGGTCGGAAGCCCTGAGGGGGGCAGTCTATGCCGTGGCTTCGGGGGCCTACGACATATGTCTTGCCTTGGGGTCTGAAAAACTAAAAGATACCGGATACGGGGGGCTCCCGGATTTTTCCCAGATATTGGGAACAAAGAATCGTCTGATTTTCCCCAATATCACTGCGCCGGGTGGATTTGCCATGATGGCAACGCGTTATTTCGCCAAGTACGGTCTGGGTCCAGAGGAAGGGAAGGAGATCCTTGCCATGGTGTCGGCCAAGAGCCATGAAAACGGCGCCAAAAACCAGAAGGCCCATCTTAGAAAGGAAGTGTCTGTCGAGAAAATCCTGAAGGCCCCCATGATTGCCTGGCCGCTGGGTCTTTTCGACTGCTGCGGGGTAAGCGACGGGGCGGCCGCAGCCATTGTTTGCCGGGCCGACATGGCCAAGAACTTCCGTCCCGACCCGGTCTATGTCAAGTCCACGCAAATCGCCCTGAGTTCCGGCGAGGAGATGATGTACACGGACTGGGATGGAACTTATGTAAAGAGCGCCGTAAAATGTTCCGCACGGGCATACGATGAGGCTGGCATCAAGAACCCGAGAGAAGAAATCAGCATGATGGAAATTCACGATTGCTTCTCCATCACAGAGTTGGTAACCTACGAGGACCTTGGCGTCTCCCCTCGTGGAAAAGCCGGAAATGACGTGCGGGATGGATTTTTCAACCTGGACGGCAGGATCCCGTGTCAGCCGGACGGAGGGCTCAAATGCTTCGGACACCCCATCGGTGCATCCGGCCTGAGGATGATGTATGAGATGTACAAGCAGTTTCAGGGGAAGGCCGGGGAGAGACAAATCAAAGATCCCAGGATCGGACTCACCCATAACATGGGTGGATTTCCGGCCATGAACCTGATCAGCGTCAATATCGTAGGACTCTGAGACTTAGCAAATTAAAATTTGCCAACCTGGCACCGTACTATGGTAATGTTAGAGCAGGATTAAACCCCCCGGACCACAGCAGGGAGAAACTGCCAAACATGTTGAGATATATTGCTTTAAACGCCTTTATTGGCCTTTTTTCTGTTATTATGTGTATATGGGCATTGGTGATTCCCATCTTTGGCGGCTCAGGACGAACGGTTCATTTCCGTTGCGCCGTACCGTGGGCCAAAGTCATATTGAGAGTCTGCGGCATTCGGGTAGCCGTTCGCGGCAGGGAAAATGTGAATCCGGAAGTCCCTCGCATCTACATGTGCAACCACCAGAGTTTTTTTGACATCTGGACGCTTCTTGCTTTTCTTCCGGTGGATTTCAAATTCATCCTGAAACAGGAACTCATGAAAATCCCTCTTCTCGGTCCCGCCATGACCCGTGCCGGATATATCGGCATAGAAAGAAAAGAACCCAGAAAAGCGGTGAAAAGCATTGCCTTGGCAGCACAAAGAATCAAAGATGGGGCCTCGGTGCTCATTTTTCCCGAAGGCACACGGAGTGTGGACGGCCGCCTGCAATCCTTCAAACGGGGAGGCTTCAACCTGGCCTTAAAATCAGGCTGCGATATCGTGCCAATGGTTATCAACGGAAGCCACCGGATCGCCACAAAGGGGAGTCTTCGCATCAATAAGGGATCTTACAGCCTTTACATCGGAAACCCCATTTCCCTTTCAGGCTATAGGAAGAAGGACACTCAGCGCTTAATGGACAAGATCCATCGAGCTATTGGGGCACAGTTGCCATGATTCGTGCAGAATGGGGTCAGACCTTTTAACAATCGAGCCGAGCCCCTAAAATCGCTTACATCCCCTCGAGTGCCATATCAAGCGCCTGAATCATACGCTGTTTAGATTTTCCTATTTCAGCCTTTAGTTTTTTCGAGATTTCCTCTTTGCTGCGAAGCACTTCATCGATGCGGGTCTCTATTTCACTCATTTCGGATTTGTACGGATCGATCAACATGTTAGTTTGACCAATTTCATCAAAAAAATTGAATATTTTTTCAGAAATCCCGTATCCAAAAGTTGGCACAGCGCTGTAATAGGCAAACGCATTTGTATGATGCCGCATTGAGAAAACCAGATCGAACCGCTTGTAGAAGTTGATGACCTGAAACGGGTGCAGATTGTTTTTGAGTATGACGGCGTCATTGGGCTTTTTCATTTCATTGATGACCATTTCAGCAATATGAGAGTCGGGTAATATGACCCTGTCATGTTCAGGCAAAAAATGATGTGGAACAAATACTGGCTGAGCATCGTATTTCTCTACAAGATAATCTGCAATGCTGGCAGTAAATCTAATGATCTGACGCATTTTCTTTGTAATCCGACCTGTGGGAACATCGCGTCTCCGCAGTTTCATCTTTTTAATGTCGAGCTTGAGCGCAGTTGAAAAAAAATCCCTGATACCAAATCCAACGAGAAGTTTAGAGCTGGAAATCCTATGGTCGCGACATTCGAATCCTTCAAGGTGTTCCGGGGAAAAAGTCAGGCTGGGTTCGCAGCCAAGAAGAAGTGACTTCTCATCAGGGAAGAAGCGTTTCAGATTGGCGTAGGACGTTTCATTCCGCAATAAGTGAAAATCGGTCGTCCAGCGAATTAAGTATTTCAAAGCAAAAACATTCGTCCATCTTTCAACCTCTTCAGCCTCTATTCCAAGAAAAAGGACCCGTTTGCCGAGCATCCTGGGTGCGACCGTTCTTATTGCATAGTACAGGGGAAGGAATGAGACCACCGTCTCACTGATCGATACGTCTCCGCATATTACAAAGATATCCGCTTTGGCTATGGTAAGAGGGTTGGCCAGGATGCTTTCACGCATAAGAGTAAAAGAGGTGAAATCACCATCCAACGGAATCAACAGTTCACGAATTCGATCCGGGTGCCACGAGTTTATGATGAAGTGCACATTTTCATATCGCTCCTGGAACAGCTTAATGATCGAAAGCATGATGGCTTCTGCCCCGATGTTGCCCTTGCCCCCTGCCCCGCAGAGATAAATTGTTTTCCTTTTCGGATTTGTGTTTGATTGGATTTTCACGCTGCCAACTCCCCGGAGAAATTTTTTTAATAATGCACATAAACATGATGAATTGGTTTGGGAAATTATCACATACAATCTATGGATGTAAATATCATTATGCTTGCCAGGGCGTGCCCTGTTGCTCTCCTTAAAGGGTCGAACAGAATGAATCGTACAAAATCACCAACCGCACTGTCATTGGCAGATTGCGCCCATATTTTGGTTCTTGATTAAGCGTCTACATTCAGGTAGAAAATGGCCACGGAAAGGAAGGGTAAGCGTATGTGTGGTATTACCGGCGTTCATAATAAAAAATCAGCAATTCCGCCCAAAGAATACATCCAAATCATGCTGGACTCGATTAAACATCGAGGCACCATCGACGCAATTTGGTCGAACAACACGCTGGCCTTGGGATCAAGGAGGCTCCCCATAGTCGATTTGGAAAATTCACCTCAGCCTATTTTCAATGAAAACAGGCGATTAATTCTCATTGGCAATGGGGAAATATATAACTTCAATGAATTACGTTCAGACCTATTGAAGAAGGGCCACAAATTCAGTACGGACGGTGACCTGGAGTGCATAATACATCTCTATGAGGACCAGGGCAATGAGGTTTGGAACAAGCTGAGAGGGATGTTTGCGGTTGCTATTTATGACCTGGACAACAAAACACTGGTCTTGGCACGGGATCATATGGGAATTAAGCCGCTTTTTTATTATGAAAGCGCAGAGAGCTTCCTTTTCGGTTCCGAAATCAGAAGTATCACCATGAACCCGTCATTCAAAAAAGGACTCAACGCACAATCCGTGGCGGATTTCCTGTCGCTACAATTCATCCCAAAACCACAAACGATTTACGAAGGACTTTTCAGCCTTCCGCCAGCCTCTTTTCTGGTTTTGAAAGACGGTAATGTTTCGGTGCAACAGTATTGGACCGTCGATCCTGATCCGTCGACCATCAAAATCAGCCGTGAGGACATTGCAGAGAAAACATTGGCGTTGTTGAAAAAATCGGTACAAAGAAGGCTGATGTCTGATGTTCCTGTAGGGGTGCTTCTCAGCGGCGGGCTTGATTCGAGTGTGATTGCAGCATTAACCGGTGAAATGACCCGCAAGCAATTAGAAACTTTCTCCATTGTATTCAAAGAAAAGTCATTTGACGAAAGTCCATTTTCCCGGCTCATGGCCCGCCATTTGAAAACGAATCACCACGAAGTCGTTTTGGATTCAAATATCATCCTGGATTCCATGGAAGAAATATCATACCACCTGGGGGAGCCTTTTTGTGAAGGATCTGCATTTCCCATTTATCATATCTGCAGATATGCAAAAGATTATGTCACGGTCATTCTTTCCGGAGAAGGAGCTGACGAAATATTCTGCGGTTACGAGCCCTATACGGCACTGAACCTGTCCAGGTATTATAAAATGCTGCCCAATCCTGTGCATCGACTTATAACTTCCACGGTCAACATGCTGCCGGTTTCTGAAAAAAAAGTAAGCCTGGACTTAAAGCTTAAACGGTTCACCGCAGGGGTAAAGTTCGATCCACCCAAGGCACACTTCTGGTACCGTTGCAGTATGAACGATGATGAGAAGTATCAGGTACTTTCAAACGATTTCCTCGGAAGACTGATTCGGCCGGCTTCTTCGGTACTATATGAAGACCTGTATTCGTCCATGACGTCTGATGATACCTTGAATAAAATAATGGCGACCGATTGTCGTATGCATCTGGTTGATGATCTACTTCTTAGGGCTGATAGAATGAGCATGGCCCACACCATGGAATTGAGAGTCCCTTATTTGGATATTGACCTTGTCAATTTTGCGTTTTCTTTGCCATCGAAAAGAAAAATAACCGGTCTGTATAACAAAATCCCCTTAAGAGATGCAGTGAAAGGATTGCTTCCCAACCAGATACGTCAAAGAGCCAAGAAAGGGCTGAATATGCCCTATCAACAGTGGTTCAAACAGAAAGGGTGGAAAGAGATCCTCCATGATTGTTTAGAAGAAAATAGTTTAAAAGCTCAAGGCTTTTTCAACGTTGGCGCTGTTCAGAAAATGCTCAATGACCATGTGGCTAAGAAAAGAAATCACGCGCACGCTCTTTGGACAATAATGAATTTGATACTCTGGCTCAAAAACAATGGGATCCAATAGCACTTAAGCTGGGACACAGCATAAGAAAGTTAAACATCAAGCAAATTTATCGAATCGAATATAGATGGTACCATTCCGCTCCAGCTGCCAATAGCCATGCCAATAGCCAAAAGGAAACAAAAAAATTCCCCGGCCTTTTCTTGACAATCACATATGCAAGCAGGCCCAGCAGGTTCAATTCCGCGGAAAGACGAAGGAAACTTGTGCTGTTGCTCCATACAGCCGTTTTGGTACAGGAGACCAGCAACACGTAGCATGCCCAGGAAATCAGTAAGAGAAGGGGAAAGTTTCGAATCCAACGGCAAATGAAAATCTGGTATACGACGACGGCCAAGAGCATTATGAGGTAAAAGCCGGTTTCCGGATTGAGGTTGGCGATGTTTCCGGCTATGGCACGAATAAATCCCGCCAACGGCACCCCGATCTTGGAGATGTTGTCACCATCCAATAGCACTATAGACCAGTTGTTCCAAAGCCAGAGTTGCCATAAGAAAAAAGTCAGCGTCGGGAATAACCAAAACGAAAAATGCGGGGAAAAATTGTTTTTATTGCCGTTTTGGAGAATTTTCCCGCTCAACCAGGTAAAGAAACCCGCCGCAACCACCACGGTCGCCGTTTCTCGGGCCAACACCGCAAAAGACAATAGTACCGCAGCCATGAGGTTTTTCCGGTGCACCAGCATGAGAAGGCTTGAAAGAATCATGAAAAGGGCAAGAGGTTCTGTCAGAAAGCGTCCGGCGGAAACTGCAAACCCCGGGTAAAGAGCAAAAAGAAGGCCATACCACGCCGACACCCCAAACCCACTCAGCATCAGACCGCCAACCAAAGCGCACCCTGCAATTGCCGTCAGGTTTATGGCCATCATGATTAAAGGTGTGGTTTCTGGATTTCCTCTGGCGATCATCCATGTAAAAAGGGGCAATAAGACTCGCTGATGGCGCACTATAGGCGCATCCAAAGTAACCCCAAAGGCCGTTTCCTTGTCGGTGAAAGGATCCAGTGCCAATCTGAAATAAAACTGCCCATCGTACCCGGGTTTGGGATGAACATAATTCTTCCATGGCGCCTGTTCAGTGTCACCATTGGCAACCCCATCAGAAAAGCCGTAGAACCCGTAAAGATTGTCGTTTGCCTGGGGTAGCATTATGGCAATAAAGGAAAAATAGATGAGCAATGTTATGGCGGCAACCCCTAACGAAATGCAAACATCTGAAACACTGAATGGTTTGATGGTGGGTCCGAAATTTTGTTGGATTTGGTTTTTTGACATTGGAAGATTTTCTCGAACGACGTAAGAATGGGTGTTGTTGAAAAAACGACCTCTGGGACGGCGCCAATTCTGGCGTTTTCAATTGGGAAAAAGGTTTGTAGTTATTAATTGATGGCAACTACAACCCGAAAAGGGTGAGGGAAAGCATTGCCTTTTGTTAAGTACTGCAAAAGCGATTTTACGGACGATGTTATGGATAGAATCCCCTAATAGACAAAAAATCAATCCCTGGCATTTTCCCTAAATACTCGTTATTACTGGTGCCCCCGGCGCGACTCGAACGCACGACTCCCAGATTAGGAATCTGGTGCTCTATCCACCTGAGCTACGGGGGCAGTGGCGTTTCTTTTATCATAACCGTAACGGATGTCAAATGAATTAAACGAAAACATGAAAAAAATATTGATTTTCTGTTTCAGGTGTTTATACTATGCAGTTCTATGTCGAATCTGGCGTAGATCTATCGTATAAGACGGACAAAATTTTTCCCCTTTCAAGTGGGGGTGTAGCTCAGTTGGGAGAGCGGTACGTTCGCAACGTACAGGCCAGGGGTTCGAATCCCCTCATCTCCACCATTATCGTTGATGGAAACAATACCATGATGACAAGAGAGGCAAGTATAGAGCGAAAGACCAGAGAGACCGATATTTCCCTGAAACTTAATCTCGACAGTGTAGACCCGTCCACGGTAGATACCGGAATTCCTTTCATAAACCACATGCTGGATTTAATGGCGACCCACGGTTTCATGCAGCTGGTATTAAAGGGCCGCGGTGATACGGAGATTGACGACCACCACACGGTTGAGGATCTGGGAATTTGCCTGGGGTTGGCCTTTAAGCAGGCACTGGGTAATAAAGAGGGAATAAGCCGGTATGGGGAAGCGACAGTGCCCATGGATGAAACATTGGCTCGGGTCGTCCTGGACATCTCCAACCGACCATTTCTCGCCTATCGGGTTAATTTCAAAAAGAGTATCACCGGATCCTTCGATCTGGGTCTGATCAAAGAATTTTTTCGGGCCCTGACCATTAACGCCGGAATCACACTGCATATCGATCTCCTTTCCGGGGAGGAACCTCACCACATTTCCGAGGCTGTCTTCAAAGCATTTGGAAAAGCTCTGGACCGAGCCACCCGGTTGGAAAGTCGAATAAAGGGAAAGTTGCCCTCCACAAAGGGGCTCCTTTAGCATTTTGACTCATCCCTAAATACGAAACTGCATTTTCAGGCGAGGCTCCCATGTTTGAAAGAACTTTCCGAAAGCCTGGACGCCGACGGTTATGGCTCTTCTCGTTGTTTTGTATCCTCTTCGTCTGGAGTTGCCAAAAAGACACAAAACCAAAACCTACCGCATATCAGTCCCGTTTACACCAGGAAATAAAAAAAGTCGTGGTCATGGGCTTTCGCGCCGCAATGACCGAAGGACCGGGGCCGAACCTTGTGGAAAATCCCATCACCGGCACCTCGTTTCTGGCCGAACCCGTGCCTGAAGATGTGGTAAGGCAGATGAACAAAGTCTTATTCAGTGACCTCATGAAGGGGAAGCAGTGGACACTGGTGTCTCCCGGCCAGGCCAGGGGTGTATTGGCAAGCATCATTGACGGGGACAAAAAAATGGAAAAAACCCCTCGGGAAATGCTGCAGTCCGTGGGAAAAACCTTCGAAGCTGATGCGGTTCTTACCGGCCGCATTTATCGTTGGCAGAAACGCGTTGGCAGCGATTTCGCGGTGGACAGACCCGCCTCGGTATCATTTGACCTCGTTCTGGTACGACCCTCAAACGGGGCCATTTTGTGGCGCAGCCATTTTGACAAAACACAACAGTCTCTATTTGCGGATCTTTTTGATTTCGATACGTATGTTAAAAGTGCCGGACGATGGCTGACAGCGGAAAAACTGGCCGATATCGGTCTGGAAAAACTCATCATGAAAATGCCCGGGGCACCTAAACCCAAAAAAGAGAGGAAAAAAGAAACCAGTGCTGATCATTCCGGCAATTGATATAAAAAATGGTAAGTGTGTCAGGCTCAAACAGGGCCGCATGTCCGATGAAACCATATTTTCAGACAAGCCTGAAGAGATGGCAAAAAAATGGTTTGAATGCGGCGCCCAAAGGCTCCATCTGGTAGATCTGGACGGCGCGGTCAGCGGACAGCCCGTCAATCGAAAAACCATCAGCCGAATTGTTGAAGCAATTCCCATTCCCGTAGAGCTGGGCGGCGGTGTGCGGGACATGGCAACGCTTCGTGCGTACTTTGATCTCGGGCTTCAATATGTCATTCTGGGGACAGTGGCCCACAAAAATCCGGACTTTGTCAAGGAAGCCTGCCGTTTGTTTCCAGGTCAAATCATTCTGGGCATTGACGCGCGAAACGGCCGTATTGCGGTAGAAGGGTGGACAGAAGAAATAAACCTGACCCCCGAAGCCCTTGCCAAACGATTTGAAAATGATGGCCTGGCGGCGATTATATACACGGACATCAACCGAGACGGTATGAGAACCGGCTGCAATGTGGAAGCAACCGGGGCCCTGGCCAGAACAACGAGCATTCCGGTCATCGCTTCCGGCGGTATTTCTGAGATGGATGATGTGTTAAAAATCCTTCCCCTGGCAGCAGACGGGGTTATGGGTCTTATTACCGGACGGGCCCTTTATGATGGCAGCCTTGATCTTGCCGCCGCCATAAAAGCATGTCAATAATACGTAAACAACAAAATCTGCCAAAATGCCGGGTTGACATTTTGCCGACGCGTCATAACGTTGGAAAGTATTTGATTGCAATACAAAACTGAACATTTTCAATTTGGGCCACGGTCACAGGTAAGATAAACTTATGTCACTTGAAGAGAAAATCGCTGAAGATCTGAAGAAAGCCATGAAGGAAAAGGATGCCGTTCGCCTTTCCTGCATGAGAATGCTGAAAACCGCACTTAAAAATCTACAGGTAGATAAACAACGGAAGTTGAAGGACGAGGAAGTTCAAAGTGTTATTTTCTCCCTGATTAAGAAGGGCAAAGAGTCTGCAAACGAATTCAGGAATGCGGGTCGGGAGGAGATTGCGCTTAAAGAAGAAACAGAGGTAGCGGTTTTTTATGGCTATATGCCCCAGCAGTTGACACCGGAGGAGATTGAAAAGACACTGAGGGAAATAATTCTGGAATTATCTGCTGAAAAGCCCTCGGATCTGGGAAGGGTTATGAAAACAGCCATGCCGAAGATGGCAGGGAAAGCCCAGGGCAAGGAGGTTAATGAAATTGCCAGAAGGTTGCTGGGCTGAACTCCGCCCGAACATAAAACTAAGGTATTTGTTGATAAGGCCTGTACGGTAGAACAATCCCGTCGGGCATTTTTATGCTTAAGGGCCTCGGCAATAAATAAAGAACAACCCATGATAAGCTACCAGTCTGCCAAAGAGGAAATAAAGCAGGCGGCCGATATCGTTTCGGTTGTGGGCCAGTTTGTTCAACTCAGAAAGGCGGGTAAGAATTTTGTGGGGCTTTGCCCTTTTCATGGGGAAAAGGCGCCTTCTTTCACGGTCAGTCAGGATAAGCAGATGTTCCACTGCTTCGGATGCAAGCAGGGGGGGGATGTCTTTGCTTTCTGGATGGCGTATCACAGCCTCAGTTTTCCCGAAGCACTGAGGGATCTGGCGGAAAGATACAATGTACAGCTGCCCGAGAAGCATTTCTCGGCAGAAGAAAAAAAGAAAGCGGATTACAGAGAAACGCTTTACAAGGTTAACGAACTGGCGGCCATCTATTTTCAAAAGGCGCTGGCGCATCCGGTTAGAGGAAAACCCGGCCGTGATTATTTCAAAAGGCGGTCCATCTCCCATGGCATTATAGAAGAATTTCACCTGGGCTATGCGCCGAAAGGGTGGGATGGCTTGAAGCAGTTTCTTCTGAGCAGAAAGGTATCGCCTAAAACGGCGCTTGATGCAGGTGTTCTTAAACGGAGCGATAAGGGGCACTATTACGACCTGTTCAGGGAAAGGGTGATGTTTCCCATAATGGATTTGACCCAGAAAAAGCGGGTCATCGGTTTCGGTGGAAGAGTCCTTGATGATGCTTTACCAAAATATGTTAACACGCCTGAAACCCCGCTTTTTCATAAAGGCACGTGCCTTTACGGTTTTGACGCTTCTCGAAAAGCCATTCGAGAGACGGGGCGTGCCATTGTAGTGGAAGGCTATATGGACTGCCTGGCCCTCAGAAAGCATGGGCTGAAGGAGGTGGTAGCGACGCTGGGGACCGCACTCTCTGAGACCCCCGTTCGAAAACTCAAAGGGATCGGAAAAGAGGCGGTTGTGGTCTTTGACGCTGACGAAGCCGGAAAAGCGGCTGCCCTGAGAACCTTGCCCATTTTTCTAAACGAACGGCTTTCGGCAAAGGCGGTTGTCCTGCCCAAGGGGCACGACCCGGACAGTTTTATCAACAGCAGTGGCAGGGACGCTTTTTCAAAGCTATTGGACGATGCCCCTTCCCTGTTTGATTTTTACATGGATCAGAAGCTTGGAGCCGGCACCCAAAACATCGATCAGAAAGTCAGCGTTTTGGAAGAGATACTTCCCGTACTGGCAAAGGTTCGCAATGAAACCCAACGGTCCCTGTATATAAGACGGCTCTCTGAAAAATCCGAAATTGCAGAATCGGTTGTTCTTTCCGCACTCGGGGGCATTAAACAATCCTCGGTAAAGGCTCGGTTCAAAAATGAAATCAAACAGCAATTTGCGTCCGTGAATGCAAACCGGTCCATTGGGGAGATTCAATTGCTCAACCTTTTGTTGCATTACCCTGAAACGGTTGCCGACTTGAGGGGTCATCACTGCAGGTTGTTGATTTCTGATCCCATGATTCGACGGATCGTTGATGTCATTTTTGACAGTCACGGCAATTCAAAAACCATGACCCTTGAGACCATCCAGGAGCGTCTTGATCATGATGAAGACCGCGTATGGCTCCGGGAATTTGGTTTCCGCCCTGCTTTCTGCTCAGACCGGGAAGTAAAACAGGCTGTTCGGGACTTTATAGCGAAGGCGCACAAAAAGAAAATCGGGGAATCATTTAAAACGGCCGTGGGGGACCCACGGGCCATAAACCAAATTTTGAAGAGAAAAATTGAGGCCGACAAGCCCTTTTTTGGAAGTTGAATCATTCAGGAGGCCATATGATGGATAAAAGCACAGACATGGTCAATCTCAGGAAGTTGATCACCATGGGAAAAAACAAAGGTTATGTGACCTTTGAAGAGCTGAATGACGACCTGTCTGAAGAAATCGTTTCCTCGGAAGAGAAAATCGATGACCTGATGATGATGTTTGAAGAGTTGGACATCATGGTCATTGATGAAAACACCAAAAATAAAATTGAAAAACGCAAGAATGCCAAGAAGGAGCGAATAAAACAGGAAGACAAACATACGTCCTCCTTTGATCTGGCCGACTCAACGTCGCGGATTTCAGACCCGGTCAAGATGTATTTAAAAGAAATGGGCCGTATTTCACTGCTGACACGAGAAGGAGAAGTGGAAATTGCCAAGCGGATTGAGGCGGGCGAAAAGGCGGCCCTGGAAGCCCTGTTAACCTGCGGCATCGGTGTGGAACATATCATCATACTGGGGGATCGCCTCAGAGAAACGGAACTCAAGCTCAAAGATGTGATCAATGACCTGGAAGACGACGACGCCTTCATGCAGATGGGTGAAAAAAAAGAATCACTGATCCACCTGATTGATAAAATCCACGAACTCAACGCAAGCATTCGCCATAAGCGGCGTGAAATGGCAAAAAGAGGCTGTTCGGAAGAAACCCGCAATAAGTTGAATGCTCAGATCAACGAAAATCAAAAAAATATTATGTCGGTTGTGAGTTCTTTCAGCCTTGAAAAAAGGCAGCTCGAAAACATGCTGGAGAGTTTTCGCAAGGTTCTGGAAATCGTTGAAACCGCTGATAAGAATGTTGCTGAATGCATGCTGCAGGCGGGTGGAAAGCCCATTAGCTATTTGACCCGATGCATCGCACAAATTCCCGAATCGGCCAGGGATGACGATGTCGTTGATCCCATAAACTTGAAAAAATGTGAACTTGTTGCGCTGAAAACCAAGGCCGACGCATCCCGACGGGTGATCAGGCAGGTCAGAGAAAGAACCAGCCTGACACCCAGAGAATTGAAAGCCGAATTGGGGCGGGTGGAAAGAAGCCTTGAAAAAGCCAGTCGGGCAAAGTCGGAATTGATTCAGGCCAACCTGAGACTGGTGGTCAGCATTGCAAAAAAATATACCAACCGCGGGCTCATGTTTCTGGATCTCATTCAGGAAGGCAATATCGGTTTGATGAAGGCCGTAGACAAATTTGAATACCAGCGGGGATATAAGTTCAGCACCTACGCCACCTGGTGGATACGCCAAGCCATTACCCGTGCCATTGCCGACCAGGCCAGAACCATCCGTATTCCCGTCCATATGATAGAAACCATCAACAAGCTCATGAGAACCTCACGGTATCTGGTTCAGGAGCACGGACGTGAACCCACATCCGAAGAAATCGCTGAGAAGATGGAATTTCCTTTGGACAAAGTGAGAAAGGTCCTGAAAATCGCCAAAGAACCCATTTCCCTCGAAACCCCCATTGGAGAGGAAGAAGACAGCCATCTTGGAGATTTTATAGAAGACAAGAATGTCCTTTCACCGGGAGATGCGGTGGTCAATTTTGGTCTGGCCGAACAAACGAGGCGGGTTTTGACCACCCTGACACCAAGGGAAGAAAAAGTCCTTCGCATGCGATTCGGCATTGGTGAAAAAGCGGACCATACCCTGGAAGAAGTGGGAAGGGATTTCAGCGTAACCCGAGAACGCATTCGACAGATAGAAGCCAAAGCCCTTAGAAAACTGCGGCATCCCAGTCGAAGCAGAAAATTGAAAAGCTTTATGGATAATAACTGATTTCAACCCTTCAAGTTGCGCCGTTT
Source organism: uncultured Desulfobacteraceae bacterium (assembly GCA_964588535.1). Lineage (GTDB taxonomy): Bacteria > Desulfobacterota > DSM-4660 > Desulfatiglandales > Desulfatiglandaceae > NaphS2. Next base: position 18,445 of record CAZPQA010000035.1, read on the forward strand.
TTTGCTTGACAAATTTTGACTGGATGCTCATTCTAATACGATTGGCTGCCGCAAAACCAGGGCACCGCTCCTAAAAGGCGGAAAGATGCCGCTAAGGCAGCCTGCATCTGGAGGGCCCATAGCTCAGTTGGAAGAGCCACCGGCTCATAACCGGTAGGTCCCTGGTTCGAACCCAGGTGGGCCCACCATAAACCATAATTTCGCAGTCTTTGTGTGTTCATGCCCTTTACCATTTTTAAACGGAAGTTTTACCCAAATCGGGAATGAAGATTTCAGGAAGGGCGTATCCTCAGGCAGGGTACGCCCTTTACCTTTTCTAAAAGGGAGCCGAAAGCCAGGTTTAGCGATGATACCAACATTGGGAGATTTTCTGCGTCTGATTGAGCGCATTGCGCCCATGAGGCTGGCAGAACCATGGGACAATCCCGGTCTTCAGATCGGGGATTCAGGGCAGAAGATTAAAAAGATTTTTTCTTCTCTGGATCCCACCCTTGACGCCCTGATGAACGCCTCCGAAACCAATGCCCAGGTCCTATTCACCCATCATCCTCTGATCTTTAAATCTGTATCGCATATCGAAATCAACGCCTACCCCGGGCAAATCCTGGCCCAGGCCGCACGAAAACATATCTCCGTTGTGACCGCGCATACCAATCTGGATGTTGCCAAGGGCGGCATAAACGATATTCTGGCAAATCTTATGGGTCTCCAAAATGTCGAAGTTCTACAACCTCACGACAAAGAGCCCGGAACAGGCCTCGGAAGGGTAGGAGATTTACCAGAGCCCACAGACCTTTTCAGCCTTGCAAAGACTGTAAAAAAGAAGCTTGGCGCCAATCACATTCGTCTGGTGGGTCAAAAAAAAGAGAGCGTCCGGCGCATTGCCGTGGTTGGTGGTTCAGGCGGCAGCCTCACATCATCTGCTGCAGGAAGTGGCGCTGACGTACTGATTACAGGGGATGTTGGCCATCACGCGGCACTGGAAGCAAAATCCCTCGGCATTGCCCTTATTGATGGCGGGCATTTCCATACGGAAAAAACAGCATTTAATATTTTTTGCAAGCACTTGGAGGATTTTTTTAGAAAAGGAGATTGGGAAGTTGGGATCGAAACGGATAGCACCCAGGTGGATCCAATCTGGATGACGTCCGGCATGTGAGAGGCAGGAGAATTTGACGGGACTGCTCCAAAAACCACAAACGCGTCGAATGAGTTAAGAGGTGAGAACATTGGAAGAAACAATGAAACTTTTGATCGGTCTTCAGGCTTGTGACATTAGCATAAAGGAGAAGCTGGGCCAAAAAGAACGGGGCCCGGCGGCGGTGCAGAAGCGCGAAGAGGATCTGGCAGCAGCGGAAGCCCTGCTGCAGGAAGAAATGGACAAGTTAGACTCCCACGACAGCCTGCGCCGGGAAACCGAACGGGAGATTCAAGACCTGGATGAACGTTTGAAAAAGGCTGAGGTGAAATTATCCAGTATCGCATCAAACAAGGAATATAGGGCAGCCCTCAAGGAAATTGAGGGCATCAGGCACGAGAAAGAGGCACTGGAGACGGCTGTTATTGAATTGATGGAGCAGAAAGATGCACTGGTGAGCGCCTGTGATGATAATCAAAAAAATGCCGAGACCATGAAACAGCAGTTTGACCTGGACCGGAAGCAGATACTGAGAGATATGAAAATTCTGGATAAGGATCTTAAAAAGCTTGAAAAAGAGCGCAAACGTTGCTGCAAAGCAACAGAGGGATCGTTTTTGAAAAAATATGACATGCTCAGTAGCCACAAGAACGGTATTGCCATTACCCCGGTTATCAAAGGGGTGTGCCAGGCATGTCACATGGCGATCCCGCCTCAAAAGTTCAACGAGCTGATCCGCGGGGACAAACTCATGACCTGCCCCACTTGTGCACGGATCATGTATTGGGGAGAGGATGAACGTTTTCAGCAACCTTAAACCGTATTCCATACGTTAACCCGGGTATGCCGAAGTAAAACGAATGACCGCCGCCCATGTCATTGACAGGGGGGAGGAAAGTCCGGGCTCCGCAGGACAAAGCGCTGGGTAACGCCCAGTCCCGGCGACGGGAAGGATAGTGCAACAGAAAGGAAACCGCCTCTGACAAGGACGCTTAGGCGTTCTAAAGAGGTAAGGGTGAAAAGGTGAGGTAAGAGCTCACCAGTTCCGCCGGCGACGGCGGAAGCTTTGTAAACCCCGCCTGGAGCAAGACCAAATAGGGGAACGTTAAGGGTGGTCCGCTCGAGTTCCCGGGTAGGTCGCTTGATCTCGCCGGCAACGGCGAGGCTAGATGAATGGTCATTGTTTCGAAAGTGGGTGACCCTTTCGAAAAACAGAACCCGGCTTACGGATTGCTTCGACATACCCGGGTCGGCGCATGGAAAACCATTTACGGTTAAGAAAAAAATGCTTTTTGAATGGGGAGGGGGGCAAATTCCATGTTTATCATCGGAAATTTTCTGGCTGCCATCGCTAAAATACTCGATATCGCTTTAACCCTGTACATGTGGATCATTATCGCCCGGGCCGTGATTTCATGGGTCAACCCGGATCCTCACAATCCTATCATACGCTTCTTGAACGCCATCACGGAACCGGTACTCTACCGGGTCCGAAGGCGGCTGCCCATCAGCTACGGAGGGATCGATTTTTCACCGATCCTCGTACTTCTGATCATTGTTTTCGTACAACGCTTCCTGGTAACAAGTCTCGCAGAAATGGCGATGCGAATGGGCGGGTAGTGAGGTTGCCGGCGAAAGACGTGGAAAATCCCGTGGGGGCTGTGATACGGGTAAAGGTGTTACCCCGTTCTTCAAAGACTGAGATTGCGGGTAAGGCAGACGGTGTTTATCGGATAAAGCTCACAGCCCCGCCCGTAGACGGAAAGGCCAACAAAGCGCTTATCAATTTCCTCGCCAAAAAAACAGGCCTTCCCAAAAGAAAATTCCAAATCGTTTCAGGGGAACATTCAAGAAACAAGACCATCCGCATCCACAAGGTTACGTCTGAAGACGTCGTGAAATCCCTCGAAAAAAATTAACCTCCCTGAGTATCAAAGGTTTCAAAATTCCAGACACTACCGCGGCGGCACCGAAGAGACGCGGGCAGGCGTTTCATGGGGTTCTGCCACATGGAGAGGAACATGGGCTTCAGAGAGCATCCGGCAAATGTTTTTCGCCGGCATTTGATCCGTAAAGAGCGCATCGATATCCCGTAGATTGCAGAGGCGCACCATGGCCTCACGGCCGAATTTTGTGTGATCCGCCGCCAGGTAGACCTTTCGGGAATTTGAAATGATGGTCTGCCCCACACCGACCTCCTGGTAATCAAAGTCCAGCAGACAGCCTTCTGCATCGACTCCGCTGACGCTGATAATCCCGAAATCGATTTTGAACTGCCGGATGAAGTCAACTGTTGCCTTCCCTGTAATCCCCCTGTCCCGGCCCCGCACCACACCGCCGGCCACGATGACCTCAAAGTTTTCATTTTCGCTCAGAATGGTGGCCACATTCAGGTTGTTGGTGATGACCCTGAGACCCTTGTGATGAATCAGGGCATTGGCCACTTCTTCCGTGGTTGTTCCGATATCAATAAAAAGAGATGCATTATCGGGGATGTACCGGGCCAGCAGGCGGGCAATTCGTCTTTTTTCCGGCATGCACATGACTTTTCGGGCGGTGTAGGCAGCGTTTTTCACGCTGGAAGGCAGACCGGCCCCCCCATGGTGACGGTACAGTTGGCCGGCCTGGGTCAGTTCATTGATATCCCTGCGTATGGTTTGGGGTGTCACCGAAAAGTTTGTCGACAGGCTCTCGATGGAAACAAACCCGAGGGACTTGACAAGTTCAACGATTTTCCTTTGGCGGAGAAGAACCGATTTTCCACGGACTTTCGCGGCGTCTCTTGCATTCATTGTTTCTTCCGACACTTTCGAACCTCCCTTGTTCAGTAGATGGCCATCTGACCTTAAAGAAAAGTTTCACAATCGAAATTTTTATCAATATGTGCAATAAAATGGATTTTCGACCTTCCTGAAGCCGTATATTTTCACATTTATTTTCGTTATCGAAACCAAAATACAAAAAAATGTATAAAACCGCAACTTTTTTGTTGACAAAAAAGTGCCCCTAAAATAAAAAATTGGGGGCATTGATTCAATTGTCATTGACTTTAAAGGCAATGACTTTCTCCATTCCACCACTTCAGGCAGGAGGCATTCTTTGCACACTCAGGCGCTCATCATCGGCGGGGGTGTTACGGGCACTGGTCTCGCGAGGGATCTGGCACTGCGAGGGGTGCAGGTTCTGGTGGTTGAACAGGGGGATATCAATGCGGGGGCCTCGGGCAGAAACCACGGGCTGCTGCACAGCGGCGGACGCTACGTTTCCACTGACCCGGAGGCAGCAAAAGAGTGTCACCAGGAAAATGAGATACTGAAGCGGGTGGCGCCCCACTGCATTGAGGACACGGGCGGGCTGTTTGTGGCGGTTGAGGGCGATGATGAAACCTATGCCGCCGAATTTCCGTTCCTTTGCCAGAAATGCGGCATTCCCTGCCTGCCCGTTGATCCTCAGGACGCCAGAGATCTTGAACCGTCCCTTTCCAGCAGAATCATTACCGCCTACCGGGTGGATGATGCAGCTGTCGATCCTTTTAAAATCTCCCTTGAAAACATAGCACACGCTCAAAAACTGGGGGGAACACTTCTGTGCAATACCAAAGTGATCAGCTTTGAAAAAGAAAACCGTCGAATCAAAACGGTCCGTCTGGCCAATGTGCACACCGGCAAAGAAACGATTGTTCAACCGGATCAGGTGATCAACGCCACCGGGCCCTGGGTGGGAAAAGTGGCAGCGCTGGCAGGGCTCGAAATTGAGATGCTCTATTCCAAAGGAACCCTGCTTGTAACCGCACACAGGGTTACGGAGCAGGTGGTCAACCGGCTGCGCAGCCCGGGAGACGGGGATATTCTTGTCCCGGGCGGAACCGTCTCACTTCTGGGCACCACCTCCGTCAGAATTGATTCCCCCGACCTGATCACCCCCACCATCAAAGAGGTGGACCTGATAGTGAATGAAGGATCCAGAATGATCCCCACCTTGAAAGGCATTCGTTATATCCGGTCCTATGCCGGCGTACGTCCGTTGCTGAAAATGGATTCAACCCTGGATGACCGTTCTGTGAGTCGGGGGTTTACCCTGCTGGATCACAGCCGCGATGGTCTTGAGAATTTTGCCACCATCCCTTCGGGAAAATTGACCACCTTCCGTTTCATGGCGGAAAAAACGGCCGATCTCATATGTGAAAAACTGGGCATCCATGCACCGTGTCTGACCCATACAGAACCCCTCCCGGCCTCTTCTTACGGAAAATGGACCGAACCGGCCCTGGGACCGAAACACTGGTTCCGAAACCCTGATAACGACCCGATCCTCTGTGAGTGTGAGATGGTGCCTGAAAACACCGTGCGGAGCGTTGTTCAATCCATCAAAGACAAAGACGGGGATCTCAGCCTGAAGACCATCGGCCTTCGAAGCCGGGTGGGAAAGGGGGCCTGCCAGGGAACATTCTGCGGAAAACGGGTTTCGGCATTTCTTGAGGAGGGCGATCACATAAAAGAGTATGACGGCCTCCATGATATCCGGAATTTTTTGCAGGAGCGGTGGACCGGCGAACGTCCGGTACTGTGGCACGGTCAGATGATGCAGGCAGAACTCAAAGAAGCCCTTTATTGCGGGGTTTTTGATCTGGAGATGGATGGGTGATGGTCACAGGGATGATGTCCAAAGATGTCGCATTAGAATGTGATCTGGCCATCATCGGCTGTGGTCTTTCAGGCATGGCCGCCGCACTTTTTGCTGCTGAAAAGGGGTTTTCCACAGTTCAGACCGGAGTCTCAGGCGGGTTGATTTTTGCCAGCGGTCTCCTGGATGTCATGGGAAACCACCCGATTGAAGCGGGACACCGGTGGGTCGACCCATGGGCCGCCATTGATGCGGTTTCAAATGATATCCCGGGTCACCCCTATGCCCGGCTTACGCCTGGCGTCATAAAGGAATCCCTGGGACAGGTGGTTTCTTTTCTGGAGGAAAATGATCTTTCTTATGTGAAAAACGGCGAAAAAAATTCGGAGATCATGACCCCGCTTGGCACCACCAAAACCAGCTACTATATCCCTCAAACCATGTGGGAAGGGGTTTCGGCACTCAAGGAAAAACGTCCGTGCCTTATCGTTGGGTTTGACGAATTGAAGGATTTCAGTGCCGCCCGTGTGGCACGGGGATTGATGGCCCAATGGTCCGGCCTCCGCTGGCAGAACATTAGCTTAAAGGAAATGGTAAAGACACCCTCCCTTGTTTCCGGTGATATTCTGGCCCGGGACATGGAGACGGCCGGCAATGTGGAAAACCTGGCCAATCTCATACGCCCGCATCTCAAGGATGCTGAAACCGTAGGCCTGCCGGCCATCCTTGGAATGAAACGGCCCCAGGAAATCATTAGAAACCTCTCCCTTGAACTGGGGGCAAAGGTGTTTGAAATTCCCACAACGCCCCTCTCCATTCCCGGCCTCAGATTAAATGAGGCGTTCACGCAAGGGCTGGCGGAAAAAGGCATCAAACTGTTTTTTCCTGAAAGAATCCTTTCGTGGGAGAAAGAGAACGACGGCACCCTTTTGCTGGCAATGGGTCAGGGCCCGCAAAAAAAATGGATCAGGGCTGAAGGGGTCATCCTGGCAACAGGGCGGTTCTGGGCCCACGGGCTCAGGGCCGATCGGGACAGGATCCGGGAACCCCTCTTTGATCTTCCGGTTCATCAGCCGGAAAACAGAAATCATTGGCACTGTGAGAATTTTCTGGATTTGCGGGGGCACCCGGTCAACCGGGCCGGCCTGAACATCGATGACCAATTCCGCCCCCTTAATCGTTCGGGTGAGCCGGCATTGGAAAATCTGTTTGCAGCCGGTTCCATACTGGCCCATCAGGACTGGATGCGGATGAAATGCGGTTCAGGTCTGGCCATCAGCAGTGCTTATGCGGCAGTTACGGCATTTTCAAATATGAGGGGATGAGGCGTTAACATTTCTTTAGGCTTTGAAATGATTGCAGTACAAAGACTGTTTTGATATATGTGTAATTTGCCTTCATAATCCAGGCGGTAAAAGACCCAAATAGCGCGAGGATGCGTTTATTATGTCCTTATCTTTAGAGGGAATTACCAAGAAGGTTGGGCGGGAAACCCATATCGACCATATCAGTCTCTCCTTTGAGGCCGGCTCCCGCAATATCCTGCTCGGCCGAACCCTGGCCGGCAAGACATCCCTTCTTCGATTGATGGCAGGCCTCGACCGGCCCACTTCCGGGCGGGTGCTGGTAAACGGGGTAGACGTTACGGGCAAGTCCGTTCGGAAACGGAGCATTGCCATGGTCTATCAGCAGTTCATCAACTACCCTTCTCTGACCATCTATAAAAACATCGCCTCGCCGTTAAAAATTGCCAAAGTCTCAAAACCGGAAACGGACCGGCGGGTGCGCGCCACTGCCGAAATGCTCCACATTGACGGCCTCCTCGACCGCCTCCCCAGCGAACTTTCCGGTGGCCAGCAGCAGCGTGTGGCCATTGCCCGGGCCTTGGTTAAAGAGACGGATCTGCTTTTGTTGGACGAGCCTTTGGTGAACCTGGACTACAAGCTGCGAGAAGAGTTGCGGACTGAACTGCAGGATATTTTCGAGTCACGCCAGGCCATTGTGGTGTATACCACCACCGAACCAACCGAGGCCCTGATGCTGGGGGGCAATATTGTGGTCATTGACGAAGGCCGCGTTCTGCAGACCGGCCCCACGCCTGAAGTTTACCATCACCCATCGACCACCAAAGTGGCGGAGGTCTTCAGTGACCCCCCCATCAACTTCCTGGAAGGGTCGATTCAAAGCGACACGGCCCGGGTGGGGCAGAATATTGAAATGCCGTTGGAAGACTATATGACATCACTTTCTGACGGAAAGTATACCTTCGGGGTCCGTTCCAACTATCTTTTTCTGTCCGAAAGAGACAAAAAGAATGTAAGAATTCCGGCCAGAGTCGAATTGGCGGAGATTAACGGGTCCGAAACATTCATTCATGCAGACCATGACGGCTTCCGGATGGTGGTTCAGGAAAACGGGATTCGTCCCGTTCGGATTGGCGCCGAAATAGCCATATATGTCAACGCATCCTCTTTTTTTGTGTATGATGAAGCAGGGACCCTGGTTGCGTCGCCTTCTCAAATAGGAGGTTCTCATGGCTCGCATTGAGTTGAATGAAGTCGCGCACAGCTACCTGCCCAAACCAGGGGGAGATTCGGATTATGCCCTGAAACGGATTCATAATGTGTGGGAGGATGGGGTGGCTTGTGCCTTGCTGGGTCCCTCGGGCTGCGGCAAGACGACCCTGCTCAACATTGTTTCCGGCCTGCTGGCCCCCAGCAGGGGACGGGTCCTCTACGATGGGAAAGACGTAACAGCTTTACCCCCTGAAAAACGGAACATCGCTCAGGTCTTTCAGTTTCCGGTGCTCTACGACACCATGAGCGTCTTCAACAACCTGGCGTTTCCGCTGCGAAACCGGGGGCTTAATGAAGCCGCGGTCAAAAAACGTGTCCTGGAAGTCGCGGAAATCCTTGACTTGACCCCGTTTCTCAACAAGCGGGCCGCAGGCTTGGCCGCCGATGCCAAGCAGAAAATCTCATTGGGCCGGGGGCTGGTTCGCAGCGATGTGGCGGCCATCCTTTTCGATGAGCCGCTGACGGTTATCGATCCGCTGATGAAATGGCGCCTGCGGCGCAAGCTCAAAGAAATCCACGAGGAATTGAAGCTGACCTTCATTTACGTGACCCATGATCAGGTGGAAGCATTGACATTCGCCGATCAAGTGGCCGTGATGTTCGAAGGAGAAATGGTACAGATCGGCTCACCCCAGGACCTTTTTGAAAATCCGGAACACAAGTTTGTGGGTTACTTCATCGGGAGCCCGGGAATGAACTTCCTGGAATGTACCATAGAGGGAAACAAAGCAAGGGTTGATGGCATCGGCATTGACCTGGACGAGGAAACGGCGGCAGAAGGACGTAAAGCCAAAGGGAAATTGGAACTTGGCATACGGCCCATGTATCTGGAGTTACATGCGGGGTCCGACGACGGAAGGGTTAAGGCCGGGGTCAAAGGGGTTGAAGATCTGGGCAGTTACAGAATTGTGACCCTCGGGCTGGCGGATCAAATCTTGAAGGCCAGACTGCCCGAAGACAAACCGCTTCCCGAGGGCGAGGTTTGGCTTGCTTTCCCGCCGAAATGGACCAAGCTGTTTGCAGACGAACGGTTGATTAAATAGTGCCCGTCCACAAATGGCCAATTTGCCCGATTTCGGCGTCAGGCTCAAATTGTAATCCTCG
>CAZPQA010000036.1:0-27747 GCA_964588535.1 uncultured Desulfobacteraceae bacterium
TCTACGTTGTGATAACAGGCACATAGCTCACTATGCACCTGCCATCACGCCTTGAAGACGAACAAAAGTCCTGCACGATATGCGTATATTATTTTCTTCCAGTTCCCTAAAAAGGCGTGTTGATCAGAGGCAACTCCGCCCCCCCTTGTAACGAGGCGCGTAATAGGTATTGGAAAGGGAATCCGTTCGAATGGTCTTGCCTTTTCCCGGCGCATGAATGAACTTTCCGTCCCCCACGTAAATACCCACATGGGAAACCCGATTCCTGCCGGTAATATCAAAAAAAACCAGGTCCCCTTCAGCCAAGTTATTTTGTGGAAGTAATTTCCCGACCCGATACTGCTCTTTTGAGGTGCGCGGCAGGGTAATACCATTCAGATGATAAACGGCCATGATCAACCCACTGCAGTCAAATCCTTTTTTCGCCGAAGTCCCTCCCCACCGATAGGGAAGACCGACAAATCTACGGGCCGTTTCTACTATCTCGTTTCTAAGCCCATTTTTTGAGGGTTCTTCTTTCTTGCGAAAAGCCGCATGGGCGGTGGGAGGTACCACATAATAATCATCAATAACACCGGCACGAACCAGATGACCGGCGTTTCTTCGGGCTTCGACCAAAGAAGGAAAATCGCCGAAACGGACCTTTATCAAACCCCGCTTTGTACGAAAATAGTAGGCCTCTATACCTCGTTTTGCTAGAGACTGGGTGAGGGTGACAGCATTGTCCAGGACACGAAAAGCGCCGACCTGAACCGTGTAACCGGTCAGGGCGGGAATTGTTTCAACCGGGGTGGCTGTAACCGGCTTTCTGGAAGCCTTCGCACATCCCTGCCCCACGACCATGAAGGCAAACAGAAACAGGACACCCAGCATCTCCGGATACTGTCTGTTCAACGAGAAGAGCATCAATAATTAAACCTGCTACTGAAAAGGGAATTCTCCACCACTCGAATCCGGCGGTCGGCCAAAATCTTCTTCCCATGAGGGCGGCCCATCGGGAACCGGACGGTAGTGCCACTTGGAGGGATCAAATTCTTCCCGAAGACCCGCACAGGACATAAAGAGTACGGTTATCCCCAGGATGGAAAAAGCCACAACAGCGGTCTTTGCGCTCTTCACCAAAGTCCGCATGACATATTTTTTCTGTCCTCTCATGGGCGATTTATCCTCCTGTCCACTCTTGACTTGAAATTAAGTATTGTATACTCTTTTTGTACATTTTGTAACTTTTTTCTTGATCAGGACTCTATAGCCCCAGATGATTGACATATTCAGAGAGGAAAACCATGCCCATATATGAGTTCAAATGTAAGAAATGCGGGAATCTTTACGAATCCCTCTGTTTTCGTTCAAACGGCGAAGACAAGGGCCCCTGCCCTACCTGCGGGGGGAATGAAAGCGAAAAACAATTATCCATCTTTTCATCCGCCGGATCCGGTTCGAGCCTGGATCTGGGAGGCGCTTCGGCTTCCGGTTCATGCGCGCCGAGCGGCGGTTTTTCGTGAGCCGGATGACCAATGCAGCCGTGTGCTGCACCTGCTCACCATATTAAGGAATACAGAATTATGGAAACCTCAAACACTCAAAAAAAAGGGAAAGACATGAGTATCTGGATCATTTTAGGGGTAATTGCCGTGTGGATTCTGTTGCAGGCTTATATTCTGCCCAAAATGGGCATTTCCACATGAATGCGTAACAGTTGCCAGGTCGGCGACAAACAACTTAAAGCAATTGATATCATAGATCAAAAATAGAAACTTTCAGGGCTGGGGAAATAAGGCCCGGCCCTGAAACCTGGAGATGCATTAAATTGGAATCCCAGGAAGGCTTAGATGTTTGATTTTGAAAGAGGGTCTCTCAAATTCATTCGCGGGGGCAAATACCCCCATTGCCATACCCTCTTTATTGATGATGCCCAAGGGGCCTTCATCGACGCCGCCAGCAAGAAAGATATTCTCAAGGCAGTAAACCTTAAAAATCCCATTCGAATCCTCATTAACAGCCATGGCCATGAGGATCATTTTATCTACAACTACCTCTTTTCTGAAGCGCAATTGTGGGTCCATGAAGCCGATGCCCCCATGTTCAGGGATATCAATCAACTCATTGACTGCTATGGCCCCACACCTTCCGAACGAAACCAGTGGCTCAAATTTATTAAGGAATCATGCCACTATAAAGCCCGTAACCCGGATCGGCTCTTAAAAGACGGGGACGAACTGGCCTTCGGTACCACCCGCTGCCGAGTCATTCATGCCCCGGGCCATACACCCGGCCACTGCGCCTTTCATTTCCCCGAAGAGCGGGTCCTGTATACATCCGATCTGGATCTCGTAAAAGCCGGTCCCTATTACGGCGATATAAACTCCAGTATTGAAGATACCCTTGATTCCCTGGAACGTCTGACCGGCATTGATGTGGATATATACCTGGCAAGCCATGGCCGAGGGATTCATGAGGGTGATCCTGAACATATTCGCCGATATGCAGCTGTGGTCCATGAGCGTGAGGAAAAACTTCTGGAATTTCTGGCCAATGGCCCCAAGACTCTGGAAGCGATCACGGCACACGGTATCATTTACGGCCCACCAAAAGTTCTCTCCGGCTGGGACCTCTCGGTCTCCGAACGTGCCATGATGAAAAAGCACCTGGAATGGCTTGAAAAAAAAGAGATGCTCATTTCCGAAAAGGGCTGTTTCTGCCTCATCTCCTGACGTTTCCCCCACAGGTGATTTTTTACGGATTGACGAATGTGTCATTTAGTGCTATTGCCCTTCAAAACATCATTCCAAAAAGCGAGACAGGAGAAGATAGATGGAAGACAAGAAAGCGGATCTGGCAGGTCCTGGCATTGGAAATTATGCGGAACTCGAAGGCATTTTACCTGACGATTATACCTCTTTGCTGAACCCCAGGGAAACGCAGCTTGCCACTTATGCTGCCAAGGACTACATCGAGGAAAATCTTTGCAAGGAATTGAATCTCATACGGGTAACCGTTCCTCTCATCGTGGATGTGGACAGCGGGGTGAATGATTACCTGGATCGGGACGGTTCCAGGACCCCCATCGGGTTCCATATCTCCAACGATCACGAAAAAAATCCCATTGATGCTCAGGTTGTTCAGGCCGCGACCAAATGGAAACGGGTCGCCCTGAAACAGTTCGGCATGAAAACCGGAGAAGGGCTTATCACAGATATGCGCGCCATACGAAAGGATTATTTCCTGGATCACGATCACAGCGCCTATGTGGACCAGTGGGACTGGGAACTGGCCATCACCGAAGAACAGCGCAACCTGCAGCTTCTAAAACAGGTGGTTGAAAAGATATGGAAGGTCCTGAAAGGCGCAGAAAACCACGTGCAGGATCTTTTCCCCCAGCTCAAAACCGACAAATACCCGGACATGCCGGGTGAGCTCACCTTTATACACGCAGAAGATATCCTGGCCCGGTACCCGGACATGCCGCGCAAACAGCGGGAGACGGAAATCGTTAAAGAACATAAAGGGGTCTTTATTTACGGCATCGGATGGACCCTTGAAGATGGATACCCCCACGAAATGCGGGCTGCGGATTACGATGACTGGGTCACGGAAACCACCTCAGAGGACGGTCGGCCCATGCACGGGTTGAACGGCGACATCCTGCTCTGGAACCCGGTCACCCAACGCCGTCACGAACTGACCTCCATGGGAGTACGCGTAAACGCCGAGACGATGAAGCAACAGCTCGAAATCACCAACCAGATGGATTTTCTGGAAATGCCCTACCATCAGGCCGTGTTGAACAATGACATTCCACTGAGCATCGGCGGCGGTATCGGGCAATCCCGAACATTCATGTCCCTGCTCAAAAAAGCACACCTTGGGGAAGTAAGTGCCACGGTATGGCCCAAGATTCTCAAAACCATGTGTGCCAAGAAGAATATCCATGTGATTGAATAAACCCACATGGCCTTTGATTAACCTGCAAACATCCTTTCGGGGCTAAAGCGGATTGGTCCGAGAAAACCGCCTCAGCCCCGGCGGTTAAATATCACCATCCCCCCCAGGATCAGCGCCATCCCCATCACATGATATGCGTGCAGCGTCTCTCCCAGGAAAAGAATGGCCATCACGGAGGCAAACACCGGAACCAGATAGGTAAAAAGACCGACCCGGTTGGCACCGATCAGTTCAATGCCCCGGTTCCAGCAGAAATAAGCGACAACGGACGGAAACACTGCCACGTACAAAATACTCATGAGGGCAGCAAGGTTAAGGGAAAATGGCCCCACCACCATCAGCTCCCAGATATAGAGGGGCAGCAGCATCAAAGCACCCCAGCCAAAGGTTAAAACCAGAAAGCTCAGGGGATGGATAGGCGGGCGCTTTCTGAACAGGGCCGAGTAAAGCGCGTAGATGAAAACGGCAACCAGCATCAGAACATCGCCTTTCACCAGTTCCATGGTCAGCAGAATTCGCCACTGGCCACGAACCACGATGAAACAGGCCCCCACCATGGAAACCATGACCCCCACCAACTGGATGGATGAAATTTTTTCCTTGAAAACGATCCACGATATCAGAATAATCATCGCCGGCATGGCGGTCTGCATCAGCGAAACATTGATAGCGGTGGTGGTGTGAGCCGCCGTGTACAACATTGAATTGAAACAGGAAACCCCTAAAAAGGAGAGGACCAGCAGCCATTGCCAGGAATCCATGGCCGTTTTCCAATCCCGCTTCACATGGCGGAAAGTGAAGGGGAGCAGAATGGCAAGCGCTGCAATCCACCGCCAGAAAGCCAGACTGACGGGGGGCACCACATCCACCACCCCGCGCGCCAGCACGGCGTTCCCAGCCCAGCAAAGTGGCGGGATCAACAGCAGAAAATAGGGCAGCAGTCCAGACCTTGGTTCTGGTTTTTTTGACAATGGTTTTGACATGGGTCAGGTCATTCCTTCCGCATCTCTTTTTTCCCTACCATAGAAAAGTTCCTCTGTCACCTTGCTCCAGCAATTCTAATTTTGGCTGAGGATTTACTTATTTTTTTTGGCCTTTTACGCCGTTGGCTATAACATGCTGTAATTAAAGAAAAAATTTTTCCCTGGACATTTGCTCCCATTCTTGCTAATAGATAATCAGCAAATCAACCTGTTAGCACTGGGAACAAAGATGCCCTCAGGAAAAAGGCAGAGGCGTAAGCCCCAAAAGCTCACTTTCGACAGTATGGTCAGCTACCTTCGCTCAACAATGGCTGGTTTTCCTGATAAACGCACGGGCAAGAACGGCCGTTATAGCATTGAAGACGCAGCCTTGGGTGTTTTTTCTGTTTTCTTCATTCAAAGTCCTTCATTTCTATCGTTTCAAGAAACCATGTTGAAAAATAAGGGCAAAAGCAATGCGCAAACCCTGTTTGAAATGGATCAAATTCCTTGCGACAACCATATCCGGGACTTGATGGACGAGGTCGAACCTCCTAATGTGCACTCCGCCTACCACTACATCCTTGATGGTATAAAGGACTCAGGTCGCATAGATGCTTTTCGTTCATGGCACGGGGGCTAGAGCCAGAGCTCCCGGATAAAAACCAAAAATAAACTGTTTTGGATGGGCATGCTGGAATCCATCCAAACTTGTCGGAGAAATGTGCAGGAGTTCTTTGGTATTTGTGTGAAAAAAGTCCCTTCTTTTCTACGGGAGCATCTCCTCTGTCTTTTTTTGGAAAATCAACTTTTACCCATCTCGGTTTTCTAAACTATATTGGCTAGAGATGCATATCCGCCAGTGCCGACTCTAAAATTAGAATTGCTGACAAAATAAGGGAAGAAAGATGATTTTTTCTGAGTCTCATCATCTGTTGTTATTTCCGCATCGCTCGAAAAAAATTGAAAAATCGAACTGGCAATGTTATGCAAATCCGACCATGATGCGTCTGTTTTGTAACATCATCAAAAACCTTAAATATGAGGAAACCAAATATGACTGATAAAGCCTTTCAAGATTACTATCCGGATGATTTCTCCCATTGCTATGGCTGCGGCAGACTTAATAAAGATGGGCTGCAACTCAAAAGTTACTGGGATGGGGATGAGACCGTATGCCGCTATCAACCACGACCCTATTACACAGGCGGTTTTCCGGGGTTTGGATACGGGGGCCTGGTGGCGTCCTTATTGGATTGTCACGGAACCGCAACGGCTGCGGCCGCAAAATACCGTGAAGAGGGACGGGATATGGGGACCAAGCCGGCCCTGCGGTTTGTAACGGCCTCCCTCAAGGTGGATTTCATTGCGCCCACGCCCATTGACGGGGTTTTGGAGGTGCGCGGAAAGATAAAGGAGATCAAAGGCCGCAAGGTGACCATTACCGAAACCCTCTCAGCCGGGGAGAAGGTGGTGGCCAAAGGTGAGCTGATTGCGGTTTTGATCCCTGAAAACTTCATGGACGGCAAGTAGAGAGAGGAGGAGGCGGTTTAATGGATATTCAGGAAATCACCAGAGCGGTGGAGCAGGAAAGCGTTGTGGTCCGCCAGGTCATGGCCAATATGGAAAAGGTAATCGTGGGACAGCGATATCTCATTGAACGGATGATCATCGGCCTTCTGTGCGATGGGCACCTGCTGCTGGAAGGCCTTCCGGGTCTGGCCAAGACCACGGCGGTGAAAGCCCTGGCCACCACCGTTCAAACCACCTTTCAACGCATCCAGTTCACCCCTGATCTGTTGCCCGCGGACATCCTGGGAACCCAGTTCTACCGACCGGACACGGCCACGTTTGAAATCAAGAAGGGGCCCATCTTCCACAATATTATTCTGGCAGACGAAATCAACCGGGCCCCGGCCAAGGTCCAGAGCGCGCTTCTGGAAGCCATGCAGGAACTCCAGATCACCATCGGGGAGACCACCTTCAGCCTGGAAAAACCGTTTCTGGTGCTGGCTACCCAGAACCCCATTGAACAGGAAGGGACTTATCCCCTGCCCGAGGCCCAGATCGATCGGTTCATGATGAAGATCAGAGTGGACTACCCATCGGCGGAAGAGGAACGGGAGATCATGACCCGGGTCTATGGGGGTGTGGAAGACCAGATGACCGGCGCAGTGGATTGGACCCGGATTGCGCAGGCCGGGCAGACCATGCGGGCTATCCATATGGAGGACCGGATCATGGATTATGTGGTGCGGCTGGTGCGCGCCACCCGGGAGCCCGAAGCATTCGGACTGGAACTGGCCCACATGATCCAATACGGCGCGTCCCCACGGGCATCCATCTGGTTGGGCATGGCGGCCCGGGCCCATGCTTTTGTGAGCGGCCGCGGTTATGTGACACCTCAGGATGTGAAAACCATGGCGCCGGATATTCTGCGGCACCGCATCATTCTGAGTTATGAAGCGGAAGCCGAGGAGAAAACCACCGACGACCTGATCCAGGTGCTGCTGGAACGGCTTGAGGTGCCTTGAGATGCTCCAGGAGGCACTCCTCAAAAAAATCCATAAATTTCATTTCACCACCCGGCGCATGGCCAACGACATGTTTGCGGGCCAGTATGAGAGTGCCTTCAAGGGCCGGGGCATGGAATTCGCTGAGGTACGGGAATATCAGGTGGGAGACGACATCCGCACCATCGACTGGAATGTTTCGGCCCGCTTCGGCCATCCCTTTGTCAAGGTTTTTCACGAAGAGCGTGAGTTGACCGTGATGCTGGTGCTGGATCTCTCCGGCAGCCACCGGTTCGGAACCCGGAAGAAATTCAAGCGGGAACTGCTGGCGGAGGTGGCCGGCATGCTGGCCTTTCTGGCCATTCGCACCAACGATAAGGTGGGGGCCATCCTTTTCAGTTCAAAAGTAGAAAAATACATTCCCCCCAAAAAGGGGGCATCCCATGTGTGGCGTCTCATCAAAGAGGTCTTCACCTATCAACCCGAGGATTTGAGTACGGACCTGGATGGGGTCCTGACATTTCTAAATCGCGTGGCCAAGCGGCATGCCATCGTGTTTCTTATTTCCGACTGTATGGACACGGGATTTGAAAAATCGTTGCGGTTAACATCCAAAAAACATGACCTCACGGTGATCCGCATTACCGACCCCGCGGAAGAGACACTTCCCAATGTGGGCTTTGTCACCCTCAGGGATCCCGAGACCGGAAAAACCGCCCTGGTGAACAGCGGAAGCCGAAAGCTCCAGAAACGCTGGGGAGCCTATCGGGATAAGCAACAGGCCTATCTGAACGAAACCTTTAAAAAAGCCGGGATAGACCAGGTTGAACTGACCACGGATGGTCCCGTAGTGGAACCATTGACCCGGCTCTTTGAGAGCAGGAAGCGACGGCTATGTTAACGGGTCTGAAAAGACGCCTTCCACTTGTTCTTGTTCTGGTGTGCCTTTTTGTATGGGCATGGTCCGGTGTTTGTGGGGGTGTTGAAACCGAACCTGAAATGACAGCATCTCTGATTCCCAACCAAACCAGGGTGGGAGGCGTTATTACCCTGACCCTGCGGTTTCAGCTACCCGAAGGCGCTCATCTTGCGCTCGAAACTGAGGTGACGGGCCTTGAAGGCTTCCAGGTTCTGGATCGGCATGTTACCCTTAAAAAACCAGCAAAAAACGATGGCGAGCAGAAAAGTTCCATTGTGCCCGTTTCCGGGGAATGTGGCATTCAACTCATGGTAGATCGCCTTGATTCCGGACCGGTAGGACCCATTTCCCTTTCATACGTGACCGCTGAGGGAAAAAAGACGTCAGTCGAAGCGGCCCCGGTTCACCTCACGATCCTCTCCAACCTGGGAGACAAGCCCGAAGCAGCCCGGTTGAAACCCATCTACGGGATCATACCCACCGGCGACACTTGGAAAAAATACCGATTCTGGATTCTGGGAGGAATTGCCCTTTTGCTGCTGGGGGTGGTATGCGAGTGGTGGATTCGAAAAAGGCGGGGGAAAGGGGCAGCGATCATTGAGCAGACGCCCCCTGATAAGCTGGCCATAAGGGGCCTGAAAGCGTTGGATGCACAGAAACTGTTTGAAAAAGGCCGGATCAAGGATTTCTATTTCGGGTTTTCCGAGATCCTGCGACGTTATCTGGAAGCCATTCGCGGATTTCCTGCTGCGGAATACACCCTTGAGGAGATTGCCCGGGCGGCTAAAAAGAAAGAAGATCAACCCTTACTGTCGCTGCTTCGCCGGGCGGATATGGTGAAATTCGCTGATTCTACCACCACCCCGGCCAGAAAATATGAAGATATGGAAACGGCCTTTGTCTATATCCAGAACACCCGTGAACACCCGTCGTACAACTCAAAACTCACAGGCCCCCGGGCCGCACGGGAGGGGTCGCCGTCATGATGTTCCGGTTTGCCTATCCCGTCATGTTTCTGTTGGTCCCCCTGGCACTGGGATGGCTGGCTTTTGCCCTTTTCAAGAAGCCCACGGGAATCACCTATTCCATGACCTCCCGCATGGCGGCCCTGACAGGCGGCGGCAACAGCACCCTGGTGGCCCGCATTCCTTTGATCCTTCGAGCCTGCTGCCTGCTGCTTCTGATCCTGGTGGCGGCAAGACCCCAGCTATATAATGTATCCCGGGATGTTCGTTCCCCCGGGGTGGACATTATGCTGTGTCTGGACACATCCGGCTCCATGCAGGCCCTGGATTTCAAGGTGGAAGGGGATTCGGTGACGCGGCTGGAAGCGGTCAAAAAAGTGGTGTCGGATTTTATCAAAAAAAGGGAGACGGACCGCATCGGCCTGGTGGTTTTCGGTGAAGAGGCCTTCACCCAGTCGCCGTTAACCATTGACAAGGGGCTTTTACTGGATCTGGTGGATCGCATGACCATCGGCATGGTCGGGGATCGCACAGCCATCGGGAGTGCCATTGCTATCGGTGGCAAACGTTTAAAAGACCTGAAAGCCAAGTCAAAAATATTGATTCTGCTCACCGACGGCCGGAACAATGCAGGAGAAATCAGCCCCCAGACTGCTGCCCAGGCCGTGCGGGAGTTCGGCATCAAGCTTTATACCATCGGCGTGGGCGGCGAAGGCCCGGCGCCCTTTCGCATGAAGACCCTTTTCGGAACGCAGCTGGTGCCTCAGCAGGTGGATCTGGACGAAGTAACGTTAAAAAGGGTGGCGGAAACCGGCGGGGGAAAATACTTTCGCGCAGCCAACAGCCGGGAGCTTCAGGAGATCTACGACATCATCGACCGGGAAGAAACGACCGATGTGAAGGTCAAGGAGTTTTTTCATTTCAGGGAGCTTTACCCCTGGTTCCTGGCCCCGGCCATCTTGGTTTTCCTGCTGGAACTGCTGCTCAAGACCTGGATATTGAGGATCATCCCATGAACCTGTCCCATCCCTGGATCCTTCATTTCCTCTGGCTTCTGCCACTTGTGGCCGTCACCTTCGTGGTGGTGTACCGGAAACGGCGCCAGGCCCTGACACGGTTTGCGGAGCCGGAACTGCTCAAAAGACTAACCCCTGAAGGCTCCCGGGGAAAGCGGGTGATCAAAGCTGTATTTTGCCTGCTGGCTTTGGGATGCATGCTGCTGGCCCTGGCCGGCCCCCGGTGGGGCAGCCACTATCAGGAAGTCACGCAAAAGGGTGTGGATATTGTAATCGCACTGGATGTATCCCCCAGCATGCTGGTGGAAGACGTAAAACCGGACCGATTGGAGCGGGCCAAACGGGAGATCACCGATTTTCTCAAGGTGGTGCAGGGGGACCGGGTGGGTTTGGTGGCCTTTTCAGGCGCCGCCTACACCCAATGCCCCTTAACGCTGGATTACGGCGCACTGAGGATGTTCCTCAATATCCTGCACCCGGATCATTTTCCGGTTCCCGGTACGGATCTGGGCGCAGCCATCCAGGGGGCCATGGCGGCGTTTGATCCCAAAAGCGAGACCGACAAGGTGATCCTGCTCATCACCGATGGCGAGGACAATGAAAAACGGGGCCTTGAAGCAGCCCACGAGGCTGCCAGGAAGGGGATCAAGATCTTTGTCTTCGGCATGGGGGACCCTGCCGGCGGACCCGTTCCCGCATCCGGAGGGCGGGGGGGATTTATCAAAGATGACAAAGGAGAGCTGGTCCTCTCCAAACTGGACGAAGCCGGACTCCAGGAAATGGCCGCGGTGACCGGCGGCGAATACGTGCGATCCATGGCCGGTGATCTGGACCTGGATCTACTCTATTTCGACGGCATCAAACAGAAAACCGACGCAGCCGTGGTCAAAAGCGGCAAGATCAAGGTCTATGAAGAACGGTTTTTCATCTTTGCGGCGGCGGCTTTTCTGTTGCTGCTGCTGGAAGGATTGATCGGCCATTTGAAACGGAAAATGCCGGTGTTGTTCTCCATTGTCTTACTCTTTCTTTTTCCCGCGCAAGGGCGGTGCGACGAAGACCCGGACCAACTCTACGAGAAGGGGCGTTTTGCCGACGCCGCCAAACTCTACGCCGATCGGGACATGGATAACCCCCGGGATATCCGGTATCGATACAACCGGGGCTGCGCCGATTACCAGGCCTCTGATTTCAAGGGGGCCATGGCAGCGTTTTCAAGCGTGCTCAAGCGCACCGATGATCCGGACACCCGCCAAAAAGCAGTCTTCAACCTGGGCAATGCCGCCTTTAAACAGAAGGATTTCGCTTCGGCCAAGGCCTATTACCAGCAGACCCTTTTGTTGGATCCCACAAATGAAAACGCGCGGTTCAATCTGGAGCTGGCCCTTAGGGAGCTGGAGAAACAGAAAAAGCGGGAGGAGGAAAAACAGAAACAACAGCAACAAAAGGGTCAAAAGAAAGAGGATCCTTCGGGAAAAGAAAAAAAGGAGGGTCAGGAAAAACAATCGCAGGATAAACCTTCCCAGCGTAAGCAACAGAAGAAGTCGGATCAGAAAAAGGAAGAGGGGGATCAAAAAGAACCCCAGGATGCCAGCGGCCGAAAACCACAGCAATCAACCGAACCCGAAGCCCAGAAACGTGAGGCCCAGAAACCCGAACAAATCCCCGCCGCCCGAATTCAGAAACAGAAAGCCGAGGCCCTGCTGGACAACATCAAAGAAGACCGTGCGCGATTTCTGAAGTTCCAGGTCCCTGAAGCCAAAGGCCAGGGAAAGCCGTCGGGAAAGGACTGGTGATATGAAAAAAATTGCCTGCTTCCTAATATTTTTTTCCACGCTGATTCTGACGGAACAGCCGGTTAACGCAGAAGTTTCCGTGACCCTCAACCTGGATCGTCGGGAAGCCACCCTCGCGGATTCCATTCAGCTTCAGGTGCGCCTATCCGGCGCAAGGCGCAGTGATGCGCCCCTGGTTATCGAGGGTTTAGAACCCTTTCATGTAACAAAAGGAGGCAACGCCAGTCGGGTTCAAATCATCAACGGCCGGTACAATTCCGGTGTGGATTATACCTATTATCTTCAACCCAAAAAAAAGGGGGTGTTTCAGGTGGGGCCCGCCATCATCAACGTGGATGGGAAAACATCTAAAAGCAATGTGGCCACCCTGAAGGTGATAGCCGGCGGTGACGCGTCGGAGTCGGAAAAAGGGCCGGTTTTTCTCACAGCGACCCTCGGGGCCCAAAAGGCCTATGTGGAACAACAGGTCCCCTACACCCTGAAGTTGCATCTTCGCACCAACGTGAGCGATATCTCACTGGATCTGCCCGAGACCAATGAACTCACCTTTCGGCAGCTGGAAAAACCAAAAGAGTATCAAGCGATTTATCATGACGTCTCCTACCGAATCCTGGAGGTTTCCTACGGGGTGATGCCCCTGAAGCCCGGGCGCTTTCGTATCCCGCCTGCCCGCATGGGACTGACGATTTACAGTGCTCGGAAGCGAACGCCCAGAGGACTGTTTGACGATCCTTTTTTTGGCGGCGCTCTCAGGACCGGGCGGCCCTTGACCGTTTCCAGCGAACCCCTTGCTCTCGAAGTATTGCCATTTCCCGAAAAAGAAAAACCCGTAGATTTCAGCGGCCTCGTGGGACGATTCACCATTGAGTGCAGTCTTTCCGGGTCGGAGGTTCACGTGGGGGACTCCGTGACCCTCACCGTTCGCCTTTCGGGAAAGGGCAACGTCAACCGGTTGCCGGATCTGAAAATGCCGTCATTGGATCATTTCAAATCTTATGCTGATGAACCGGTGTTTCAAACCCGCGCCGGCGCCGATGGTCTGACCGGGTCCAAAACCATGAAATGGGCCCTGGTGCCGGATAAGGAAGGTGTTTATACCATTCCCCCATTCACGATCAGCTATTTTGATCCCAACGCCGAAACCTATCGAACCCAAAAAACGAAACCGCTGACGTTAACGGTGCTGCCCGGAGAAACGCAAACCCTCGTGACCGCCCCGCAGACGGAAAAATCAAAAGACCCCTCAAAGCCTGCCAAACAGGAAGTAAAAGAAATCGGCCATGACATCCTTCCCATCTACACCTCAATTTCGGGGTTGAAAGATGACGGTTGGTTGTCTTCAAAGGCAATGGGCCCTGGTAACCTGTTTTGCTGGGCCATACTCATGGCGCCTTTTCTGGTGTTGGGGATGGTTTTTCTGGGCTTGCGGTTAAATAGAAAGTCAGACCAGGCCATTTACGCTCAGCGGGCCAGAAAGGCGGCCCATGTTTTCCTGAAAGAATGCCGCCGTGACCACAAAGATGCCAACGGCATGATGACCGCCGTTCGGGATTATATGAATGATCGTTTTCAGTTGTCCCTTGGGTCCCTGACCCCCGCCCATGTGCCGGAGCTCTTGATGGAAAAAGGGGTTCACCCGGATACGGCAGACAAACTCAGGAAGGTTCTGGAAGAACTTGAAGGTCGCATTTACACGGGCGGGGAGGCCACCTGTGATTCAGCATCCAGGGACATTCTGGGAATTATCAAACAGATTGAAAAGGAGCTGCGGTGAAATATCGTTTCCTGTTGCCCATCATTTGTGTTCTGGCAGCCGTTTTTCCGGTATCGTCGGCCTTTGGCCAGGACCGGGACAGAGCATGGGAGGAAATTTTCTATCAGGCCAATCAGGATTATCGGGAAGGAAAATTTCAGGACGCCGCCATTGGCTACCAGCAGTTGATTCGCGCCGGTCATGATGCGCCCCGTATCCAGTACAACCTGGGGAACGCCTGGTTCAGGATGGATCAGCTGGGCCGGGCCATCTTAGCCTATGAGCGAGCCCATATTGCCATGCCCCGGGATGCGGATCTCAACTTCAACCTGGCCCATGCCCGGGACCAGGTGGTGGATGCCATTCCCCCTTCAAAGGGATTTTTCAGCACGGCGTTTTTCTGGTTGCCGGCCGTCAGCCAGAGTGAGCTGTTCTGGTGTTTTGCGATCTTGAACCTGCTGCTCTGTACTGCCCTTTTGATCCGCCTGTTTCACCGGTCCGAATGGCTTTTCTATATGTTGCTGCTGGTGCTGTGCCTCTGGCTGGTGACGGGGCTTTCCCTTGGGATGAAATGGGCCCAGGTCCATGATGACCATCGGGCCGTTATTCTGGAAAAAGAAGTGGCGGTTCTGGCAGGGCCCCATAAGGGGGATACGATCCTCTTTAAGCTGCACGAAGGCGCCATTGTGGAGCAGGAACGCTCCGAAGGGGGGTGGCGACTCATTCGCCTGCCGGACAAGAAACGGGGCTGGCTTCCTGAGGAGGTTTTGGAATTGATTTCTCCAGATTTTTCTCACGCAAAGACGCAAAGCCGCTAAGAAAAAAAGAAATGAATTTGCCTGAAAACCTTTTGAACTATTCTATTCGCGTAACCCATCCGTATGGATCGGGTTTTTTGCCGTACTGAATGGCAACGATTTCATCATAGAGTTTCTGGCTCAACTCTCCCATTTGGCCGCCGGCCACCACATAATCGCGACCCTTGAAGGTGATTTGTCCCACCGGAGAAATCACGGCCGCCGTACCGGTGCCGAATGTTTCCTGAAGCCTGCCGTCATCCGCCGCCGCAATCACTTCATCAATGGCAAGGGACCGCTCTGTCATTTTAAGGCCCCAGTCTTTAACGATTCGAATGACGGAGTCCCTGGTGACCCCGGGCAGGATGCTGCCGTTCAGCGGCGCGGTGATCACCTCGTCAGCAATGCGGAAGAACATGTTCATGGTGCCCACTTCTTCAATATATTTCCGTTCCACCGCATCCAGCCAGAGCACCTGCGTGAATCCTTTTTTCTTGGCTTCTTCAGCAGCGAGAAGGCTGGCCGCATAATTACCGCCCGTTTTGGCTTCGCCCATGCCGCCGATTGCCGCCCGCACAAAGAAGTCTTCCACATAGATCTTAACCGGGTTCAACCCTTCCTTATAATAGGCCCCCACCGGGCCGATAATAATAAAAAACACATAGGTGTTGGAAGGACGAACGCCCAGGTGCGGTTCAGTGGCAATCATGGTGGGTCGTATATAAAGAGAGGTGCCGGGGCTTTTGGGAATCCAATCTTGGTCCTGAAGGATCAATTGTTTCATGCCTTCCATGGCCACGGGTATATCCACTCCGGGCATGCAGAGGCGTTGTGCTGAACGATTCAGCCGTTCAAAGTTTTCGTTGGCCCTGAAAAGCCCGATACCGCCATCCGAAGTTGCGTAGGCTTTGAGACCTTCAAAAATTTCCTGTCCATAATGGAGGCTCATGGCAGCCGGATCAATGGCCAGGGGGCCATAGGGTTCAATGCGTGGATTGAACCATCCCCTGGAAGCGTCATAATCCATCAGGAATATGTGGTCCGTTGTGATATCCCCGAACCCAAGCTGAGATTCATCCGCCGGCTTTGATTTCATCTTGTCAGGCGTTGCCGCCGCAATTTTTATATCCATCACTTTCTCCTTAATTTTCTCAATCATAAACCGGATGACTCATATCATATGCCGCATACAAAAACAAGCAGGACCCCGCTAAAAAGGCTAATTAATTGAATTAAATTGTAATCAACTCATATTTTCGGCTGCCCAAACCGATGTTTTCGCCGTGATTCAGTTGTATGGCCCAGTCGACTTTGGGATATACCGCACGAAATTTATCCTCACCGGGTTTCAACCCTTCCTTGAGGCAGGATGCCGTGGCCCCGATCTGCTGGTTGACCAGATCCGCGGAAGCCTGGTCAATGGCAACAGGATCTTTTGAGGCCACAATCCCCACATCATGAACAATGGGCGCGTCGCTATGTCCGTAACAGTCGCAAGCGGGGGTAATATCCGTCAGAAAATTAATAAAAAAGGCGTTCTTTTCTTTTCCTTTGAGTACAGCCAGTGTGTACTCCGTCATCTTTTTCTGCATCAGTGGAATATCCGCATTCCAACTGACATCGATGGCGCCGTTGGGGCAAATGAGGATGCATTCACCGCAGCCCACGCATTTTTCAGGATCGATAGAAGCCTTTTTCTCCTTTAAAGATATGGCTTCACTGGCGCAATGACGCACGCAATCCCCACAGCCCACGCATTTTTTCCCTTTGACCTTCGGGGATACATCGGAGTGCTGGGCCATTTTTCCTTTTCTAGAAGCACACCCCATCCCCAGGTTTTTGATGGTGCCACCAAAACCGGCCAGTTCGTGACCTTTGAAATGGGCCACACTGATCAACCCATCCGCTTCTGCAATATCCCTGGCAATATAGGCCGTTTGGATGAACGCCTGATCAATGTCAACGGCTTTAAAAGAAGCGCCTCGAATTCCGTCAGCGATAATGACAGGTGCCTTGACCACCGAATATGCAAACCCGTTTAGCACTGCCGTATGCAGGTGGGAGACGCTGTTACCCCTGGTTCCTGCGTAGAGCGTATTGGCATCGGTTAAAAACGGATTTGCCCCCAGTCCTTCAACCCTGTCTACAATTGTCCTTAAAAAGTTGGGGCGGATAAATGCGGAATTTCCCTTTTCACCGAAATGCAATTTGATTGCCACCAGACTCCTTTCGGCCACCGCATCATCCATGCCGGCTTCATCCAAAAGTCTGTTTAATTTTATAAAGATGTTTTCCTTAAAGGATGTTCTGAGGTCTGAAAAATACACTTTGCTTGCCGTCATTAATGTTTCCTCCGTTTGAAATATTTGAGCGCAAAGGCCCATTACCGAAAGCCAGGATTTTTCATTGACAAACATACGGTACTGGATTATTTGTTTAGACTCAAGTTTTATAGTGAGCCTAATTTGGATGGTAGAACCATCCGAGAAGATAATAGAATGAATAGAAAAGTTTTTTTTACCGGCTTCGGTTTTGTGGTGCTCCTGCTGGCTTTCGTTGTGAACGCGTTTGCCGAGGAGCCCAAGCATATATTGAGCATTGAAGCTTATGATATGCTCAATACAGTCCCCGACACCTACCTTATTGATGTAAGGACAAGGGCCGAATACCAGCTCGTCGGCCACCCCATCAACGCCTACCTGTTCCCGTACATGTTCTGGACCACCCGCCTCAAGAAAGAGGGTGATCGGTATGAATACGGCATGAACAAAAAGAACAGGGCGTTTTTAAAGGAGATCGGCAAGGTGTTTAAAAAGACGGATAACCTGCTGATTCTCTCCAGGGATGGCAGGAGAAGTGCGCTTGCGGCAAAAGAACTTCTGGGTGCCGGGTTTAAGAAGGTTTACGAAGTGGCAGACGGTTTTGAGGGATCCGAATTCCCGGTTTTTAAAGACAATCACAAAAACAAGTTTTACCGTCAGCTTGCAAAAAGGAACAAAATTTACAGTTTTAATCACAGACGTCACTATGGGTGGCAATGGTGGGGGCTCCCCTGGACCTATGTTATAGATCCGAAGTTTGCGTACCCCCCGGATCTGGCGCCATCAAAAAAGAAATAAGGAGGAATGATATGGATTCTCAAGGACTAATTGATTTAATGAACCAGGTAGAAGAAAAAGGGATAGGCTGGGACACGGTGGAGGAAAAGATCAAGGTTTCCCACCAGGTGCTGAATCTCTACTCAAATTCCGGGCCTGTGCCGGTCACCATCGAAAAGAACCTGAAAAAACTGCTGGAAGAACCTGAAAGCTAAGAACCTGATAAAACAAGAACGCCGGCTGAGCCGGGTACGACTGGAAGGAGACAAATGATGTCTGATGTATTGCAAGTCACAGATGCGGATTTTGAGCAGGAAATTATCAAATCTGAAATGCCGGTTATGGTTGATTTCTGGGCGGAATGGTGTGGTCCCTGCAAAGTAGTGGGACCGACCGTTGAAGAATTGGCAAAAGAGTATGAAGGTAAGGTGAAGATCGCCAAAATGGACGTGGACAGCAACCGTGAAACACCCACGAAATTCGGTATCAGGAATATTCCAACCCTTATCCTGTTTAAAAATGGTGAAGTTTTCCAAACCATTGTGGGGGCACATCCCAAAAGCCACCTTGAAGAGGAACTCAAAAAACTCCTCTAGCTGAGGACGAAACCGACCGCAACCCGCTCGAAGAGGAAGGAGCGGGTTTTTTTGTTACAGGAGTTGGAAAAGTACCATGGAAGATCTTATCATCGTCGGCGCTGGACCTGCGGGTCTCACAGCGGGTCTGTATGCATCAAGGGCTCGCCTCAAAACCGTCTTGCTCGAAAAACTGGCGCCGGGGGGCCAGATCCTTACCACGGATTTTGTTGAAAATTATCCGGGGTTTCCTGAGGGTCTATCCGGCTTTGAACTGGTGGATCGAATGAAGCGTCAGGCGGAGAATTTTGGTCTGAAAATTGAGGGAATAGAGGTGGTCCGCCTTGAATTGACGCCGGAAAAAAAGAGGGTCTTTACGGATAAAGAGGCCATGGAAACAAAGGCCTTGATCTTGACCACCGGTGCATCACCCAGAAAACTGGGGATCGACGGGGAAGGCCTTCTGGTTGGAAAAGGGGTTTCCTACTGCGCCACCTGCGACGGGCCTTTTTACAGGGACCAGGAAGTTGCGGTCATCGGCGGTGGTGATACCGCCGTGGAAGAAGCTATTTTTCTGACCAAGTTCGCCAGCCGTGTTTACCTGGTGCACCGACGGGATGAACTGCGGGCCACAAAATTGCTTCAGGAGCGGGTCAAAGCCGCTGAAAAAGTGACTTTGGTATGGGACTCGGTGCCAACCCGAATCCTGGGTCAAGCCGGCGTTGAAGCACTTGAACTCAAAAATGTCAAGACGAACGAAATATCCACCCTTCCCGTTGAAGGGGTATTTGTATTCATCGGGTACAACCCGAGCAATGACCTGTTGGCGGACCTGTCGATCGATTTCGATGATCTTGGTTTTGTGAAAACAGATGACAACATGGAAACATCCATCCCCGGTGTATTTGCCGCGGGCGATATTCGATCAAAGCTCCTGCGACAGGTCAGCACGGCTGTGGGGGACGGCGCTACGGCCGCTTTCGCCGCTGAACGGTTTATTGAAGGGCACTAGGGCGTGATCATGAAGATAAAAATCAGACAATCAAAATGGGTGTTGCTGGACTTAATGTTAGTGGGCATCTGCTGGGTGTTTCTTCTGAGCGGCTGTTCCCTCTGGAATAGTCTGTTCGGGTCTGAAGACGAACCGACACCGGCCGAAATCATGAGCGAGGGCATGGAGGATTTTAATGCGGGGCGCTTTGAAAAATCGATCGAGACATTTCAGAAGATCAAGGACCGGTACCCTTACAGCACCTTTGCCATCACCGCAGAATTGAAAATGGCAGATGCCTACTATGAGAAGGGACAGTATGATGAAGCCCGTGATGAATATGCCGAATTTGAAAAAATGCACCCCAGAAACAAAAATGTGCCCTATGTCATCTACCGGCAGGGGATGTGTCATTTCAACAAGTCAGCGACCATCGACAGAGACCAATCCAATACGCTCAAGGCCAGAGTGGAATTCGAACGGCTGATCAAACGGTTCCGCAAGAGCAACTATACTGAACATGCCCGCAGAAAAGTGCGGGAGTGTTACGTCAAGCTGGCAGAGCATGAACTCTATGTGGGGAATTTTTATTTCAGAAAAGGCTATTACCAACCCGCCATGGACAGATATCTTTACCTGATCGCCAATTATCCCGATGTGGGGCAATATTATCAGGCCCTTGAATCCGTTAGAAAATGCAAGGACAAGATTAAAGAATTAAAAGGCGAAAGGGAAACATCTTGGCTACACGGTTTTCTCTACGATTAGGGTTTCAAGGGATGCAATTGCGTCCGCCAGTTTTTCCGGCTTGTCTCCCCCCCCCTGGGCCATGTCCGGTCGCCCGCCCCCTCTTCCGCCAACAATACCAGACAGTTCCCTGATGATTTGACCAGCATTAAATTGATCTGTCAGATCTTTTGTAACAGCACATATGAGCATGGCCTTGCCCCCGGTTTTGGCCCCCAGCAGGACAATACCGGAACCCATCTTGTCTTTGATCCGGTCCACCGCTTCCCGAAGTTCTTTGGGTGTATCGGCCTCCAGCTCTTTTGCGACCACTGAAACGCCTTGTATTTCCCTGACGTCCTGGAGAAGATCCGCCGACTTTTCCGTAAAAAGACGACCCTTCAGGGATTCAATTTCTCGTTCCTTTTCCCTGGTTTCATCCAGCAGCCGTTTAAGCCTGTGAAGCAATTTGTCCGGGGAAACCTTGAGAAGCCCCGCCGCATTTTTCAGCCGTTCATCTCTTTTTTGATCATGCCGCAGTGCTGCCTCTCCCGTAAGCGCTTCAATACGGCGGACATTGGCGGCAACAGCACTTTCACTGATGATGCGGAAAACGCCGATATCGCCGGTTCGCCGGGTATGCGTGCCCCCGCACAATTCCAGGCTCAGCCCATGACCGATATCAATGATTCTGACCTGGTCCCCGTATTTCTCTTCAAAGATCGCCATGGCACCCGTTTTCATGGCATCCTCTTTGTTCATGATCTGTGTATTGAGCGGCAGGTTTTCGCGGATACGGTCATTGACCCACCGTTCCACTTCCAGGAGATTTTCGGGGGAAACCTGGGTGAAATGACTGAAGTCAAAACGGAGCCTGTCGGAAGCCACGCGCGATCCCGCCTGTTTGACGTGATCCCCCAGGATTTCTCTGAGGGCCGCATGGAGCAGATGGGTGGCGGTGTGGTTGCCGGCAATCGTCATTCGATGGCCCCGGTCCACAGCAGTATTGACCGTATCGCCCGCAGTCAGTGAGCCCTCTTCCAGTCGGCCCTTATGAACAATCAGGTCCTGGCCGTATTTGAAGGTGTTTTCCACTCGAAAATGCGTCGCCCCGTTTGTGATTTGGCCCACATCCCCCACCTGTCCTCCGGATTCTGCATAAAAGGGCGTTTGATCCAGTATCACGGTTGCTTCGGCGCCTTTTTCCATTGAATCGACTTCCTGATCCCCCATCACCAGGGAAAGGATCTTCGATTCGGTTTCAAGGGTATCATAGCCCAGGAAACGACTGTCAAGACCGCGGGAGCGAAGATCCCGAAAGGTTTTGGGAACCGCCGCTTCTCCGCTCCCTTTCCAGGACTCCTGGGAAAGCAGGCGTTGTTTGCCCATGGCGTCTTTGTAGCCGGCCAAATCCACCTTCAAGTTTTCGTCCCGGGCCACATCTTCCACCAGGTCAACAGCCAGGCCATAGGTGTCATAGAGTTTAAAGACCACTTCACCGGGTATGACAGTTTCACCCTTTTCCTGCAGCCGCTGGATTTCTTCTTCCAGGACCTTCATGCTGTACCTGAGGGTATCGGCAAACCGCCGCTCTTCGTTTTCCACAACGCCCAGGATTAAGCTTCTGGCGCGAAACAGTTCACCATAATCCCGGCCCATCAGGTCAATCACGTGATTGCAGACTGAGTGGAGGAAAATGTCTTCAAGTCCCAGTCCCTGACCAAATCGACTGGCCCGTCTGATAATGCGTCTCAACACATACCCCCGCCCTTCGTTGGACGGCATGATGCCGTCACCGATGAGGAAGGAAACCGCGCGGGCATGATCGCTTATGACGCGGAACGCCACATCCATTCGGTCATCACCGCCGTAATTTTTGTGTGACAGGGACTCGATATGCCCGATAATATCCCGGAACAGATCGGTGTCATAGTTGCTTTTGACCCCTTGAATAACCGCTGCCAGTCGCTCAAGACCCATTCCCGTATCAATATTGGGTTTGGGCAGTGGCGTAAGGGTGCCATCCGGGCTTCGATCAAACTGTGTGAAGACCAGATTCCAGATCTCCAGGTAACGGTCACAATCGCATCCGGGGGCACAACCCGGTTGACCGCATCCCACCGACGCTCCCTGGTCGATATGAATTTCAGAACAGGGGCCGCACGGTCCGGTGTCCCCCATGGCCCAGAAGTTGTCTTTTTCGCCCAGCCTTACGATCCGATCCGCCGGGAGCCCGACCTCCTTCTGCCAGATGTCGAAAGCTTCGTCGTCATCTTGAAAGATGGAGACATGGAGTTTATCGCCGGGAAGGCCGTAGCCTTCCGTCAGCAGTTCCCAACCCCAATGAACGGCTTCTTCCTTAAAGTAATCCCCGAATGAGAAATTTCCCAGCATTTCGAAAAATGTGTGATGCCTCGGGGTGTACCCGACGTTATCCAAGTCGTTGTGCTTTCCCCCGGCGCGCACGCATTTCTGGGCCGTGGTTGCTCGCGAATAGCCGGGATTCTCTCCCAGATAGGCGTTTTTGAACTGGACCATGCCCGCATTGGTAAAAAGCAGGGTCGGGTCATCCCTGGGGATCAGCGAAGAACTCTCTACAATCCGGTGGCCGTGTTTGCTGAAATAATCCAGAAACTGGTTTCTGATTTGCCTGAAATTCATTATGTCTCCTGTGGTAGGGGCACGGAGCACCGTGCCCTACTTTTCGACCGGTTCTTCCGGTTTTTCGTCGTTTTCTGCCGGGTCTTTCCTGAGCCCTGTTTTACGAAGAATTTGATCCGCAATATTATTCCGGATATCCGTGTTTTCCTTCAAAAACCGTTTGACGTTCTGCCGGCCCTGGCCAATTCGGTCGCCCTCAAAAGAATACCAGGCCCCGCTTTTTTCAACAATATCCAACGATACGCCCAGATCGAGGATGTCCCCCTCCTTGGAAATGCCTTCCCCGTAAATAATATCAAATTCCGCATTCTTGAAGGGCGGGGCGACCTTGTTTTTGACAACCTTGACCCGGGTGCGGTTTCCCACCACCTGATCGCCATCTTTCAAGGCCCCGATACGCCGAATATCCAGGCGTTGGCTGGCATAAAATTTCAATGCGTTCCCCCCCGAGGTGGTTTCCGGATTTCCGAACATGACGCCGATTTTCATCCGGATCTGGTTGATGAACACCAGGCAGGTTCTGGATTTGCTGATGGTCCCCGTGAGTTTTCGAAGGGCCTGGCTCATGAGCCTGGCCTGAAGGCCCACATGGTGGTCGCCCATTTCTCCTTCAATCTCTGCTCTGGGTACCAGCGCGGCCACTGAATCGATAATCAGCACATCAATGGCGCCGCTTCGTACCAGGATCTCAGCAATATCCAATGCCTGCTCTCCCGTATCCGGCTGGGAAACCAGAAGGTCGTCCACGTTCACCCCGAGCTTTCGAGCATACACCACGTCGAGTGCGTGTTCTGCATCCACAAATGCCACCATGCCACCCTTGGCCTGAGCTTCCGCGGCGATATGGAGCGCCAGGGTGGTTTTGCCCGAGGACTCCGGCCCATAAATCTCCACCACCCGGCCCCTTGGCACGCCGCCGACGCCGAGGGCCAGATCCAGGGTCAGAGATCCCGTGGAGATGGCCGGGATATCGATGCTTTTATCCTCGCCCAGCTTCATGATGGATCCTCGCCCGAACTGCTTTTCGATTTGGGAAATGGCCTGATCAACCGCTCTTTCTCTATCCATTTGTCTCCCCTTTTGTTACCTTCGGTAACAGGTTGCAGTTTACAGGGTGCAGTTGTCAGGGTGCAGAAAAGTCAACGTCGGATTTCATCCTGCCCCCTGACAACTGCACCCTGCACCCTATGATTTTACAACTTCAAAGTTTTTTTCACCCGCCAAACGTCCAGGTATCCAGCTTTGTGTAAATGGCCCCTTCCGGTATCAGATCGCTTTTAAACAGTGCCAACTCTTTTAAGGCGCAGGTTCGACCCTTCAGGTCCGCATATTTCGAAATCATGTGGTCCAGATGGGGCCACGGTCGTGCGCCCTTCTTGAATCGCCCCAGGGTCAGATGGGGCTTGAAAGGCCTTCTCTCCGTTTTGATGCCAAAGGGTTTGAGGTTTTTTTGAAGTGCATCCCTGAAACGCCCCATGCGGTGAACATCGCCATTAAGCCCCATCCACAACACCCGCGGATGACGTCGATTGCCGAAGAATCCCAAACCTCCGGGACTCACATCAAAGGGATCGTACCCAGCGCAAACTTTTTTTACTGTTTCCCCAATGGATTGGATTTTATCATCAAGAACGTTCCCCATAAATACCATGGTAAGGTGAATGTTCCCCGATTTAACCCAAGCCAAATCCAGGGGCAATTCCTTTCCCGCCCGTGACACCCCCAAAATGATCCTTTTAATGTCCGGCGGCAGTTCAAATGCCAGGAATGAACGGATCTCCATTAAGGTACCTGCGAACCCAATCCAGGGCCATCATGGCGCTGTTCAGTTTAATCTGTTTTCTTCTTCCCCAAAAGCGGTATTTTTCCGTAAAAGTCCCTTCTTCCGAAGAAAGGGCAATATGAACCGTCCCCACGGGTTTGTCCCTGCTTCCCCCGTCGGGTCCGGCAATTCCGGTGACCGCCAGGCCCAGATCCGCATGCATAGAGGTCCGCACGCCCATTGCCATTTCGCGGGCCGTTTCAGGACTGACCGCGCCGTGGGTGTCAATTGTTTTTGCCGAAACCCGCAACAGGTCCACTTTTGCCCGGTTGCTGTACGAGACCACGCCCCCTTGAAAATATTGTGAACTGCCCGCAACTTCCGTCAAGCGATTACCGATGAGCCCCCCGGTACACGACTCCGCCACGGAAAGGGTTTTTTCGTTTTTCAGCAGTATCTCGCCCACCACTGCTTCCATTTCGCGGCTGTCGTGCGCGAAAACATAAACGCCCACCATTTCAGAAATGGCCGCTTCAACCCGATCCAGGGTTTTTGAAATGGTGGGCTCATCTTTTCCCCTTAAACTGATGGTAATGTGGTTTTCCGGAAAATGCGGGTAGAATCCCAGAACCACTTTTCCGATCTCTTTTTGAAGGGATCTGAATATTTCGGCAATACGTGGTTCATTAAGTCCGTATAGCTTCATGATCCGCTGCCGCATGACCGGCAGGGTTTCATACCGGCCCAGGATGTCGGGGAGGACGAATGTATCAATGAGGTAGCGCGTCTGATCGGGAACGCCGGGGAGAAAATAGAAATTGACCCCTCCGGTTACCAGGGAAAAACCGCAGGTGGCACCTTTGGGGTTAATCATTCGGGCTCCCTCGGGCATTAAGGCCATCTTTTTGAGGGATTCCGTCATTGCTATTTTGCGTACCCTGGCATATTGCTCGATTTTCTTCAGCATCTGATCATCGATGCAAAGGGGGCGGTCAAGGGCATCGGCAGCGATTTCACAGGTCATGTCATCGGTGGTGGATCCCAGACCCCCGGTTACGATGACGAAATGTGAGGATGTCAGTGCTCTTTTGAGCGCGTCGGCGGTTCTGTTTTCATCATCACCCACGGAAGTGACGCGAACCACTTTGAGGCCGGAAGCGGTCAATCTGCCCGCGGCATACCAGGAATTCAGGTCCTGGGTCCTTCCGGAAACCAATTCGTTTCCGATGGTGATGATTTCTCCGTGCATTGTTTATCCTAAGAAATCAAAAGATACAAAGCAAAGAATAAGTCTTAATCCCAGATTCGCATACAAGCCGGCCACCAGATCATCCAGAACAATTCCTAAGCCCCCATGGAGTCTTTCCGCCGGTCCCGCAGGCCATGGTTTCCAGATGTCGAAAAGCCGAAATAGAAGGAAACCGGCCAGCAGTGTTCCCCATGAAAGGGGGATCCACAACATGGTCAGAAGGAAACCGGCCACCTCATCAATCACCACTTCCGACGGGTCCACCTTTTGAAGCAGCCTGTGGACCACCTGTGAAGCCCAGATGGCCACCAGGATCATGATCATCAGGAACAGAGCGCTGGACAGGGGCGAAAAAAATGCCGACAATGCCACAAGGGGTGCCGCTGCCAGGGTTCCGAAAGTGCCCGACGCAAAAGGCATCAGTCCGGACCCAAACCAGGTTCCCAAAATCAGGGCCGTTTTGCCGTAAATGCCGGTCTTCTTGAAAAGAGCAACGGTTCCCAGATGTTCAGATTCGGCTTTCATCCTTTGCAATTCAAACTATCTATCCACCGATAGACGTCCCGCAGGGGAATATGGTTTTTCAATGCAATTTCTCTGCAAACGTCATATTCTGGTACCAAGCGCGTGGACTCACCTTGAATAACGCGTTTGACACTTATTTTTCCCCATGGACTCTCCACCGTTTGCTGGGTTCTTTCAAGAACCATCCGCCGGCTGTAGCGAAAGCGGATGCCCAGAGTGGTGGTTTCCTGAACCATGATTTCCATCAAACGGTCTTTCTGCTCCGGTTTTCCGATTACCTGAACCTGCACCCCGGGTCGATTTTTCTTCATCTGGATGGGTGCAAAAACCACATCCAGGGCACCTGCTTCAAACAGCCGTTCCATGAGGTAACCCAGGCCTTCCGGGCGCATATCATCCAGGTTCGTTTCAAGAACCACCACCGTATCCGTTTGCTTTCCATGTTCCTCATGACCGATGATGATGCGAAGCAGGTTCGGACGATCCGGCAATTCCCGGGAACCGACCCCGTAACCGACATTTTGAATCACCATGGGGGGCATGGGACCAAAAGACGCGGCCAGTCCGATGGCAAGCGCCGCCCCTGTGGGCGTGACCATTTCCTGTTGAACGCCTGAATTCAATACCGGAACCCCCTTTAAAAGCGCCAGGGTGGCCGGCGCAGGAACAGGGATTCTGCCGTGGGCCGTCTTGACAAAGCCCGATCCCAGGGGAAGAGGGGAAACCAAGAGGCGTTCGATCCCCAGGATTTCAAGGGCGTACACGGTCCCCACAATATCGATGATCGAATCAGCGGCGCCCACCTCATGGAAGTGAACCTGGTCAGGGGGCAGGTTGTGGATATAACCTTCGACTCGGGCCAGGGATTCAAAAATGGCCATTGATTTATTTTTGACGGAATCTGTCAAATCGCCCTGATCTATGACTTCACTTATGGCTTTCAGGTCTCTATTTTTGTGCCCATGCTCTTTATAATGACCTTCATCCAGATGAACCATAAAACGCGTGCCCGAGATCTGGTTCCGGGTCTCTCGCCTTAACTCAAGTTCGTAGCCATGAAAAGGCAGGGTCTGAAGACACTGTTTCAATTGGTCAAAGGAAAGTCCCACGTCCAGAAGGGACCCCAGAAACATATCCCCGCTTAAACCGGAAAAGCAATCCAGATAGGCTGTTTTCATAGGGTGCTCAAAAAAATAAGGGCCAGAAGCACAAAAAGCCCTGCCCGGCAGGGCAGGGCTTTTTGCTCTAAAAATACGGGTTGTTACAGCGCCTCGGCAATAAGCTCGGAGACGTCTTTGATCTCGATCTCGTCTTCTTTGTTGACGGTCTTTCGGCTGTCTTCCAGCATGGAAATGCAGTAAGGGCATGCTGTCGCCAGAATGGTTGCACCGGTGTCGATGGCTTCGTGTATCCTCAAGTCGGAAAAACGCCATTCCGGGGGTGTTTCCATCCAGAGTCGTCCACCTCCGGCACCGCAGCACAGGCTTTTTTCCCGGC
>CAZPQA010000037.1:0-4088 GCA_964588535.1 uncultured Desulfobacteraceae bacterium
TGTGCGGAAGCCGGTATCAAGTCGATTATTCTGGTGGCGGATGGTTTTGCGGAAAGAGACGCTGAAGGGGCTAAACTACAAGAGGAAGTGGTTCAGCTGGCAAATTTATTGGGTGTTCGCATTATCGGACCCAACACCGCCGGCATCGCCAATGCCATGAACGGCTTCAATCCCTGCCCCTATGATGCGGGATACTACCGGTTCAAGAAAGGAACGGTCGCCATCTGCTCGCAAACCGGAATGATCAACCCACAGGCCTATGCGTACCGGGACCTGGGTTACGGTATCAGCAGAATATGTGATTTCGGCAACAAATGCGACCTGGATGAGTGCGATTTCCTGGAATACCTGGAGAATGATGCTGATACGCAGGTGATCAGTGTCTATGTGGAGAGCGTAAAAGATGGAAAGCGGTTCCTGGAAGCCTGCAAGCGGGTAGCTTCAAAAAAACCCCTTCTGGTTCTCAAGCTGGGCACCACGAAAGAAGGGGCCCGCGCGTCGGCCTCTCACACGGGAAGCCTGGCCATTGATGACGAAATCTTTGATGCGGCCTGCCGCCAGACAAGGGTATTGCGGCTGAATCAATTCAGTGAAATGTTCGAAATGCCTCGTTTTTTTGCTTCCCAGCCGTTGCCCCGGGGAAACCGCTTCGGCATGGTGAGTTATACGGGCGCCGTGGGTGTTGCAGCGCTGGATGAAGGCGCCAGGCACGGACTGGTTCGCGCCCGGTTGTCAGAGAGTACATCCCAAATGTTTGAAGGCATGTTTCCCGGCCTGGGTCACGTCCCGGTGGACATCGGTCCCATGATTCCATCCGTAAAAGATTTTTCCACCGTGTACACCAAAATACTGACGGCGGTCATAACTGATGAAAACGTGGACTCGCTTTTCAATGTCATTTGGGCGGATGCCAAAGGTAACAATACCAAGGCCTATGTGGAAGGGTATGAGGCGCTGAAAGAAAATGCCCGTAAGCCCGTGGTCACCTGGGTTTACGGTCCCAATATCAATATGACATGGGATGTGACAAAGCGCTTGGAAGCGCTTGGTTTTCCGGTTTTTTCCGAGCCCGAACGGTGCATCAAGGCGCTGGGTCTGGCGCACAGGTTTGCAAGCGGAAACCGGGATGGAACGTCATCTTCAAAATGAAGGAGAAAAGTAATGGAAAAACCGACCCTGAACTATTGGCAACTTCGTCTTGAAACTCTGAAAGAGACCTTGCTGTCAAACAATTTTGAAGTTTTTATCGCGCAAAATGCCCGTGAAGCCGGCCGCATGGTGATGGACAAAATTCTGCCCAAACTCGCTCCCAAAACCATTTCCTGGGGGGGTTCCATGACCTTTGTGGCAACGGAGCTCTATGATATGCTCAAAGCCTATCCAAATGCAGAGATCCTGGATACCTTTGATAAATCTCTCTCCCCTGAAGAAAGCCTGGAACGGAGAAGAGCGTCTCTTCTGGTGGATCTGTTTATCACCGGGACCAATGCAGTGACCCGTTCCGGAGAATTGGTGAACCTGGATATGATTGGAAACCGCGTGTCAGGCATTACTTTTGGCCCCAGAAACGTGGTGGTGATGGTGGGTCGAAACAAGGTTGTGGAGGATCTGGAGGCCGCCATTGAGCGCATCAAAGACTATGCGGCCCCCGTTAACGCCATGCGGCTGAACAAAAAAACGCCCTGCGCTAAAACGGGGGTGTGTGAGGAATGCAAAAGCCCTGAGCGCATTTGCAACAGTTGGACCATTACACAAAAGTCCTTTCCCAAGGGCCGGATCAAGGTGGTCCTGATCAACGAAAACCTCGGATTGTAGCGATTATTAAAATGACCGATAAAACCGTTAAGCACCATAGGGATGAAGCTGTTCCGGAATTCATGAATGATATGGTTGATGACCTGGAATACATTCCGAGGAATGGGAGGCTGGGACGCGCCGGCCGCTTGAAACGCAAACGCAATGCGAAATGGTTGCTGTCAGTGGCTTCAGGGGTTCTTATCCTGCTTGTGGTACTGGCCATTGCCTTTGATAATGAAGAAAAACCGGCAAGGGGAGCAGCAGACTCCCTGGAAACCGCTCTTGTTCAGATTGAAAAGCGGCTGGGGGCTCTTGAAACCAAAATCGCCCGTTTTGAAAAAGGCATAGACCCCCGTTCGCATGAAAAGAACGCCACTTCGATCAAGTCAAAATCCCAAAAGAAATATCACACCGTTCGCCCCGGGGACAATTTGTCTGCAATCGCGACAAAATACGGCCTCACGGTGGATATGCTTTGCAAATTGAATCAGTTGACAGTGGACGAACCCATCAAACCCGACCAGAAACTGCTGGTTTCCCCCAACTGAAAATTTTTTATGCCCTCACGGCCTCATTGTAAGAATCCTGAAGCGCTTCCACCAGACAGCTCAGCGTCAAATTGACGGGTGTTGGAATGCCCAGGCTTCGACCTTCTGAGACAATGGCCCCATTGATAAACCGGATTTCCGTAGCCCGTTGGGCCAGTACATCCTGTAGCATGGACGCAATATTGCCGGCTGTGCCGCGGCATACTTCCAGGACCCTTTCAATGGGATCGGGAAATGGCAGTTTCATGCCCTTGGCATTGGCAACCCTCACCGCTTCAAGAACCGCCTCTTTCATCACCTGACCCGTGCCATCAATGTTCGGCAGCCGGCCGTTCTTGAGTTTTGTAATGGCCGCCAGGGCGTTGATACCCACGTTTACGATCAGTTTTCCCCAGATCAGGTCCTCGACCTCATCCACGGCACGGATGTCAAAACCGGCATCCGCAAAGGCGGAAACAATGTTTGCCGCAGGTCCATCATCTGATCCTGCCGGACCGATAATCGTAGGCCCCCGGCCGGCATGCCGCACGCGGCCGGGGCTGAGAAGCGTTGCCCCTTCCGCAGTGACACCTCCCAGGACCCGCTCGTTACCCAGTGCTTCTTTTAGGGTCTCAAGGTTGCCAAGGCCATTTTGAAGGGTGAGAACCATAACGTCGGGATCAAGCCACGAAGAAAGTGTTCGGGCGACCCCATCCGTTTGATAGGCTTTGACGCAGATCAGGGCCACATGGATTTTCCGGGAGGGTTTTTCCGTAACAGCGGTCACCTGGACGTTGAAGTTTCCTCCTACCCCTTCCAGGGAAATGCCGTTCCCGTTAATGTGCCTGGCCCGTTCCGCCTTGTAATCCAGAATCACCACCGGGTGCCCGGCTTTTTTAAGGTGTCCGGCGAAAAGGCAACCCATTGCTCCCGGTCCGACGATTAAGAAATTCATGGAAAGACTCCCTGCATGGTGAAATTCAAATCTTTTCCGCCTCTTCCTCTTTCATGGCGAAACTGTGTTCCGGGCCCGGAAATGTCCCGTCCTCAACCTCCTGTTTGTATTGAATCAGAGCGTCGCGGATCTGGGGCGCCAGATTCACATACTGTTTAACCATTTTGGGCGTAAACCGCTCAAAAAGCCCCACCAGGTCATGGTACACCAATACCTGGCCATCACAATCCCTGCCCGCGCCGATGCCGATGGTGGGAATCGTTAGCGTTTCGGTTATCCTTTTTGCCACCGGATCGGGAATGCATTCCAGGACGATCATAAAGGCTCCCGCCTTTTCCAGGTCCCTGGCCGACTGGACC
This sequence comes from uncultured Desulfobacteraceae bacterium, assembly GCA_964588535.1. Taxonomy (GTDB): domain Bacteria; phylum Desulfobacterota; class DSM-4660; order Desulfatiglandales; family Desulfatiglandaceae; genus NaphS2. The sequence goes on from CAZPQA010000037.1 coordinate 3,639, forward strand.
AGCTTTCTGGCGCCCTCGGCATCTTTTCCCTGGACCTTGAAGCCGCTCAATTTCGTTGCGGTCTGCGGGGTTAAACCAATGTGGGCACAAACAGGAATTCCTGCAGTGCAAATAGCTTCTACCACCGGAACCATTTCCGTGCCCCCTTCCAGTTTCACGCACTCACATCCGGCTTCTTTGATAAAGCGACCCGCATTTTCAACCGCTTTTTCAATGCTCACCTGATAGGACATAAATGGCATATCACCGATCACGAAAGCCCTGCTTGCGCCCCTGCAAACCGCTTTGCAATGGTGAATCATTTCATCCATGGTCACGGGGACTGTGGAATCATAACCCAACACCACCATGCCCAGGGAGTCTCCAACCAGGACCGTGTCGATTTCAGCCTGATCCACCAGGCTCGCGGTCGGGTAATCATAGGCTGTCATCATGGTGATTTTTTGACCT
>CAZPQA010000037.1:4188-27697 GCA_964588535.1 uncultured Desulfobacteraceae bacterium
CACCAGGCTCGCGGTCGGGTAATCATAGGCTGTCATCATGGTGATTTTTTGACCTGCCTGCATTTTTTTCTGTAAGTCACCAATCGTTACTTTCGCGTTCGCCATCTTTACGCCTCCTTACCATTCTATTGGCTTTCGTTTAGGACGGGCGACAACTACCATAACCTTCGGGCATCGCAACAAAAAAAGGCCTTTTGGAAAAAACCAAAAGACCCGGCGGCTTCATATCAAGGCATGTTGTTTCAAGCCGTTTGAAGCAGATAATGTCACCGTCCCGGTCAAACTGTTGTGCCGATCCAGGCGGTTTCAAATTAAGGAATTTTGTTTTCCCGAGTTCATTTCTCGAAAAAGAACGGCCTATTAGAAATAGACGTCCCCATTTGCGGGGATCATCTTTTCGGAGCGGCTATTGTGAAAAAATTATCAAAGGACTGATGGCTTGTCAATACAATTTCGGCCTTGACCATCGTTTGGTCCCGGATTGTAGGGGGCGCCCCTTGTGGGCACCCTGATCAAGGCAGGCACAAGGCCTGCCCCTACAAGAGGCCAAAATCATACAGGTGGTGCAGGGTGGCCGAAACGATGATCAGGGCCACAATTTCTTTTCATATTCAACAATCCACAACGGCTGAATCGGAAAACTGAGTGGAATGAGGCTCTTTAAGGTTGACAGAGAGGACCCCTATGTATAATGATTTTCCGGGCTTGTTCCATGGCTTGTTCCATGGTTCATAAGGAATTCAGGGTGGGAGGATATTATGGCGCAGATTGATGCATTTTTCAGGTTGATGAATGATCAGGGGGCATCAGATCTTCATCTGATGTCGGGTCAACAGCCGGTGTTGCGAATCCAGGGTGAACTTGAGCGGGTAAAATACAAGACCCTTGATAACGATACCCTCAAAGGGATGCTTTATGAAATTGCGCCGGAGGAGAAGGTAAAGGTTTTTGAAGAAACCGGAGACGTTGATTTTGCTTATGAAATTCCGGAACTGGCCCGTTATCGGGCCAATTTTTTTCAACAGAAATATGGCGTCGCCGCGGTTTTCAGGGAAATTCCTTCCGAGATTCTCACCTGTGAGCAGCTGGGTTTGCCGCCCATCGTCAAGCGACTGGCTACTCTGCCCAGAGGTCTTGTTTTGGTGACCGGACCTACCGGGAGTGGAAAATCAACCACACTGGCGGCCATCGTGGATGAGGCCAACAAAACCCGCAAAGACCACATTCTGACCATTGAAGACCCCATAGAGTTTGTCCACAAAAGCCAGAAAGCCATTATCAATCACCGTGAAGTGGGGCTTCACACCCAATCTTTTACAGCAGCCCTGAGAGGTGCTTTGCGGGAAGACCCGGACATTATCCTGGTGGGTGAAATGAGGGATCTGGAAACCATAGCACTGGCCATTGAAGCATCCGCCACCGGGCATCTGGTTTTCGGTACCCTTCATACCACCAGCGCCGCAAAAACCGTAGACCGCATTATCGAGGTGTTCCCCACCAATCAGCAGGAACAGATCCGCAACACCCTTTCCGACGGTCTCAGGGCTGTCGTGGCACAGAATCTCTTTAAACGGGTGGACAAAAAAGGCCGTGTGGCAGCGCTCGAAATCATGATTGCCAACCCGGCGGTCAGGAATCTGATTCGTGAAGGAAAAACGTTTCAAATTCCATCCATGTTGCAAACCGGGAAAAAATATGGCATGCAGACCCTGGATGATGCTATTATGGAACATCTTACAAAGGGGAGAATAAGTCCTGATGATGCATACGGCAAGAGCAATGATAAGGCCAAATTCCTGCCTTATCTCAAGAATCCTCCGCAGGATTTTACGGAAGTCTAGATAGAAAAAAGCCATCGGAGACCGGTATGAAACAGGAGGCTTTGCCATGAAACAGCAGGAACTTGATTATATCTTGACATCGATGCTGAAGTCCTACGACAATGTGTCGGACCTCAACTTCACGGTGGATAAGCCCTGCCAGGTGGAAGCCTCAGGGCAACTGAAACCCGTGCTTACGGGACCGCTTCCGAAAAAACTGACGGCATTTCAAACCGAGGCCATTGCCCTCAACCTGGTCAAGGGAGATCGTCGTTTGATCAAAAACCTACTGGTGGAAGGGTCATGCGATATCGCCTATCAACTGGCGGGAAAGGCCCGCTTCAGGGTGAATATCTTTTCTCAGCGGGGTTGTTATTCAGTTGTAATGCGACAGCTGTCCACGCGGGTGCCCACGGTAAAGGAAATGGGGTTACCGCCTGCATTTCTGAAAATGGCCAAGGAAAGAAATGGGATTGTTCTGGTGACCGGGGCCACGGGTTCCGGCAAAAGCACCTCATTGGCGGCCGTTCTGGATCAAGTCAATGAGGTTGATTCAGTCCATGTGGTGACCCTGGAAGACCCGGTGGAGTTTGTGCATTCCCAGAAAAAATCAACCTTTAACCAGCGGGAACTGGGCGTTGATTTCGATGCCTTTGCCACAGGTCTGAGAGCCGCGCTTAGGCAGGCGCCCAAGGTCATTTTGGTGGGAGAAATGAGAGACAGGGACACCGTGGATATCGGGTTGAGTGCCGCCGAAACAGGCCACCTTGTTTTCAGCACCCTGCACACGGTGGATGCGGGTCAGACCATCAACCGGTTTGTAGGTCTTTTTGATAAAGAAGAAGAGGCCCAGATTCGCGTGCGACTGGCGGACACCCTCCGTTGGATTGCCTGCCAGCGCCTGCTCCCCAAAGTGGGCGGCGGACGTGTTGCCGCTTTTGAAATCATGATGGCAAACATGAGAGTCAGGGACACCATTTTGCACGGCGAGTCAGAGGGGAAATCCTTTTATGAAATCATTCAGGGGGGCAATACCTACGGCATGATGACCTTTGACCAATCCATTGAGGGCCTCTATAAAGAAGGTCTTATTACGGAAGAAACCGCCATGAGCTATGCGTCCAAAAAGGCCATCGTAAGCCGGGCCGTTGATTCCATAAAATCGGCCAGGGGTGAAAAGACCACCAGCATCGAAAACTTGGCGGTGGATACAGGATATGGGAAAAAGGAGAGGCATTAGAAATGGAAGTTATCTGCTCAAATTGCCAGGCCAGACTCAAAATTCCGGATGAGAAAGTCCCCGAGACGGGTCGTGTAACGGCCAATTGCCCAAAATGTAAAGGTAAAATTTCTTTTGAAAAATCCCGGCCCGATCCTGAACCGCCTCAGGTTGAGAAACTGCCTGGGGTTCAGGAAACCCCTGAAATGGATTCGGTGTTCCCCGAACAGGATTCGGAATATCGTGATGAGGACCCTTTTTCACTGGAATTTTATGAAGAGGGGGCAAAACTGGCCTTATTGATGCTGAGCGAAGCCGAAGCAGACAGCGGGATTAGAGAAGCCGCGGAAGGATTGCTTCATAAAACGGTTCTGGTAAAAGACGCAGGAGAGGGCATCAGGAAATTGCGCTTTCATCTTTTTGATCTGCTGGTTCTCTCAGAGCATTTTGAAGATGTTCCGTGGGCTCAGAGCGCCGTTCTTCATTACCTGAATCGACTCCCCATGCACACCCGTAGAAAAAGCTTTCTTGTTCTGCTGGGCTCGGAGTTTTCCACCATGGATCGCATGACGGCTTTCGGATTGAGTGCCGATCTGGTGGTGAACCCGAAAGATATGAATGAATTTGCAGGAATTTTGAAGGCAGCCCTTTGGAACCAGGAGAATTTTTACGGGGCCTTTACAGAAACCCTTAACGAACTCGGCAAAGGATAGTTAGTGCCCATCCACAAATGGCCAATTTGCCCGATTTCGGCGTCAGGCTTAAATTGTAATCCTCGAAATACTAAAATGTATTCCTGCGGTTACAATTATCGCCTTCCTTGAACTCGAACAAATTTTCTCATTTGTGGACGGACACTGGTTATGGCAACCAGGAACCGGAATTCAAGATCCCGGATGGAAAAAAGGAAACAGATGAACACCACAGATCAATATCGAATCAGGGTGCAGCACTGCGTCGGCACCATCATTGACGTACACAGCGCCATCAGCGAAGCCTTTAGAGATGAAGTATTTTTAACTCAGTTTGAAGATTTAGAAGAAGAAATCAGTAGCCTGGATATGGACCTGGTGTCTGAACTGGATATCCTCATGGTGGAACAAGCCACAAACACGCTTCTGGCCGAACTGAAAGGCCTGTTTGAAACAGGAACATACGGGATGGTGTACCGGCAGACCGTCAATTGACAATCTTACCTGAAGAGCAGTCTGACTCTGAGAGTCTATCTCTCACATTTTCAACACTCTGCGCTTGGATACTCTTTTTGAACCGTAGAATATCGAACAAGGAATAACGAATGTCGAAGGAAAACTTCATAATTCGACACTCCTTGTTCAATATTCGACATTCGTTTTAAAATTTTCCTGGCGTACCCCTTCGGAATCAATACCGGCATCAAGTATCTGAGCATCCTTTATGGGCGCCAACAATTCTTGCCATTTCTGTCTCAACGCTGTTACGTTCGCTTTACTCCCCAAAGCCCATACAGATCCGCCGGCGCCGGCGCCGGCAAACCGGCCCCCGCAGCCGCTGCTCTCAGCCGCTGTTACCATTTTTTCCGTCACATGGTCGAGGGCCTCGGGGGTGATTTCTCTCCTTAAGGCCATTTCTTCCCTCAGGAAAAAAGCCGCCCGGTTCCAATCGCCCGCCTGGATGGCTTGAGCAAAAGAATGCACTGCCCCGTTGGCTTTAATCCACCCGGACCGTGTTTTGCCCGAGAGAAAATCGTTGACCCATTGATGATTGGTTCGGGCGGCCACATGGCTTTTGCCGCTGTAAGCCACGAGTATATGGTTTGAAAGCGCCTCCATGCCCTTTTGATCCAGCAGGGGAATTCGGGTCAGTGGTTCGGCCGGGTGTCCAAAATGCCATTTCCACAGGTGGACCCCGCCATAGACGGCCGCGGCCTGATCCTGAATACCGCAGTTTCCACCGCTGATGCCATCTTCCAGGTGGTAGGCCAGGTGAAGGATTTCTTTTCTGGAACGGGCCCGATTATCACGTAATAGCCCAACTTCCCCCCCCACTTCCCCCAGCGCACCCAAAAGCGCAACAAGGGCCGTGCTGGATCCCCCAAGGGCGGATTTGACCGGGGACTGCGAATCAATCTCCACTTCCAGGCCGTGAAATCCGAAGTAGGAGACCGCCGCAAAGAAAAGCCCGAATGGCGAATCAAAGGGCAATCGATCTGCGGAAGCCGTTTCCGCGTGGGAAAAGCCCCGTGAAAATATTTTCACCCGGCCCTCTTTGTAGGGGTGAAGGGTTACCCTAGTCCTGAGGGTCAGGGCCATATTGACGGTGGCAGGCGTCTGCCACTCCAAAGGAAGGGCCAGTGCCTTGATATCCCATGTGCCGCCCATATCCACGCGACACGGTGCGGATACCGTCGCCGGTGAGCGGGTCAGCAGCTCTCGAACCGAACCCATCATAAAATGATTTCCAGATGGCGGCTGGCATGGCACTGGAGGTTAACGGCCAGGGGCAGGCTGGCAATATGGCAGGGCATCATCTGAACATGAACCGCCAGTGACGTCACACGGCCGCCCAGGCCCTGGGGACCGATACCGGTTTGGTTGATCAGGGTCAGGAGTTCCTGCTCCATTTCAGCCATTTCGGGGTCCGGATTTTCAGTGCCCAGCGGCCTCAAAAGAGATTTCTTGGCCAGGATCGCGCTTTTTTCAAAATTTCCGCCGATCCCGACCCCCACTATGGTCGGTGGACAGGGATTGGGACCCGCATCAATAACGGTCTCAACCACTTTTTCCTTGATGCCTTCCCATCCGGCCGAAGGCGGCAGCATAAAGAGGCGGCTCATGTTTTCGGCGCCGCCCCCCTTGGGTACGACCCAGATCTTGAGGGCATCACCGGGGACCAGATCCAGATGCACGATGATGGGTGTATTGTCTCCGGTGTTTTTTCTGGTGAAAGGGTGACAGAGACTTTTGCGCAGAAACCCTCCTTCATATCCCTGCCGAACACCCTCCTCCAGGGCCGGGTACAGGTCTCCATCAACCAGGGAAACACCCTGGCCCAGCTCCACGAACAGCACCGCCACGCCGGTGTCCTGGCACATGGGAATCCGCTCTTCTCTGGCAATGGCGGCATTTTCCTGAAGCTTGTCCAGAATATCTTTTCCCGCATCCGATTCTTCAAGCTCATGGGCCTTCTTGAAGGTCTGAAGCACATCTTCACCCAATTCAAAATTGGCCTGCATGGCCGCGTCTTTGACAGCGGTGGTAATAGTTTCTGTGGATATCTGACGCATATCACTCTCCCTTAAAATGGGCGTGGTTTTTTCACGCGCTTAAAATTTGGCAATTTTGTGAAAAATGAAGTAAAACAAAAATATACAAAAATCTACTTGTGGAAGCAACAGGAACCCAACCGGAAATATGAAAATACTGTTAACCAATGATGACGGCATTCACGCACCCGGACTTTTCGCCCTGCATGAAACACTGAAGTCCGATCATGACCTGCATATTGTCGCGCCTGAGGCGGAAATGAGCGCCGTGGGACACGCCATTACCCTTGTTGACCCCATACGTGTAAAAACGGTACAAAAAAACGGCGATTTTTTCGGTTACGCCGTCAGCGGTACACCGGCGGATTGTGTCAAAATTGCGGTCCAGGAAATCCTTGATCCGCCGCCGGATATCATCCTTTCAGGCATCAACTGGGGCAACAATGTGGGGGTTAACATCCTCTACTCGGGTACGGTCTCCGCTGCCACGGAAGGGGCATTCTTAGGCATCCCTTCCGCCGCCATTTCCTTGGGCATTCAGAAAAAACCCGATTTTGCCTTCGCCGCCCGTTTCAGCCGAAAAATCGTTCGGTTTCTTTCGGAAAGCGGTTTAAAGGACGGCACGGCCCTGAACGTCAACATTCCCCCGGTATCCCCGGAAATGATTTCAGGCGTCTGCCTGGCAAGGCAGGGCACCAGCCGGTTTGAGGAGCGCTTTGAACGACGTCGCGACCCCAGGGGAAACGTTTACTACTGGTTGAGCGGTGAAACTTTCATCGAAAACGGAAATCCTGACAACGATTCCGCGGCCCTCAAACAGAACAAAATCACCATCACCCCCATCCATTACGACCTGACCGCTGAAAGGGAGCTTACACGACTAAAATCCGCCCATGTGCTGGATAAATTGGGCGATATTTTCTGAGGCCGCCAAGGGTTCTGCCCCCTGACAACTGTCCCCTGCACCCTGTGAACGGTCAAACTTTCGACTCTTTTCCCGTCATGCTGTCGATGGCCACTTTAATGACGGCAAGTCCATTGACCCGCTTTTCATCATATACCATCACCGCCCCCCCGTAGTGTTTCACGATCACATCGAGGGCTTTCCTTTTTTCCACCGGTTCATCCAGAATAACGGCACGGCCGAAACCCACAACACTTTTGTAGCACATGTTCCACTTACAGGGGTTGTCCGCCGGAACGATTTCCAGATCCACTTCCATCTCAAAGCAAACCCGATTATTTTTTTTAAGGATCGCCATCTTTCGACCCTTTTTACCGGTATGGAAATAGAGCGTATTTTCATGGTATCCGAAACTCATGGGAATTACGTAGGGCTGGTTTCCGTCCACCATTCCCAGGCGACACACTTTGGCTTTGAAAATAATGCTTTCGATTTTTTCCGGATCTACAATTTCCATTCTTTTGCTCCTGAAGTGCCTAATAAAAAAGGCCTCTATGGTAAAGAGGCCCATTTAAGAATCGTGGTTATTGGGTAACAACCTTCAATATTTGACCTTTCGGCGGTTGCGTCACGCCTATTCAGCCGCCATTTTCTTGTAAAATTCGTACCGCTCCTTCACATCCTCTTCCGCTTTAGCAAAGAGGGTTTTGGCATTTTCAGGGAAGGTCCGGGTGAGGCTTGAGTAACGCACTTCCCCCATGAGAAATTCCTGGAAATCGCCTTTGGGTTCCTTGGAATCAAGAACCAGCGGGTTTTTACCCTCCTCCTTCCGTCTCGGGTCGTACCGGTAAAGGAGCCAGTAGCCGGCATCCACGGCCTTCTTCTCCTCAAGCTGACTCAGCCCCATGTTGATGCCGTGGTTGATGCAGGGAGAATACGCAATGACCAGTGACGGTCCGTCATAGGTTTCCGCTTCCCACAAGGCCTTCATGAGCTGATTCTTGTTGGCGCCCATGGCGACGGATGCCACATACACGTACCCGTAGCTCATGGCCATCAAACCCAGATCCTTTTTGCGAACCGGTTTACCGCTGGCGGCAAACTTGGCAACAGCCCCGGTGGGGGTGGCTTTGGAAGCCTGGCCCCCGGTATTGGAATAGACCTCCGTATCCATCACCAGGACGTTTACATCGTGCCTTGAGGCAATCACGTGATCCAGGCCGCCATAGCCGATGTCATAGGCCCATCCGTCACCGCCGAAGACCCAGATGGATTTCTTGGTGAGGTAATCGCTCCGGTCCAGGATATCCATAAAGACGGGATTTATTTCCTTTTCCCCGGACAAGAGTTCAACTTCCAGCAAATCACGGACTTTGCGCCCCGCTTCTTTGGACCCGGGGCCGTCATTCATGTTTTCCAGCCATTCCGTCAGCGCCTCTTTCAGGGATCGTGGAATGTTGTCTTGCAGCGCTTCACGAACCAGATCTTCCAGTTTTGACCGGCGATGGGTTACCGCCAGCTCCATGCCCAGGCCATACTCGGCATTGTCCTCAAAGAGCGAATTGGCCCACGTGGGACCATGACCATCTTCATTGACCGTGTAGGGACAGACCGGGGCAGAGCCACCGTAAATGGAGGAACATCCCGTAGCGTTTGCGATCATCATGCGGTCCCCGAATAGCTGGGTGACCAGTTTGACGTAAGGTGTCTCACCACATCCGGGGCACGCCCCTGAAAACTCAAACAGGGGCAGCTTGAACTGGCTCCCTTTGACGCTGGTCCCCGCCATCAGGTGATCCAATAGCGGCAGCTCCGTTGAAAACAGATGGTTTTGAACCTGTGCCTCTTTCTGGGTTCCCAAAGGCTGCATGATCAGCGCCTTTTTCTTGGCCGGGCAGGTATTGGCGCAACTGCTGCAGCCGGTGCAGTCCAGGGGACTGATCTGGATGCGGTATCGCAAACCCTTAAGCTCCTTGCCCTTGGCTTCCTCCGTGACGAAATCTTTGGGTGCGTTTTCAAGGTCATCTTCGGCAGCCAGCACCGGCCTGATCACCCCATGGGGACAGACAAAAGCGCATTGGTTGCACTGGATGCAGTTTTCCGGCAGCCATTCCGGCACATTGATGGCGATGCCCCGCTTTTCATACCGGGTGGTGGCGGTGGGAAAAACGCCGTCCGGCGGCATGGCGCTCACGGGAAGCTGGTCTCCCTGCTGGCTCAGCATGGGCCGCATGACCTCTGTCACAAATTCCGGTTCGTCCTTCTCCAGATAAGCCTCATGACCTGCCGTGGCCCAGGATTTGGGGATTTTAATTTTTTCCAGCGCCCCCACAGCCCGATCCACCGCGTCGATGTTCATCTGAACCACCTTGTCGCCCTTTTTGCCATATGTTTTTTTGATGGCCCCCTTCACGTAATCAAAGGCCTTTTCCGGTGGAATGACATTGGCAATCTGAAAAAATGCCGCCTGCATGATCATGTTGATGCGAGCTCCCAGGCCCAGCTCTGCGCCGATTTTGACCGCGTCAATGTTGTAAAATGCCAGCTTTTTTGTGGCGATGGTGCGCTTCATACGATCGGGGATGCGTGTTTTCATCTCTTTCAGGGTCCAGGGGGAATTCAGCAGAAAGGCGCCCCCGTCCCGAATACCGTCCAGGATGTCGTATTCTTCCACAAAGGACGGGTTGTGGCAGGCGATAAAGTCCGAATGGGTCAGGAGGTACGGTGCTTGAATCTTGTGGGGGGAAAACCGCAGGTGGCTTACGGTGCTACCGCCGGATTTCTTGGCGTCGTAGGCAAAATACGCCTGGGCGAACATATCGGTATTTTCGCCGATGATTTTAATGGAATTCTTGTTGGCTCCCACGGTTCCGTCAGCGCCCAGGCCCCAGAACTTACACCGCACGGTGCCTTCCGGTGAAGGGTCGATCTCTTTACCCATCGGCAGGGAGGTGTGGCTCACATCATCCATGATGCCCACGGTAAAATGATTTTTGGGCCCCCTGGCACTCAGGTTGTCAAACACCGCTTTGACCATGCTGGGGGTGAAATCCTTACTGCCGAGGCCGTAACGCCCGCCCACAATGGTGGGAAATTCCCTGCGTTCCTGGAAGACAGTGCAAACATCCTGGTACAGGGGTTCACCCAGCGCGCCGGGGGATTTGGTCCGGTCCAGGACGCCGATGCTTTCAGCGGTTGCCGGCAGTGCCCGCAGAAAATGTTCCGTTGAAAAAGGGGTGTAAAGGCGGACTTTGATAAGGCCCACCCGTTCTCCAAGGCCGTTTAAGTAATTGACCGTTTCCTCAATGACATCGCAACTGGAGGCCATGGACACCACCACCCGGTCCGCCTCCGCGTCGCCCACATAGTCAAATAGGTTGTAGTGGCGGCCCGTAAGCGCCCCCACCTTATCCATTTCTTCCTGAACAATGTTCGCCACCGGGGCGAAAAAGGGATTGGAAGCTTCCCGGTTCTGGAAAAAGATATCGGGGTTCTGGGCCGTGCCGCGCAGTTGGGGGTATTCCGGATTCATGGCCCGGCTTCTGAAATCTTCAATGGCCTCCCAGTCTACCAGAGACGCCATGTCGTCGTAATCGATGAGCGCAATTTTCTGAATCTCCATGCTGGTTCTGAACCCATCAAAAAAGTGCACAAAGGGAAGGCCCGTCCGAATGCTGGCAAGATGCGCCACCAGGGACAGATCCATGACCTCCTGAACGGAAGCGGAAGCCAGCAGGGAAAAGCCGGTCTGCCGTACCGCGTTGATGTCCGAGTGATCGCCGAAGATGGAAAGCGCGTGGGTGGCAATGGAGCGGGCGGATACGTGGAACACCACGGGCATCAATTCGCCGGCAATCTTGTACATATTGGGGATCATCAGCAACAGCCCCTGGGAGGCGGTAAATGTCGTGGAAAGGGCCCCTGCGGAGAGGCATCCGTGAACAGCGCCCGCGGCGCCGGCTTCCGATTGCATCTCTGTCACATTCAACACCTGGCCGAAGATGTTCTTACGTCCGTAAGCCGCCCACTCATCACAATATTCGCCCATGCTGCTTGAAGGCGTAATGGGATAGATGGCTGCCACATCACTCATGGCGTAAGCCACATGGGCCGCCGCTTCATTTCCCTCGATGGTTTTGGTTGTTGCACTCATGATAAAGGTTCCTTTCATTGTTAGCTATTAGCCGTTAGCTGTTAGCCGTTAGGTTTTCTACTCTCACCGCTGACCCGCTAACAGCTAAAATCTCAATTTATGCAATGGGCAATACCCTGTCAATAAATTAGTCCACAATATGGAGAAAGCGTTTCCAGTGTGGCCACGACCAGTAGATGATAAAGGCTTTTCCTTTCACCGAGGTCAAGGGCACAAACCCCCAGAAACGGCTGTCATAACTGTGGTTCCGGTTGTCACCCATGACAAAAAGATGCCTTTCCGGCACCGTGACCGGCCCGAAATGGCTTTTTTCTCCAGCCTGGGTGGCTGTACGCCCCATCTTGGAATAGAATCCATGTTCGTCATCGTACGGCTTGCCGTTGATAAAAATTTTTTCGCCCGAAATTTCAACCTTGTCCCCGGGAAGCCCGATGACACGCTTGATGAAATCCTTTTTAGGATCCACCGGATAGATAAAGACAACGATGTCACCCCGCCCGGGTTCGCTGATGGGGATCAGGGTTTTATTGGTAAGCGGGATCTTGATACCGTACAGAAATTTGTTGACCAGGATATGATCACCCACCAGAAGCGTGGGTTTCATGGAGCCTGAAGGGATTTTAAAAGCCTGTACCACAAAGGTTCGAATAAAAAGTGCCAGAAGAATGGCAATGATCGCCGCTTCTGTATATTCGCGCAATACGCCCTTTTTTTTCAACCCACTTTTGGATTTTCGTTCTTTCAACAACGCCTCCTTCTGCACCTGACTGCCCTGTTCCATGAAAATGTGCTTGCCTCCAAAATGAGAATGCTCGTGAATTTGTTTGGGAAATGTAATCTTTAAAGGCACCCTTGTAAAGGGGTTTTTAGATGGCGGTTCACTCTTGTGCAAAATCCCGGAAAATGGTAAAATCAAACATGGTTGTGTTTTCAAAAAATATTATACCGTTGCTGGTAAAACAACTGGCGCGTATCTCAAAATGTGATGTCCTCCCGGAAAGAACCTATCTGGCTGGAGGCACAGCGGTCTATTTTTACTTGCGGCATCGTGTGTCCGTGGATCTTGATTTTTTCACTCGGGACGAGTTCAGCGCCGAAATCTTTCTATACACGATGAAAGAATGCTTTGATGAAGTTGCTGTTGAGCTAATGGGCAAAGATACCATCATACTCTACCTTGGGCCCGAAAAACTAAAATTTTCCTTATTTTATCTTCCCTACGGGCTTTTGTCTCGGGTGCATGAGATGTCCATTGATGCAGAGATTACATGCCCTTTGGCATCTTTGAACGATATCGCCGCCATGAAAGCGGTAGCCATCAACCAGAGAGGCTCAATAAAAGATTTTGTAGATCTTTTTTTTATACTGGACAAAACGGGGATGGATTTCAATAACGTCGCAGGCCTGGTAACGCGGAAGTATAATCTGGATCAGGGCTATGATTATCAACTCAAAACTTCCTTTGTGTATTTTGACGATGCTGAAGAGGAAATTGATCAGATCGTTATGCTCGAAAATGATAAAGAACAAAAAAAATTAACCCGAAAAGAATGGGAAAACATAAAAAGCTTCTATTTGGATTATGTAAAATGAGAGAAGAACTTTTCTGGGACAGAAACATAGATGAAACCTCGTCTCAAATCATTATCGAACGGGCCATTAATTTCGGCGGTTTTGACTTCATCAAAGAAGTGCAGGAAAAATACGGTATGGAGAAATTTGTCCATACCTTAAAACACAATCGAAACCTGGGGAAAAAGGTCGTCAATTACTGGTGCCTGAAGCTTTCGATTGATCGAAACAGCACCAGAACCTTTCAAAACGAAAGGGTCTGGGACCCTTTTTGAAGGGGTAATAGAATGCTCAAATCAATTCTTATCAGCGCTCCCCCTCTCGTTAGGGAACTGGAAGAAAATAATATACGCATATCGTGCAGAACTTTTGTTCGTCATCAAGGCGTGATGGCAGGTGCATAGTGAGCTATGTGCCTGTTATCACAACGTAGAAGACGGGCAAAAGGGCAAACAGGATGCGTAGATTATTTTTTGGAAGTTCCCTTAGCATTTAAACATTCCAACCCTACCTTAAACTGTCAAATTAGTTAACACCATAAAATCACTTAACAGTTGACAACGGCCCTGAAAAAGGGCTAGTCTAAAAAAGCTATTAAATTCAAGCCCCTACATTTCCCTCCTGATCAGATGGCTGTTGGGCAGTAGGCGGCAAGATTGGCACAATTATTGCTTAAGATATTGATGGTTTGGAGTATCCCTGGCTGATTATCTTGGTCCAAGACCTGAAAAGTTCAGTATTTCAAAGGTAGAAATGGATAGAACCGCGGGTTTTACCCTTATGGAAATGATCCTTGTCCTTGCCGTGCTTAGCATTATGGTTACGGTCGCCATCCCGGGTTTCATGTCTCTTTTGCCGGGTATGCGCTTGAATGGGGCCACCAGGCAGGTAGCGGGAGATCTGATGGCTGCGAGGATGAAGGCCGTTAAATTAAACCAGAGAACAAAGGTCTATTTTGACAACAGCTCTCAATACAGGATATGCGATGATGCAGACAATGACGGGACAGTAGCTGACGGCGAGGGGGATGTCGTAGTCAGGAGCATTCGGAGCAATTATCACGATGTTGTCTTTACCAGCGCGACAGACCCGGTTTTCTCTCCCAAAGGAACTGCCACAAATCGTACGATTGCCCTACAAAATTCCAGCGGTTCCAAAAGCATCACAATTAGTATCGCCGGTCGGGTAAAGATTAATTGATTCGGGGAAGCATAATGAAACGTCAAAAATGCGACAAATACATCAGGAAAGAGGGGGATAACGGCTTCACCCTTATGGAGGTCCTGATTGCAATTGTAATCCTCTCGGTAGGCCTCTTGGGAATGGCCTCTTTGACCGTAGGGATCATAAACGGCAACGCATTTAGCAATCATGCGTCCACGGCCACTACCTTGGCGCAGGATAAGATGGAGGAAATTTGGGAACAGGATTATTCGGATGTTGTAGCCGAGACAAAGGCCAATCTTTCATCGCCATTTGCAAATTATGAACGAGAGGTTGCTGTTGATGAAGACACGTTTCCTGATATTGCCGGCACACCAGCCCAACTGATTGGCATGAAAATCGTGACGGTGACCGTATCCTGGACCGATTATGGTGGGACACATCAGGTTCAGCAGAAAACAATCCTTTCCCGTTCGAAATAGTGAGGCTCATGATGGATCGTCCTCAAAAAACCATAGCGCACGGCTTTACCCTTGTTGAACTGCTGATTGCCATGGCGATCGGTCTTATTGTGTTGACGTCCGTATCGAGCGCGTTCATTACCCAACGCAAAGCCTATAACCTGGAAGAACAGAAAACCGAGATGATTCAAACGGCACGGGCTGCCATGGACATGATCAGCAGTGAAGTCAAAATGGCCGGGTATCGCTGGAACCCGACTCCCACCACCCCCAGTTCATTACAAACAACGGACTCTTCTGTAACATCGACTTACGTCGGGATTAGTTACGACCCAGCCACAGCCAAAACCCAGCTTAATATTCTGGCGGATATCGGGGGTGGGGATAGTGATGGGGTTGACAATGACGGGGACGGCAGTACCGATGAAGCCGATGAAGCCGATTTTTCCGATGGGGCTATTGATGACAGTAATGAAGATATAACCTACGCCTACGACAGTACAAATGAGCAGATCACGAGAGATACAGGCGGTGGTGCTCAACCACTTGCCGAAAACATAGAAGACTTTAGTTTTAAATATTTCGGCCACAATTACGATTCCGCTACCGAGTCTGTCGTTGACGATGAAATCATAAATTCAGCAGAGCAGGAACGAATTCGTGTAATTGAGATAACCATAATCGCCAAGACTGCTGACCCGGACCCGGATTATACGCACCCAACAAACGGTGATGGATATAGGACATACACCTTAACTTCGTACATAACGCCGCCAAATCTCAGAAATTAGCAGGAGGTTTTGGAATGATGCAAACATCGACATGTAAAAAACCGGGGATATCGGTTATTCGATCAGCAAGTATGAATGAAAACGGGGCAGTACTTGTTATTGCTCTAATGTTTGTCGCTCTTTTGACATTGTTAGGGTCTACTGCTGTTGTGCTGACAACAACGGATATGAAGATTGGCGCCAATTACAAGGACAGCGAACTGGCCTTTAACAACGCCCAGGCCGGTGTTCAATATGCGATTGGGAAGATGGAAGAAGGTCTCAAGGCATGGCCCCGAACGTTCACCCTTCCTGTGAGCACCACGACGCCGGTGTCCCTTTCAACTTTCGATGCATCCAATGACACTTTGATAAGTAGCGATTTTGGGTTTACCCTTTCTGATATAACAAGGGTCTCTCCCGATCCACCACCGGACGGGGATGATATTTATGAATTCGCCAACAACGGAATAGGGGCTCAAGGCAGCACTGCCAGCATAACAGTCCGGATTAAACGGCTCCCTGTATTTGACTTTGCTGTGTTTGGGGACGAGTTATTGGATCTGGGGGCCTTCGCGGCTGTCTGTAGCTATTCCTTTACAGCCAACCCAGTCCCGACTGCATTAACTTGCGAGGACGAGGCGGATATAGGCTCGAACAAGTCCGTAATATTGCGTAACAACGCGGTAGTTCAAGGGGATGTGGTCGTTGGAGAGGACACTGCGGGCACCGATGGGACCGTAACAAACCAAGGCGGAGTAGTTTCAGGAGAAATTGGCGCAGATATTCCCCGAGTTGATCCTGATCCATGGGGTATATTAAATGGGGCCCTTGCGGATGATTTCAGTACGTATAGCGGTGCTAACGATAATAGTGACACAACGCTTGTTTTTGATCCAGACGGCTCAATCATAGCAGGCCCTGAAATCTATGTAAAATCTTCCGGAGACACCCTTACACTGAAAGGAAAATTGGGAGGAGCCAACTATTATTTTGTTCAGATAAGGGTGAGAAGCGATGCGGTCCTTTACATTGATACAACTAATGGACCTGTTAATATCTATCTGACCGGCCCGTTAACTGCCGGTAACGGTGCTGAGATCGTAAATACCGTCCATTCTAGTTGTTCGACTGGTTCATGCTCCTGCTGTATCCCTCCTGCCCCTCCCAATCCTTTAGACTGTGTGACCTCCTGCAATAATCCGCTAACTAATATTGGAGCGCCGGGGGATTTTATGTTATTTGTCAACTCAACGAATGATCCTAGCGAAAAGATTACTCTTGGGAACAGCTCCGTATTCTCCGGTGTAATCTATGCACCGTATATTGAGGTGGTACTGAATAATTCCGCTGATGTTTACGGATCCATAATTGCCAAAAGGGTGGATATAGTGAATGACGTTCGAGTCTTCTATGACACCGATTTGCAGGATGGAAAGAAATCAAATGACCTGAAGATTATATCCTGGCGAGATAATCGGATGTGATATCGCGGGGCGTTGCCTGTTTATTCCTGCCACCAATCCGGCAACCTACCGCCAAATTCGGCCTTTACCTTTTTCTTGAGTTTCCTGTTTTTTTCTCTCAGGGAAACAAGTCTTTGAAAATGCTTTTTAGTTGCGGCCTTATCATTTTTGGCCTTAGCCTCTTTAAAAGCCTCTGAAGCCGACCTTCGTTCCTCAGCGATCTCCCTTTTCTCCTCGAGGAACGCCTCTATTTTGTCGGATTTCTCCTGCTCCGCACTCTTAACCTTCTCCACCGCCCCGGGAACCTCCGCTTTCTTTGCATCGTCCGCCGTTCCTGCGGCCGAAGGCGTTCCCGGCTTAACCACCTCCGCTTTTTCTTCAGGCAAATCCTCCTTCTCTTCAATCTCCTTTACCAAATCTTTTTGAAACCCCATAACCCCACCGAATCTTTTAAACTTTATCTGCGTCCCTTCTTCCCAGTATTGATTCGTGACAATCTTTCGTCCATCTTTCAGATGAATCACATAGGCGGCAAAACAAAGAGCGGGGACGGTGAGAAAAACAACGCCTACGATGACAATCAGTATTTTTTTCATGGCAATTCCTTAACTATTCAGGATAGGAGGGTGAATTATTTCGAAGCCTCATGATGATCTGCAATCCTTCGCTCGGGGTGACAATCTGGATATTGCTGAAGCTTTCCACCTCAAGGAGATGCCTGTCTCCGGAAACGATCAGTGTGGCGCCGTTTTCCGAGGCAAGCGCGAGGAAGAGGTTATCGAAGGGGTCTGCTTTGATGATGGATGGAACTGATTCCGGATCCGTTACAAAAGTAACAAGATTGAGGAAATATGCCGTGGCTTTTTGTGGACTGGTCTGCAGAACGGAAAGCCGGTTCGAGAATTTGCTGTACTGAAGAACCCTTTTGAGTTCATCCACTGTTTTGTCACATACCAAAATGCGGATAGCCCCGTCCCGCGCCCACTTCAGGATTTGATTGGGCGGACCTCCCCAGAGCAGGCCTGAAAGGGCAACATTGGTGTCTATAATGATTTTCAACCGACTTCCCTGATTTTGTGAACAATCCTTGCGATTTTCTGAAGATCCGGTTGGGCAGGGTCTCGCATGTTTTCTGAACGGTCGAGCAAATCGGCAGGTGTTTCTTCAAAAGGCACGACCCTGAATACCGGTCTGGATTTCTTCAGAACAATGATTTCCTTCCAGCGTTTGAGATCATCAGGAATGCTGGGAATACGCTTTCGAAACTCCTTCGCACTTAGATATCGGGGCATCTTGTCACCTCAAGGTAATCTTTATATCACCTGGAGCCTAATTTAAGCTTAACTAAAAGTCAATAAAGAAGAGACGAGTGAAAAGCGGGACATCCATGATTTTATGCGATTCTCTCGTTTTTGAAATGAATAATACACATGGATTCAGGACGAAAACATTTTTAGGCTGTTCAAGACATCTCCCGCGTGAATATTTCCCTTTACGCCCATGTCTGATAGAAGGTCTACCGTCTCGGAGAGAGTCAATTTTAGTAGATCAGAAGCCTCTCTCAGCGTGATTTTGCCGGACTTGTACTCTTTGGAGATGTAGGATTCAAAGCCCATTCTTGCCAGTTTTCTCAAAGAGTGGGTGTTTTCAATCTTCTCTGACCGGGATACATAGACAATGGCCTTGTCGATATCCTCCGGGATTCGCATCGATTTTACTTTCATTTCCCTTTCTCCAGAAGCAATCGGGTCATGCTGAATTCATCTTCGCTGATAAATTCAGCCAACTGGTCCAATGCCCAAAGTGTTGTGATCGAGTTAACTCGACCCTCTTTCCGTAGTTGATAGACAATAAGTCCCGGTAGAATGAAGCGGATCCCGTGGGCTTTTAGATTACGGGTCAGTTTTGCATCGTCTGTTGCCACCGCATCGTATTTCTCATTTTTAAAAAATGCGACCAACGCATGATCTCCTTTTGTATAATCCAAAGGAGATTCAATAACGTCAATGATTCCGAATTCAATGTTTTGCTCTACCGCAAATGCATCTGCACACCCCTTTGTTTTACCGGCATCAACAACTTCCCGTTTTACCGTCTCAGGAATAGAGATGTCTGCATTCTCTGCTATGAGCTCTTTCAGCCCAGCTTTCGTCAGTTTGATCAGGCAATCGGCATCCATCAAGAGTTTCATGTGGTCTATTGTATTCGATGGGCTACAAATATGTCAATAGAAGAAAAGAGCAGAAGGTGATATCCATGATTTTATAGGTTTTTCCCGTCAGGGTTCTTGCTTCAACAGGGTTTTTCGGTAAAAGCAAGAACCCATTCCGTTAATAACACAACATGTGATAATATCTCATTTTAACTTTCGCCATATGGATAGGCAACGCCGAAATTTAAGTCAATATACAAACAAAAGCTTGACAAACTCCGGTTTTTATTGGATAATTTATAAAAAACCTTGTTGGATCAGTAACGGGATCACGTAAACAGCCATGGGCTTCGGGAAAAAAAATCAATTGGTGGGCGTGGATATCGGTTCGTTCGCCATTAAAGTCGTTGAAATCGAGCAGACCAAAAAGGGCCGATTTCTCAAGAATCTCGGTATGATCGGATTGCCCCGGAACACCATCCGGGAAGGGGATATTGTTGAACAGAACGTGGTGGCTGAGGCGCTAAAGGAACTCTTCAAAAACCTGAAAATCAGAAACCGGAATGTTGCTGTGGCGCTTTCCGGTTACCCGGTCATGGCCAAACGGATTACACTCCCCCATTCCGAAAGAGAGGAAATCGAAGCCACCATCCACAACCAGGCGGAACAATACATCCCCTTTGATATTAACGATGTAAATCTTGATTTCGATATCCTGGAAAATGAAGAAACCCTTTCGGAGGGTGAAGACGCGGCTGAAGAAAAATCCCTGGAAGTCATGCTGGTTGCTGCCAAAAAGGACGTTATTGATGCCTATGTAAACCTGCTGACTGCCGCGGATCTGAGTCCCGGGGTATTGGACGCGGACGTCTTTGCATTGCAAAACGCGGCTGAATTGAACATCACCGGCGAGAAGAAAGGGTATGCCATTGTCAATGTGGGTGCCGAGGAACTGAGCATTAACACCGTGGTCAACGGCACATCCCTCTTCTCCCGCGATTCCTCCTTCGGAGGTGCACAGATCACGGATCTCATCATGAGCCATTTCGACGCGGATTTTGAGACGGCCGAAGCGATCAAACTGGGCGCGGTAACTGACAAACCCTGGGACACGAGTCTTGAAACCAGTGTGTCCGGGGTGATTTCGGACTGGGCCCAGGAAATCAGGCGTGCCCTCGATTTTGTGGAGACCACCTACCCGGACAAAAGCATGGGAAAAATCTTTGTATGCGGTGGCTCCTGTCGCATCAAAGGGTTTCAGAAATACCTGGAGGCCCATACCGGCCTGCCGGTGGTGGAACTCAACCCGTTCGCAAACCTGATTCCAAACCCGGGCCTCTTTGATGAAAAATATCTGAACCATATGGCCCCCCAGGCGTGCGTGGCCACGGGGCTGGCCCTGAGGAGCATTGACGACAAATGATCAAAATCAATCTCCTGCCATTTCGGGTGGCGCGAAAACGGGAAAATGTCAGGCGCCAGGTCAGCATTTATTTGTTGTGCATGCTTTTTCTATTTTGTTTGATGGGCTACCTTCATGTGTCCTTGGGCGGTCAGCTGACCCGGTTAAAGGCTACGGAAGCAAGCCTGCAGAAGGAACTGAAAACGTATGCGGTCATCACCAGAGAAATCGCCAAACTCAAAAAGGACACCAAAGATCTCAATACCAAGCTGGGTGTTATCGAAAACCTGGAAAAACAACGGGTTGGCCCGGTTCTGCTGCTGGTTGAAATTGCGCGCGCGGTTCCCCTGGATCGATTGTGGTTGAACAGCGTCCTGGAAACCAGCGGCCGGTTAACCCTTCAGGGAACCGCCATGGACAACCATACGGTGGCGCTTTTTATGACCCAACTTGAAAAGGCACCCCACATTAGCTCGGTTGACCTGGACCGCACCACCCTGAAGTTCTTTCCGGAACGCAAGCGCAGGGCCTCCAATTTTGTCCTTACCTGCAAAACCGCCTATGCGGAAGCCAAGCCCGAACCCAAAGCCAAGCCGAAAAAAGGCAAAGGGAGGCGATAAGGTCATATGCCAAAGTTGCCCTCCATAAACTGGCAATCTCTAGGGAAGGGTCTTTTTGAAAAAGCAGGAAAAATCAAACGGACCCACCGCATTTTGATTTTTATTGGTAGTCTGATCCTCTTCGGGGGGGGCTTTTATGCACTGGACTACATGCCCAAATCCGAAGAAATTGCCAATGCGAAAGATAGCGTGGATCGTTTGGAACAACAGTTGAGGATCGTTAAGATCCGCGCCAGAAGTTTGCAGAAATTCAGAGATGAATACGCAAAGGTACAGAAGCGTTTTCAAGAGGCCGCCAGGCTCCTGCCCGACAAACGTGAGATTCCAAACCTTCTCAAGAACATTTCGCAGCAGGGTTTGGATGCCAAACTGGAGTTCCGGCTGTTCAGCCCGCAGCCGGAAAAACCCAAGGATTTTTACATGGAAATTCCCGTTTCCATGGAAGTTCGGGGCGAATACCGAAACGTCCTGGATTTTTTTGACCGGGTGGGGCGTATGGATCGTATTGTCAATATTTTGAACATCAGTATAAAGCCGGATAAGCCTTTGTCAACACAACTCTTGACCCGGTGCACGGCCATTACCTATCGTTTTAAAAGTGAAGAAGATGTCAAAAAAGAGCAGAAGAAGAAAAAGAAAAAATAGAACAACCAGGCCAGTGCGCTTTCTCTCCATTGCCCTGGGAATCTTGGTGTTCTCCATGCTCTGGCCCGACGGGGTCCATGCGGCGCCCGATGTGGTATACAAACCCCTGCAGCCACCGAAGGATTTAAAGGCGGGAAACGATACCCTTCCGCCGCCCGTTGACCTGAAAAACCTGCCCGATCCGTTTCTGTCTTATCTGGTGAGGAAAGTCCGTGATGAGGCCGCTCTGCGAGAACAGGAAAAGCGGAAACAAATAGAAGCGGAAAAGAAACTGGCAAAAGAGAAGGCGGCGGCAGCGGAAAAACTGCGGCGAATGCGGGAACCCAGAACCGAACTTCAGAAATTGAACCTGGCCCAGCTGACCCTCACGGCCATCATTCAGGACGGCAACAAGAGCTGGGCCATGGTAAGAGACGAAAGCGGCATGGGGTATATCCTGAAAAAAGGGACCCCCATCGGCACCATGGGGGGGCGGGTCGGGAAGATATCGGGGGTTCAGAAGAAAGTCATCGTCAATGTACCCTATCTGGAAAAAGAATTGCACATCAAATACAAGCCGAAGGTGATTGAGTTGCCGGACGAGGTATTTGAATAATAACGGAGAGAACCAGATGAAACGAGTTATCCAATGGATATTGTTTCTGTTTTTCGCGGGATGTGTGTCCACACCGGCACCGGTCTCCGAGGAAAACAACCTGCCCGGTCTCAACGCCGGCATGGACCAGCTGGCGTTTCAATTGACCAGCCAGATTGCCACCCGGTATTTCGACTCGGATAAACGGCCCGTAGTCCGGGTGGCGGTTTTTGACTTCACGGATTCCGAAGGCAATATCACCGCAGGCTCCCGGTATATTTCAACGGGAATCCGCCTGGCCTTTGCCCAAGGCTTGCAGTTTGAGCTCCTGACGGCCGGGGATTTTGAAAAACAGGGGCTGGTGATCACCGCCAAAGGATTTGCAGAAAACAGGGATCTGAGGGAACAGATCCTGGACCGACTCAAGGCGGATACCTACATATTTGGAAGCGTTGCCGTTGAGGGCAATTCAAACGCGGTCTGTGACATCAACATCTGGGGTGTTAAGCCCCCCTACGATCAGTGGCTCCAGATCGAACCCATCAAATTCGAAAATCCTTCCCCCTGGAAACTCGGGTTTTCCCCGTCCGGAACTCTATTTTTTGCCCATGTCCTGTTGGAGAGTGCGGAAGGATTGATCAAGGAAATCAAACGGGATAACCTGGGGAAAGTCATCTTCCTCTCCCAGCCCATCTGCGATGATCTGAGCCTCTCCTGGCAAATCCGGGCGGACGGCATGGTTTACGACATGCGCAAAGAGAGCAAGGTGGGATCGCTGCGCAACCGCACCGGACAGGTGCTTCAAAGCCGGGTCAAGAGCGACGAAACATTGAAGGAGCTCAGTTACATCATCAAAGATGCCACCGTTGTTGTCAAAGAACAGGGCGGTATGGCCTATAAATTCGAGCCTTACGTCCTTTCCGAAAAGAGTGATTACTACTTTGTTCCTTTCAGCGATGATGAGACCGGCTTAAGATTTCAATACATCTGGGGTAAACCGGGCCTCAGCAAACGGGTATCCACCATTGAAACCGGAAAAGGCTGGAAACTCCACCTGGCCCTGAAGGATTACGAAAATATCTTGCCCGTGGGCACCCATATTGCCACCGCGACCCTTTCCCCCATGGCGGAGAGCCAGTACGGAAGCAAACGGCCCCGAGCGGATTATGTGACCCGCTTTAAATTTTCCGTTACACCGGGGTTGAACATTTATGTCATCAACTATGTATACCGGCGGGACAGGCCGGAAATCTTCGTTCGCCGGCTCGATATCGAGGGAACCCGGGATGTGCCCATCAGATCCATCAAGAAAATCACCGAGGTCTACAGGGTTTATGGAAGCG